>CAZCZP010000029.1:0-25098 GCA_964502895.1 uncultured Bifidobacteriaceae bacterium
CGTGCGCCGGGGTTTCTTAACCTGTGGCTCGCATGATTACGCGTTACTCGCGCCCCGAAATGCGGGCCATCTGGACCGACGAAAACAAACTCAAGATCTGGTTGCAGATCGAACTCCTCGCCAGCGAAGCGCTGGTGAAGGAAGGCGTCGTCCCCGCCAAGGATTTCCAGAAGATCAAAGCCGGTTGCGACAAGTGGTTCGCCGACCTCCCCGGCCTTGTCGCGCGTCAGCGTGAGTTGGAGAAAGTCTTGAACCACGACGTCATCGGTTTCACCACCGCCGTCGCCGAAGTCATCAACGATCAAGCGAGCCGCTGGTTTCATTTCGGCCTCACCAGCAGCGACGTGGGCGACACCTGTTACGCCGTGCAAATGATGCAATCGGCCGACATCCTCATCGCCGACGTAAAGGCGGTGCTGCCCGTCATCGCGCGCCGCGCGAAGGAACACAAGTTCACGCCCTGCATGGGTCGCAGCCACGGCATCCACGGCGAACCCACGACGTTCGGCCTTAAACTCGCCCTGATGCACGATGAATTCACCCGCGCCCTCCGCCGCCTTGAATCCGTTCGCGATGTCGTCGCCGTTGGCAAGATTTCCGGCGCGGTCGGCACGAGCGCGCACTTGTCACCGCGCGTGGAGGCTTACGTTTGCAAGAAGCTGGGCATTCAACCCGCGCCCATCGCCACGCAAGTCGTGCAGCGCGACATCCACGCCGAATTCCAACTCGCGATGGCGCTCGTCGGCGCGAGCATCGAACGCTGGGCGGTGGAATTCCGCCACCTGCAACGCACCGAAGTGCTCGAAGCCGAAGAGCCGTTCACCAAAGGCCAGAAAGGCAGCAGCGCCATGCCGCACAAGCGCAACCCCATCACGTGGGAACGCCTCACCGGCCTCGCGCGCGTGCTGCGCGGCAACGCGATGGCGTCGCTGGAAAACGTCGCCCTCTGGCACGAGCGCGACATCAGCCACAGCAGCGTCGAGCGCATCATCTTCCCCGACAGCTGCACGCTGCTCGATTACATGTTCGGCCTGCTCACGCGCCTGATGGACGGCATCGTCGTCTATCCCGCGAACATGAAGAAGAACCTCGGCCTCTCGCTCGGCATGTGGAACAGCCAGACCGTGCTGCTCGCGCTCATCAAAAAAGGCCTCACCCGCGAAGCCGCCTACAAACTTTGCCAGGACGCCGCGATGAAAACCTGGGAAGTCAAACACGCCGGCCGCGACGACGCGGATTTCGTGGAGCAACTCAAAGCCGATCCGGAAGTCGCTAAGCATTTCAAGAAAGGCGAACTCGAAGCCCTCTGCTCGCTGGATTTTCACTTCAAGGAAGTGAACAACCGGTTTAAGAAGCTGGGGCTGTGAAATAAGAACATGCGCCGAGACATAGTATTCTTAGTGAATGGTGTTCCGGATGGGCTCCTTGTTCGTGATGTTCACTATTTCTCTGCTCCTGTTGCCGCAGAATTGGCCAAGGAGATTCAAAAACTGGGGGCAGATGTATCTTATTGGCTGCGCAAAGGAGGAAAGCGTTTTCATGCTTTCGGATTTAGGAACGATGTAGCGGACGAAACTGAAGCAATCATGGATGCTCATGAGAAGCTCTCTGGGATCGTTGATGGTTATTCTTTCCTTGCACAAGATTCCACGCCTGAGATTTGGCCGATTGTTCAAATCAGAGAAGAAGATCAACTGCACGCTTCGATCAAGTTCCTTGAGCTAAAAGTTCAAATTCGTATGAATTCGAAAGATGGAGTGGCGGAGAAATCATGGGATGAAAGAAACGAGAGGCTGCTCAAGCACTTTCTGGAGTTCTTCGACGTTGTGGCAACGGACGATGTAAAGTTTGATAATGAACTCTGCAATCAGATCGGTCTCTCGGCAAAAATGTTTCGTTGCGGCAGTTCGGCACGCGCGCATGGCGTCGATTTTCTATGCAAATTCACCGCGTTAGAAGGCTTGGTATGTGGACCTGTGAAACATGGTCATGGCAAGCTGCTCCAGCAGCGACTTTCAGAGTTGTTTCGGCATCGCAAAGGAATCGGAAAAGAAGTAGAGGATTTATGGAGCAAACGCTGCGAGGCAAGTCATCAAGGTAAAGCATTCTCGGAGCGCTTTGCGGTCTTAATCGACCCTTTAGAAAAGCTGACACTAGGGACAATTGTCTTTGCGATAAATCATGTGAAGTTCGCGAAGACTGTTGACGAACTATGGAGCCGCTATGCCGCCAAATACGAATTGCCGGCAGAAGTTACAATAGAGCGACCAACCGAAATCAGCCGATACCAAGCCACGAGGTTCATCGTTGATCCGAACATGCAGTTTAACAACGTGGGCCCAGTTATGGACCGGATTTTCCGCGACAGCGCTCCGGTGAAGTGATTCATCCGCCCTGCCCGAACTGCCGGATATCACCATGTTATCTCGAAGCGCTGGAAAAGCGGATTCTCACCAACTGTTCATTCGTGGTTAAGCCTTTTGCCTTCGACGCGGTCTTGCTACGCTGGGCCGCGTGGAACTGAAAGACCAAGCCACCGCGCCGACGCTTGCCCAAAAGCTGGGCGACACGGCGCACGCCTCGGTCCTGGCCATCTGATTAGCGCGCGTGAGCGGCGCGGGGGAGCGATTGCCCAAGTGGTTGCTCAAAGTGGCGGTCGAGCGCGGCGCGAAGCACTACCAGCGGGATTTTGATCGCAGCCTGCCACCGGACAATCCGAACATCAGCGACGAGGAAATCGGTGTGGCGCTTTGTTTGGGGCAGAATCCATACAGCCTGGATGCGTTGCGTATAGCGGCGCAGTTGTTGAGTTCCCCTCGCACGGATGCGGCCTCGCTTTGCCGCCTTGCGGTTCAGGAGCGTTGCGAACCGGTGTTGCTCCACATTGCGGAAATCGCCGGGAAATACGCGCCTCAACAAGAGCCGTGGGCTACACTGAGGCAGCGCTTGCGCCCGCGAGCCGTTCCAAGGACAGACGCTCTACCGCACTGGACGCGCGTGGTGAGCTATAGCGGCATCACACGGGACGGTTCGTCGAGAATTGACTGGCTTTGCCGGCATGAATAATCCGCTGGAGATTCTTGGCGAGACTTCTGCCGCCCTTACAGGGCTTGGGATTTTGTTGGACGATTAACCCGGGGCTTCACCCCGGGCTATCATCTTTCGGGCTTTCAGCCCTGCATCTCTCAGTTCCCGGACTCGACTGCCTTTGGTAATCTACCGTCGTGCCCGAGCTGCCGGACATCACGATTTATCTCGAAGCGCTGGAGAAGCGAATCCTCAATCAACCGCTCACCCGACTGCGCATCGCCAGTCCATTTCTGTTGCGAACAGCCGTGCCGCCGATTCAAAGCATCGAGAATCGCCGCGTCGTTGCGTTGCGGCGATTGGGCAAACGCATCGCGTTCGGATTCGAGGATGATTTGTGGCTGGTGCTGCATTTGATGATTGCGGGTCGGTTGCACTGGTATGAAGCGGGCGCGAAAACTCCGAGAAAGAATGCGTTGGCTGTTTTTGATTTCCCCAACGGCACGCTAACGCTTACGGAAGCCGGAACAAAGAAACGTGCATCGCTTCACCTCGTTCAAGACGAGGCGACCTTGCAACAGCACAATCCGGGAGGATTGGATGTGGCCGGCTGCACGCTGGAAGAGTTCCGTGCGACGCTCACGTTGCGAAATCACACACTCAAGCGCGCCTTGACTGAGCCGTGCTTGTTCAGCGGCATTGGCAATGCGTATTCGGACGAGATTCTACATCGCGCCCGACTCTCGCCCGTGGCGTTGACACAAAAGCTCTCCACTGCAGCGATTGAGCAACTATTTCACGCCACACAACAAACACTGGCGAGCTGGACTGAAGTTCTTCGTCGCGAAACCGGAGACGGGTTTCCTGAGAAGGTGACAGCGTTTCGTCCGGACATGGCAGTGCATGGCAAGTTCGGCAAGCCGTGTCCGGTGTGCGGCGCTAAGGTCCAGCGCATCCGTTACGCCGATAACGAGACGAACTACTGTCCCGGTTGCCAGACCGACGGCAGGTTGCTGGCGGACCGAGCCCTTTCCCTTTTGCTTCGCAAAGACTGGCCGAAAACGCCGGAAGAACTGGAGGAACTGAGATCCAACCGATCAGGGGAATGATTCGAGACCCAAAAGGTGTCAATCACAAACCACGTTATGACGTCCCGCGCCGAGCCAACACTGCCGCGCCCGTGATACCGGCGTTGTCACCTAGTTTGGAAGCTTTTATTTCAATGCCGCTCATTGTGCCGGGCATCACATGATCTTTCGCCGTCTTCACGAGCGTCGGCATCATTTCATCCTGCAAGGCTTCGATCATGCCGCCGCCCACCACCACAATTTCGGGATTCAAGATGTTGATGAGGTTGGCAACACCGATGCCGGAAAACTCCGCCGCTTCTTCAATTACCTTGCCCACAAATTTGTCGCCGCGGCGAATGGCTTTGCGCAGGTCGCCGCTGCGCATGTCTTTCAAATCTTTTCCCAGCATATCGGTGAGCAGGGTTTCCTGGCCGTCTTTCACAGCAGCTTCGATCCTCCGGAAAATTGCCGTCCGGCTGGCAAGCGCTTCGAGACAGCCGCGGTTGCCGCAGCCGCATTTCGGGCCGTTGACCTCGATGACCATGTGGCCGATCTCGCCCGCGGTGAGGTTGTGGCCGGTGTACAAATCGCCGTTGACGATCAATCCGCCGCCGATGCCCGTGCCGATGAAGATACCGATCAGATGCTTCGGCTTGGCTTTGAATTCCTGATCGAAAACGCCAAGCGTACAGACGTTGCAGTCGTTGCCGAGGAACACGGGCACGTCGAGAATCTTTTCCAATTCTTTCTTCAGCGGCACATCTTTCCATCCGGGCAGATTCGGCGCGAAGATGACTTTCCCGGTGTCAGTGTCCACCGCGCCCGGCGCGCCGACGCCAATGCCGCGAACCTGCGAGAGGCTGAGGTCGCATTCGTCCACGGCTTCCTTCACGCCTCGGGCGATGCGTTCGATGACCGCATCCACGCCACGACTGGCTTTGGTGCTGAGCTTCGACGTGCCCTTGAGGTCGAATTTGGAATCAAAGACACCGGTCAGGATTTTCGTCCCGCCGAGGTCAACGCCCAAAAAGTGTTCTTTCTGGTTTTCAGGCATAAGAATGTTACTTCACTTGGTGGCCGGCGAGCACCGCGCTGATTTTTTTTCGCAACTCAGCGTTGATTTCCTCCACGGCACGATAGCCGTCAATGATGTGGAAGCCGTAAATGCGTTGCAGGCGCTTGAACTGCTCGGCCATCAGGGCCTGATATTTCAGGAAGCTGGCAAAAATATCCCGCTCCAGTCCCAGGTCCATGCCGCTTTCCCAATAGTCGAGCGAGGAGTATTTGGCAAACGCCCGCTGTACGAGTTCCTCGGGCGCGACCTGCAAATAAAAAACCGCATCGGGTACGAGCGCCATGCCGTAGAGATTCTTCAGCCATTCCTCGTCCATGCCGCGCACGATGTCCCGGGCCATGAGCGTGTAAATATAGCGGTCGGCCAAAACCATCTGGCCGGCGCGCAAGGCGGGCAGGATGATGTTTTCGATCTGGTCGGCAAAATCTGTCGCGTAAAATAAACTGAGCGTCGTATGACTGAGAATGTTACCCTGTTGCGCGCGGTCCAATTCCTCGCTCACCAGCGTGGAACGTTTGAGCCCAACCTGCACGGTCGAGTGGCCGCAGCCTTCCAGCCATTCGACCAGCCAGCGGATTTGGGTGGAGCGTCCGGAACCGTCCGCGCCTTCCACGACGATGAGTTTGCCCGCCAGCTTGTCAACGTCCACGCCCGGAATACCGTGGCCATAAAACCGGCGCGCGGTTTTTTGCGGCACGATGACCCGAGTGTCGTTGCGCCCGCGTTTTTTAGGATTGGCGGAGGGCATGGTACTCAGCGTTGGGGTGGGCGGGCGACGGAGCTTCGCTCGTGCGCGGGTGTTTTCCAGGCGAACGACGGCAGGTCGAGTTTGCCCGCGACCAACGAGCGCACGACATTTTGCTGGGCTTCGATGGTTTGATTGGCGTCAATGATCATGAATTTGAACTCCGAACTCATGGCCAGGTATTGTTCGAGAATGCGTCCCTGAAAGATGCGGAAACTTTCGTAAGGGTCGGTCGAAAGCCGCAGATCCATTCCTGCCTCGAAGTATTTTAACTGCGGCCGACCATCCAGAATGCGGTTTAGCGAAACCTCCAGGTCGGCCTTGAAGAAAAACGTGAGGTCCGGCAGCGCCGCGAAGCTGTAAATATCACGCACCCAAGGCGGCGGACAACCGCGCACAATGTCGCGGGCAAAAGCGGTAAATACGTAGCGATCACACAACACGAGGTAACCCGCGCGCAACAACGGCACGAGATGTCGCTCGTAACGGTCAGCGAAGTCGGTGGCGTGAATCAGGCTGAACGTCGTGGGTGTGAGTAATTCCTGTTTCTTACCCTTGCTGGTGGCGCTCTTGACCAGTTCGGAGGAGTTCCATTCGCTGAAAAAAACCTTCAGCCCCTGAACCTCGAGCCAGCGTTTGAGCAGATAAATCTGCGTGGACTTGCCCGAACCATCGAGACCCTCGACGGCGAGGAGCCGTCCGGGAAATCCAAGTTGGGCAAAGGTTTTCATGCGCGCGTCCATGCAAACATATCGTCTCGGTGCCGAAAAGCCCCAAATTACGAAGCGAGCGCTTTTTGCGCGGCCGGTTCACCGGGCGGTGTGGGTCGAGTGTTTCCTGCAGGCAGCGCGATTGGCTCATGCCGAAGCCGCAGCCTAGAGGGGCAGCGATGGAAAATATGGGTGCCGGCGCAATGAGGCGGGTTCCGAGCGATCGGGCCGCCGCGCTTCGGGCCAAGGGCGTTAAACTCAGTTCCTTTTCCGCAGCATCTCTCGCGGTTTCGGAAACAGTTCATCCGCGCCTGAGTGCTTGAGCACGAAGCGTTGAAGTTCGCGGGTAGTCGCGGTCAGCAGTAGGGAATCGTCGTGCTTTCGATGCGCCAGAGCCTTGGGGTTTGCTTTCAGAAATTTCTCCAACCACTCGTAATCAGTGAAGGCCAGTTGCAATTCCGGTTCGATTTGCGGCACGCGCAGAATCAGGTGGCCAGGGATCAACGAAGCCGCCACCAAGTCGGCCTGGTCGGGCGCGAGTTCGCATTCGGTGGCGGTGATGTCCAGGAAATATCCGTTCTTGAGTTTGAACAGGTGCGCGGCGAATTTGCCATGCTTGTCCTTCTTTTCCGTAACGGTGAGTTTGTAGCTCTTGTCCTCGCCTTGCTCGAATTTCCAGAGTTCTGGTTCATCCGAATCATCTTTGGGCTGCCATTCGCCAAGCAGCCGCGTGTCAAACACGACGTCCTTCTCGGTGTAAAACGGATGGACGGACGGGATGCAGGCGGTCAGTAACAGGGCCGTCGCGGCCAGTGCGACAAAATTGCGGGCTTTCATTCGTCCACTTCCGGCAGCTTGCCTTGCTTGTAGCTTGTCAGGAATTCCGTGAACTTCTCTTTTGCTTCGCCTTCGGCCATGTCCACGGCCTTTTGCTGTGTTGCAATGGCTTCAGTTTTTTTCCCATTCATGAATTGGACACGGGCAAGGGTGTCGAGAATATTGGCGTCCTTGCCGTTGGCGGCTTTGTTCCCGCGCTCGGCGATTTTTTCGGCCAGGCCAAGGTCGCGCTTTTGCAATTGTTTGCTCGTCGCAATGGTCCAGGCGATTTGATTCTGCAACATCGCATTATCCGTGTTGGCCTCGCTTAGCGCAGCAACCACCTTGTAGGCGCCGTCATAATCTTCCCGGCCAGCAAGGATTTGGAAGCGCACCATACCGAGACCCGATCGCATGTTCTCCGGAATGAGTTTTTCCATTTCAGTGACCGCAGTTTCGGCATCGTCCCACTTCTTCTGGCGCAAACTGGTGTTGAGCTTCTTGGAAAGCTCCATGAGTTGTCCCTTGTTCTTTTCTTGCTGTACTTGTTCCGCGGCGGCCTTGGCGAGATCGTAACGGTCGGCCAATATGTCCTCCAGAATCGGTTGCTTCAACGACATCGGATGGCCGATCCACGCGACCTTGCCATGTTTGTTGACCACAAAGGCCGCGGGAATTCCGCCCTGGCCCGCGGCTTTCATCCAGGTTTCCGCCATGGCGCCTTCCGCTTCTTTGGTTTTGTCGTCGAGCGCCACCCGATAGGTCATCTTGTCGCCCATCTTTTTCACAAACGGTTCGACCTGCGTTTCGTCTCGCTCCCAAACGTCCTGGCCGATGACGACCAAGCCTTTGTCCTTGTACTTTTCGTGTAGCTCATTCAAGTGAGGAATGGATACGCGGCATGGGCCGCACCACGTCGCCCAAAATTCAACGATATAAGTTTTGTCCTTTTCGAATTCCTTGACGGGTTCGCCTTGGACCCATTTGGCGACTTGAAGTTTCGGCGCGGCATCGCCGACCTTGAGTTTCGATTCCTGAGCCTGAAGCGCGCAGGCGAAGGTCAAACCGGCCAGCGTAACGACCGTTTGTAACAGTGTGCCATGTTTCATAAAAGATCCTCCGGGGTCAGGATTGCACGCGGCGAGTCTCCCCGCGTCTTGCCGCGCGTTTCACGCCAGGCCTCCAGCTTTGCCGGTGGCGTCACCACATTTTCACTCGATTTCATTTGCTTCACTCTGGGATTAAACACTTCATCCGTGAGTCGGTTGCTCTTCCCTCCTGCCCGTACCTGTGCCCGGCTTACACCTAAACGCGCAAGGGTCAAGAGATTTTTCGGGCGAACTTTCCGTGGTTGTGAATACGACGGCGTCAACGGTGGGCATTAGCACTGGCGGAAACTGTGTAGGAGCATCTAAGCGACGCCTCGTCGGTTTGGAAACCCGGCCAAAATCAGTGGTGAGCCAATTTCCACGGCGATGAGGGTGTCGCCACCACGTGCTTTGGCGAAGTCTCCGGCGTTGCTCTTGCCCATCCAATCGCGTACAAAAGGGCACACACACGATGCGCGCGCGATTTTATCTCATTATTTCATTGGTGCTGCTCCCGGCCTGGCCTTTAGTGGCGGACTGGCCGGATTTCCGTGGGCCGTGGCTAAACGGCCACGTTTCAGCGCCCGGGGCCAAAGTCATCGGCCTGCCCACCAAATGGGGCGAGACGGAGAACGTGAAATGGAAGACGCCCATTCCGCACTCGGGATGGTCCACACCGGTCGTGATGGGCGGACAAATCTGGCTCACGACAGCGACGGAGGATGGAAAGGATTTTTTCGGAATCTGCGCCGATGAGGCGACAGGTAAAATCCGGTTCAACGAAAAGCTGTTTCATTGCGACACGCCCGAGCCGTTGGGAAACAAGGTCAATGGTTACGCGTCGCCATCGCCCGTCATCGAGCCGGGCCGGGTTTACATGCACTTCGGCAGTTACGGTACGGTTTGCCTCGACACGAAGGATTTCAAAATTCTCTGGAAGCGCGAAGATTTGCCCTGCCGCCATTTTCGCGGGCCGGGCTCTTCGCCAGTGCTGTTCAAGAATCTGTTGATCCTCACGATGGACGGGATTGATGCGCAATATCTCGTGGCGCTCGACAAGCAAACCGGAAAGACGGTTTGGAAAGCCGATCGCACGGCGGATTGGAATGATTTGGGGCCTGACGGCAAGCCCTCGGCCGATGGTGATTTTCGCAAAGCTTACACCACACCGATCTTCGTTCAAGTCGGCGGCGACACGCAGTTGATCAGCGCAGGCTCGAAGGCGGCTTATGGTTATGATCCCGCAAGCGGGGCCGAGCTTTGGAAAGTTGGCAATGCCGGATTCTCCACGGCGGGCCGGCCCGTGGCAGGCCAGGGACTGGTGTTCATTTCCACTGGCTTCGGCAAAACCGAATATCTGGCGGTTCGACCGGATGGCCGGGGCAACGTCACCGATACGCATATCGCGTGGCGAACACCTCGTGGAGTGCCGAAACTGCCGTCACCTGTGCTGGTGGACGATTTGCTGTTTCTGCTTGGGGACAATGGAGTCATGCGTTGTGTCGAAGCTGCGACGGGCAACGAAGTCTGGCAGGAGCGCATCCTGGCCGAATGTTACGCTTCGGTGATTTATGGAGACGGCAACCTCTACTGCTTCGACCAGACGGGAAAAGCCGCCGTGCTCAGTGCAGGCCGCAAGCTGGAAGTCCTCGCAACAAACACGTTGCATGACGGTTTCATGGCGTCGCCCGCCGTGTCGGGAAAGGCGCTGATCTTGCGGACGAAGAAGAATCTTTATCGGATTGAAGCGGAGTCGTCTGCGGCATCGCGCTGACAGCTTCACGCGGCAATCGATTCCTCGGTTCGGGAAGCGGGTCGTCCGAAATTCGGTGACAATTTCAGGCGCTGCCGGAATTTGCGCCGTCGGGTGTCGGTCTCGGCCTTCGAGTAAAGTTGCTTCGCCAGCGCAAGAAATCCGCTTTGTAGCTGCGTCACGCTCATATTTCTGGGCATGAAGTTGATGTCGAACAGCGTGCAAAGCTCCCAGGCGTTGTCGTGGATGATCCGGCCTTCAGCTTTGAGCCGGTGATAAAGCGGTGTGCCGGGGAATGCGGTGAGGAAGGTGATTTGCACTTCATAGAGACCAGAGTCGCGGACGAATTGCAGAACGTCATCGAAAACTTCCGGAGTATCCGCATCGAGGCCGAGGATGAAGCAGCCATTCACGGTGATGCCATAGGATTGAATCTTTGCGACGGCTTCCTTGTAAAAGTCCTGTTGCTTCGCCTTCCAGTTGTTCTTTAGTTCGATACCGTCAAGATTCGCGCGGCGCGGACTTTCCAATCCGATCAAAACCTGCTGGCAGCCTGAGTCGCGCATGAGGCCGAGCAATTCGTCATCCTCGGCCACGCGCACGTCGCATTCGGTGAACCAACGGAGATTCTCTTCGGCCAGTTCGCGGAGCAGATGTTTGTAATGTTCGCGATGAACGAAGCTGTTGTCGTCGGCGAATTCGATGAACGGGCGGGGCCAGATTTTTTTGATCTCGCGGATTTCGGCGATGACTTTTTCGACCGGCTTCAGTTTGTAACGCGAGGTCAACAGGATGGAGCTTGCGCAGAATTCGCATTTGTGCGGGCAGCCGCGGCTGGTCTGGACGGTGAGGCGGTTGTATTTCTTTGGGTCGAGCAAATCGAAGCGGGGCAGGGGAGCGTCGCGCAGGTCATGTTGACGCGAAGGTGAGTTCGTGTAAAACGGTTTCAACGAACCGTTCTCGAAATCGCGGAGCACCTCCGGCCAGAGTGGTTCCCCTTCGCCAATCACCACGCTGGCGCAAAACTCTCTGGATTGTTCCGGCAGGGACGATGCTGTGATGCCGCCCATCACGACGGGAATGTTTTTAGCGCGGTAGTAATCGGCAACGTCGCGCGCTTCGTAGAATTGCGCGGTGAAGGTACTGAGGGCGACGAGGTCGAAATCGGCCGGCAGTTCCGGCAGCTTTCGCAAGTCAGCGATTTCGTGATACTCGATGTCGAATCTGTCAGGTGTCAAACCGGCGAGGGTGAGCAAGCCGAGACTGGGCAGGGACGCAATGATGCGATTGCGGTCCACGAATCCGGGCAATGTGAGGCCGAGTTGTGTGAGTTCTTCGTTGTGAGCGCGCACGCCGCTCATGGCGATGAAGCCGATCCGTTTTTTCGTTCTCATATTTTGACAACCTCCAAAAGGGTAAACAAACCTCCGGTAATCAGGCTGATGACCGGTACGGCAAAGATGAGGTGCAACTTCGGAAAGTGCGCCATAACCACGCAGCAGACAGGCATGGTGATCGCGCCAACGATGAACGCACCGGAAGCGACATTGACCATCGCCCCTGTGGCCGGACTGAGTTTGATCGTGATCCAGAAGAATAGGTTTACGGCGCCGAGCCCAAAGAGCGAAATGTGGCCCAGGCGATACATCCTGCGTCGCAAGCTGTCGTAGCCGCCGAGCCATTTTTCGCGGTGAAAGAACATTCCGAGCATCATGCCGGAGAGAAAACCGAGCAGAATGCCCGACCAGGCGCAGATCAGATTAAGTTGGATGCTATCCACTTTCATTTTCAGGCACACGCTATCCTCGCTTGCAGCCGAGGTGTGAATTGATAAAACTGCGGGCCGCTTCAGTTAAATCAATCGCATGAACATTCAGACGCGGAGTTCGGAACTCGGAATACAGAACGACGTCAGCCTGTGAACATCCATCACCTCGAGTTGTTTTATTTCGTCGCAAGGCACGGCGGCATCAGCGAGGCGGTACGCAACATGCCTTATGGGATTCAACAGCCGGCCATCAGCGGGCAGGTGATTCAGTTGGAGGAATTTCTGGGGGTGACGTTGTTTCATCGACGGCCTTTCTCGCTCACGCCGCAGGGCAAGGAGTTGTTTGATTTCATCAAGCCGTTCTTCGACAACCTCACGCCGATGGCGGAAAAGTTGCGTGGCGGCATTTCGCAGCACCTGCGCATCGCCGCCTCGGAGATCATGTTGCGCGACCATCTGCCGGTGATTCTGCAGGAGTTGCAAAAGCAGTTTCCCAAACTCAAGGTCACGTTGCGGGAAGGTTATGATCCGGAGGTGATCAACTGGTTGCAGCAACAGGAAATCGACGTGGCTGTTTGTTTGCTGGGCGCGCGTCCACCCGCGGGCATCAACGTCTTCCCCATGTTCAAGATGCCGCTGGTGTTGTTGGTGCCAAAACGCAGCAAGTGGACGTCGGCGCAGCAATTATGGGATCGTGATCGCATCGAAGAATCGCTCATTACGGTGCCGAGCAACGAGCCGATCCGGCGCGCCTTTCAGGATGGGTTGACGAAACTCAAGGTGGACTGGTTCAGCGGTATCGAGGTCAGCACGGTGGAAATGGTCCAAACCTATGTGGCAAATGGTTACGGCATCGGGGTGACGGTGCGCGTGCCAAAGGCGAAATATCATCCGCAAGTCCGGTTGTTATCGCTTGACGGATTTGAGCCGGTGACCTTTGGTGTGCTCTGGCAGGGGCGGCGAACGGTTTTGCTTGGTGCCTTGTTGAGTGTTCTTGAATCGGCGGCGCGCCGACAGATGGAAGGTGAGGATGAATCGCTGATGCTGCTCGACGCCGCTTCGCGTTCGTCGAGGCAGTAGGTTGGGGACGGCTTGTTGCTGCGGGCGCGGTTGATCCGGCTACAGGGACTCGGGGGTGTCCGATGGCGGCGGTTGACGCTGCTGCTTACGAGACAGAGCCGCCCTGTGTTAAGACAGTGCCGGTAAAAACAGGCGTGATTTTGGGTAAATGCCAGAGCCAAAATCGGGGGGCGTGACTTTGAGTTCTTCATTTGGCGTGGCTGTTGCTAAACATTCGTCAGTTTCGTTGATCAGATGTTCGAGCCCGTGCGCAACTGAGGTGTTTGTCGCGCACACAGCAGATGCTACTTGCAAACAAATAGTTAACTGGTTAAGACACGCACATGGCCTTGGGATTTTTTGAGAACGGCGCGCACAAGCGGCGCGACCAGATACTGGCCGTTGATCTCGGCAGCCGCACCACAAAGGCTGTCCACGTTCAACGTCGCGGCGAGAGTTACACGCTCAGCCGCTTTGCTCTGCTGGACGCGCCGATTTTTGAAAAGTCGATTTCGCCGGAGTTGTTGACGGAACACCTGCGTGCGGTCAATCAAGCGCTTCAGGCAAAAACCAAACTGGTGAGCCTGACGGCCGGGGTTAATGACGCGCTGGTGCGTCACGTGGAGATGCCTCGCATGCCAATCGAAGACATGCGGCTGATCTTGAAACTGAATTCCCGGAATTACCTGCAACAAGACCTGGCGAATTACGTTTTTGATTGCCATGTCATTCCCCTTCAAGGCGAGGGCAAGGCGGAGCCGCCAAAATTGCCGGCCAATCAGGCGAAACAGAAGGTGCTTGTCGCGGGCGCCAAAAAGCAGCTTGTGGACGATTTCGTCGAGGGCGCCAAGAATGCCGGCTTGGTGGCCGATCAAATCGTGCCCGGATTGATCGGTCCGGTGAACGCATTTGAAAAGGCGATGCCCGATGTTTTTTCAAAGGACGTGATCGCCTTGGTGGACATTGGTTTCAAATGCACGTCCATCTGTGTACTCCAGGAGGGGGAGTTGATTTTAAGCCGCGTGGTTGGACTGGGCGGTGATCGCCTGACGACCGCATTGAGTGAATCCATGAACATCAGCTACGCTGAGGCCGAAGGCATCAAGGTCGGGATGCCGAACGAAGTGCAGGCGGCGCTCGATTCGGTGATCATTCCACTGGCTCGTGAACTCCGAGCTTCGATTGATTTTTTTGAACACCAACAGGATCGAACCGTAACGCAGGCGTTCGTTACTGGAGGTTCGGCTCGTTCGGAGTTGATTCTTCAATCCTTGCAGCACGAGTTGTTGATCGAGTGCAAGATGTGGAATCCGACCTCGTTCCTGAACAACGCGCTGTCCAGCGAACAGGCGGCCGAATTGGAGCAGGTGGCCCCGCAACTGGCCGTGGCGGTTGGTGCCGCGCTGGCCGCCTTGTGACAATCTTTTGAACCTATGCCGATTCGACTCAATCTGCTCGCTGAAGCTCAATCAGCTGAGGAAGCGCGCCGTCGTGATCCGGTCAAGCGTGCCATTTGGATTGGCGCATTGCTCGTGTCGTTGATGCTCGTGTGGAGCAGCTCGCTGCTGCTAAAGGGCATGCTCGTCAAAGGCAGCTTGTCGCGCGTGGAAGGCAGGATGAACGCGCTGACGAATGATTACAAACAGGTGCTCGACAATCAGAAGTTGGTGGCGGATATCACCCACAAGCTCACTTCGCTTCGCCAGTTGACAACCAATCGGTTTCTCAACGGCACGCTGCTTAATGCATTGCAAAAGGCAACGCACGATGATGTGCAGTTGGTGCATTTTCGGGTGATGCAGGAATACACCGTCGTCGAGGAAACCAAGGCGCGAACGAACGCCAACCGGGTGACGCCCGCCAAGCCGGGCTACGCGACCGAAAGAATCACTTTGGTGCTGGATGCCAGCGATGCCTCGTCAAGCCCGGGCGAGCAGGTGCTGAAGTTCAAGGAGATGCTGGCCAACAGTGATTATTTCCAGGCCGTGTTGGGAAAGACCAACGAAATCATTTTGAAGAACCAAGGCGCGCCACAGGTGAATCCTGAAACCGGCAGAGAATGCGTGATGTTTACGCTCGAATGCCGATACCCGGAGAGGAAGCGATGAAGTTCAGCAAGTTGCCAAAAGAGAAACGCAACCACCTCATCCTCGTAGGACTGGTGACTTTGGTCGCGTTAGGCGGTCTCGGTTTCGGTCTCATAAAGCATCAATTCAGCAATCTTGCGGTACTCGCGGACAAACAGGCGGACGTCGAGGAGAAGCTTCGCAAGATGGAGGAGGGCATCAAACAGGCAGCGCGACTCCAAACAGATCTCGCACAAGTGAGGGAGCAGTTGATGGCGCAGGAAGTCGGCATGGCATCCGGGCCGGATTTGTACGCCTGGGCGATCAGGACGCTCGGAGATTTCAAAGCGCGTTACAAAGACAAGATTGACATACCCAAGATCAACCCAAGCGGTCCGACCGTGGACGTGAACATGTTTTCAAAATTTCCCTACAAGCAAGCGACGTTTACCGTGGCAGGTACCGCATATTACCACGATCTCGGACAATTCCTCGCGGACTTGGAGAATAGCTTTCCGCTGATTCGCGTCGTAAACCTTGACTTGGATCTCGCCGCAGGGAGGACGTCCAAGGACAAAGAAAAGCTGGCGTTCAGGATAGATATTGTCACGCTGGTAAATCCGAACCCGTCTTGAAGCGCCAAATGCTTATGAAAGCCACTGTTTCATTTTCCGTGCGAGTGCGGCTCGCAATCCTGCCGGTTCTATTCGGTGCGAACCTGATCGTTGCGGCCACTTCCTCAGATACCAACTCGTCGCCTGCCGAATCGAACCAATCGGATGTTTCGACTAATGCACCAACCGCGGCGACAGAAACACCTGTGTCAGTTTTCGTTATTCCGCCCAATGAAAAAGAAGGAAAGGATCCATTTTTTCCACGGTCCCGACGCGTGTTCGTGGAAAAAAGCGTTTCGGTTCCAACAAACCCGGTTCCAGTGCTGGCCGAATTGCGAATCAACGGAACCTCGGGTAGCGAGGAGCGGCCGTTGGTGATCATCAACAACGTCACATTCGGAGTCGGTGACTCCGGTGAAGTCATCAGTGGTGGCCGGCGTATCCGCGTCCAATGTCTGGAGATCAACCTGTCCGCCGGCACGGCGACAATTCAGTCCAGCGGTCAGCAGCGGATACTGCGTTTTCAGAAGTCGGATAAGTAGGCGCTCTTGAACGGGACAGTGCGCCCAACTCGTCTGGGCCGCTTGTCTTAATGGTGGACAAAGTTTTATCGGAAATCTGAGATTTCCAATTTCTGCGCTTCAACGTCGGGTCAAATACTTACATGGCACCATGACTGCTAAAATTTCGCTCGTGTTGAGCGAGGCTTTTTAACCTTAGACACGAGAGACTGCTCAACCTCAGAAAAAACAAAATAAAATGAAAGCGAAACTCGCCACACTGACACTCGTTGGGCTCGTCGCCTGCAGTTCGGCCCTGGCCCAAGACAACCCCGCCGCGGCTGCACCTGCTGGCGAGGCAACGGCGCCCGCCACTGTTTCACCCGGCGCGGTGATTCCCCTCATCCAGTTTCAGGATGTGCCACTGACCACTGCCATCGAAAACCTGGCGCGGCAGGCGGGCATCAATTACATCCTCGATCCCAAGGTGGGCTACGGCCAGCCGGATGAAAAAACGGGCGCGATCAAGGTACAACCCAACATCTCCATCCGTTGGGAAAACCTGACCGCCGAACAAGCCCTCAGCGCCCTGCTGCAAAACTATGGACTGCAACTCGTGGACGATCCCAAAACGAAAATCGCCAGGGTGACCGTCAAAGACCCGGCAGCCCTGGAACCGTTGCAGACAAAAATCATCCAACTCAAGTATGCGGCACCGAGCAATGTCATCGCTTCAGTGCAAACGACGCTCACGGACAAACGGAGCAAAGTGGTGCCGGACGTTCGCACGAGTCAGTTGGTCGTTCTTGCCACCGAGAAGGAGTTGACCGCGTTGGATGATCTCATCAATCGTCTGGATATTCCCCCGAAACAAGTTTTGATCGAAGCCAAACTGCTGGAGACTTCGATGAATCCGACCACGGTGAAGGGTATTGATTGGTCAGGTACACTCGAGGCCCAGAAATTTCGGTTCGGCAACAATGTGGATGGCGGTCAAGGGGGTCGGTATTCACAAACGCGCCAATACAACACAAACAGTGCTTTGGGTGGTTTTGACGTCATAAACACGTTCGGTCCCAATAGTCTGCTCAAGTCGCCTGGGCTCCTCATGGATACCGCTAGTGGATTCAACCCGAGCACTGCGTTTCTTGACGCTGACGGCGTCAGTGCCGTTCTGTCTTTCTTGAACACCAGTTCGGACTCAAAAGTTATCGCAACGCCTCGCGCGGTGACACTGGATAATGAAACCGCCGATCTTTCCGTCACGCGGGCGTTCCCGATCTTTAAGAACACCGCCGGCACACAGGGTTCACCGGGAGGATCTGAAGTTACCTACACGAATCTTGGCACGCTGCTGAAAGTCACTCCGCGAATCTCGGCCAACAACTTCGTGAACTTGAAGGTCATTCCCGAAGTGTCGAGCATCTTCACCACCATCCAAAAGGTGGTTGCCGATACGGTGAACGAGGCCGACGTGTATGACATTCGGAAGATTGAAACTCAAGTGATGATTCCCAGCGGAAACACCCTCGTGCTCGGCGGCTTGGTGCAGGATAAAAGCACCAAAGGTCACACCAAAGTCCCGATCCTCGGTGACATACCGTTCCTTGGCTTGGCGTTTCGTAAGGACAGCCGGGAACGCGACCAGGCAAATCTGCTTATTTTCATCACGCCAACCATCGTTCAGGACAGCGACTTCCAGCCCAACGCAAACGCGGCCGAGTTCCTCAAGACCCCGCCCTCGGAGATCGAGGAAAAGGCGTGGACTGCTTGGGACGACGGCAAACCGTGGGACTGGAGCAAGAAGAACAAGTCAGAGTAACCGAGTTATTTACGGAAGTCACAACCACCGGCCCGCAGGGCCGGTGGTTTTTTTGTAGTCTCCGCTCCATGTCAGCGAACAGACTTTCAATCACTCGGCGGCCGCAATCTGCATCAAATACTCGAAGGAATACAGACCGCTGGTGTGTCCGTCTCCCCAAATTGGACGGATCGCGTAAGCGCCGACATGTTCCAACCGCACGAGTTCGAACGAAGCCGCGGACAGGGTTCTATCCGGGCCTTTGTGAAGATTGCCCAAGACATCCACCTCGCCGGTGCAACCCGCGCATGGGCAGGCGCGGCGCAGACGCTCGATGTTTATGAAACTCTCGCCGCCATCGTCCCATTTCACAGCCAGCTCGTTCCCGATGTGTTGTATGTCTGCCGCACGCACCCCAACAGACTAGTGAATCGGACGCGCCTGGCCAATTGAAGTTTGTGGCGTGCGCATGCGGTTGGCTGCCGAAGTCCGTGTGGCGCGCAAGGTAAAAGAATCGAATTGACAGAAGAAACCAGACGAATATAGTTGAGGCTAATATTAATTGTATTTTCTATGTTATTGAAACGATTCTTAACCTCAATTGCGATCAATCGCGCCTTGCGTCTGAAGTCGGTGCTGTGCGGAATAATGGTTCTTTTTGGCTGCCTGCAACCATCGCCCGCGGTTGAAAAAAGAATCAGAGTGACGGCCACCGTCACCATGGTGGCCGACTTGGTGAGACAGGTTGGAGGGGGGCGCGTCGAGGTTCAGGGTTTGATGGGGCCGGGTGTGGACCCTCATCTCTACAAGGCGTCTGCTTCCGATGTGCTCAAGCTTCAAGAGGCGGATGTCATCTTTTATTCCGGCCTGTTGCTGGAGGGCAAGATGCAGGACATCTTGGCCAGATTGGCTCGCACCAAAAAATTCGTTTACCCGGTCACGGAGGCCATTCCGATCGAAAAGCTGCTTGAGCCGCCCGAGTTTGCCGGCCATTACGACCCGCATGTCTGGTTTGAGATTCCACTTTGGGCGGCGTGCGTGGAGACCGTTGTCAAGGGTCTGAGCGAGTTCGATCCGGCGGGTAAAGCAGAATTCGAGACACGCGGAACGGCTTACAAGACGAAGTTGGCCGAGTTGCATCATTGGGCGCGTAAACGCGCCGGGGAATTGCCGGAAGCGAAGCGGATTCTCATCACCAGTCACGATGCGTTCAACTATTTCGGGCGTGCCTACGGTTTTCAAGTCGTGGCGCTCCAAGGCATTTCTACCGTAACGGAAACCAGCTCCGCGGATATGGTAAAACTGGTGGAGTACATAAAGGAGCGGAAGGTAAACGCCATCTTCGTCGAATCGAGCGTTCCGCATAAGACCATTGAGCGCGTCGCCAAGGACGCCGGAGTGAAAATCGGCGGAGAATTGTTTTCAGATGCAGCGGGCACTCCGGGCCAGATCGAGCGCGATTACGATCTGGGCACGTACGAAGGCATGATCAAACACAATCTCAACACAATCGTTGAAGCCTTGAAATAGGTCGGCATGAATGCTACTTCCGTTTCATCCAGCCCGAATTTGATGAGTGGCATTTTCTCGGCCGTCCTCGCGATGATCGTGACCACCTTAAGCCCGTTCAACTCCGACGGCACGGAGACAGGAAGCGCGAGCAAGGATCAATACACGTTGTTCAATCCAACCCCGCGCGAACTCATGCGCGAAATGTCCACGGATCGGCCAGACCTGACTGAGAGCCCGTATTCGGTGGATGCGGGACATTTTCAGATTGAGATGGACGCGGTGAACTTCTCCCGCGAGGAAGACGGTTCGAGTCGCACGGAAGCGTTCAGCTTCGCTGCCATGAATCTCAAGGTCGGCCTTTGCAACCGGGCCGATCTCCAAGTGATCCTCGAACCGTACAATACAGTGCGCATTCGTGACCGGAGTACTGGCGATTCGGAACGGCGCCGCGGTTTCGGTGACATCACCACACGCCTCAAAGTGAACCTCTGGGGCAACGACGTCGGGTCGACGGCGCTGGGCGTTATGCCGTTCGTGAAATTCCCCTCCAACCAGGACGACCTTGGCAATAACGCGGTGGAAGGCGGTCTTATCATTCCGTTTGCGGCTGAACTGCCCGCCGGCTGGGGTTTGGGTGCGATGACCGAGGTGGATTTCATGGAAGACGCCGACGAAAACGGTCATCACCTTGAATTCATCAACACCCTCACGTTCGGTCACGACATCGTCGGCGACCTCGCGGGCTATGCGGAGTTCTTCAGTCTTGTCAGCACCGACGACGGCGCAAAATGGATTGGTTCGGTGGATTTTGGACTCACGTACGGGTTGACCGAGGACGTTCAACTGGATGCCGGCATCAACCTCGGCGTAACCAGTTCGGCCGACGATTGGAACCCATTCTGCGGGATCAGTTGGCGGTTCTAACATGAACACACCATTCCCACTCGCGGAGTCCACGCGACCGAAAATCGCGGCTAACGGCAATGCGACCTCTGACATTGCGCTGGAAGTTCACGACCTGACCGTTGCGTACCACAAGAAGCCGGTGTTGTGGGGCGTTGATCTCGCCGTGCCGCACGGACGGCTCGTGGGCATTGTTGGCCCGAACGGCGCGGGTAAATCCACCCTCATCAAAGCGGCGATGGGCATGTTGCCGCTGAGCAGTGGTTGGGTGAAGGTTTTTGGCCAGCCAGTAAAGACAAACCTGACGCGCATTGGTTATGTGCCGCAGCGCGAATCCGTGGACTGGGATTTTCCCGTCAGCGTGACCGACGTGGTGCTCATGGGCCGTTACGGACATCTCGGACTCATGCGACGTCCAAAGAAGCACGATCGCGACATCGCCCGCGAATGTCTCGACAAGGTCAAAATGCTTCCCTACGCGAACCGCCAGATTTCCAACCTCAGCGGCGGCCAGCAACAGCGCGTCTTCCTCGCGCGCGCGCTGGCGCAGGAAAGCGACCTCTACTTCATGGACGAGCCGTTCGCCGGCGTGGATGCGGCCACCGAAAGCGCCATTGTCACTTTGCTCCATGAACTCCGGAACAAGGGCAAAACTCTGCTCGTCGTCCATCACGATCTGCCTACCGCGCGCGATTATTTCGATACGCTGCTGTTGTTAAACATGCGCGTTGTGGCCTTTGGGCCGACGGAAAGAGTCTTTACCCACGATTTGCTGCAAAAGACTTATGGCGGGCGGTTGACGATTCTTTCCGAGGTTGCTCACACGGTTGGGCAGCGTGGTGGAATTCCCGGCGTGCCATGAACCGAGGCATCAGAATTCTTTGTCTGGTTGCCGTCCTGGCCGTTGCTTCTGTCGCACCTGCTGGTGCAGTACGAATCGGCGAGATCAGCGACAACAGCATTGGCGAGCAGGCGGTGCGGTTTTTCACTTTCCGGGATCCAACCGTGCGTTACGCGTTGATCGGCTCGATCCTGCTCGGCATCACCTGCGGCTTGCTCGGCAGTTTCATTGTCGTGCGGAAGATGGCGTTGGTTGGCGACGCGTTGTCCCATGCGGTGTTGCCCGGCGTGGCGCTTGGTTTTCTTTGGAACACGAGCAAAGACCCGTTGGCGATTTTCCTGGGTGCGACCGTGGCTGGACTGGCCGGCGCGTTCGCCGTGGGACTGATCAAGCAAACCACGCGCCTCAAGGAAGACACCGCGTTGGGAATGGTTCTGGCCACGTTTTTCGCCGTCGGAATTTGCCTCATGACCATGATCCAGCGACTGCCGACCGGCAACAAAAGCGGTTTGGACAAATTTCTTTTCGGCCAGGCGGCGGCCATCGGCCCGGACGACTTGCGGTTAATGGCCATTGTCGCCGGGTTTGTTGTTCTCGTGATATTTCTTTTCTACAAGGAATTTCTCGTCACGAGTTTTGACGAGGATTTTGCGCGTGTTACCGGGTTGCCCACGCGCCTCGTTCACTATGGACTGATGCTGTTGCTGGCATTCGCCGTCGTCATCGCCCTGCAAGCCGTGGGTGTCGTACTCGTTTCAGCAATGTTGATCACACCTGCGGCGGCCGCGTATTTGTTAACCGACCGGATGAATCGAATGCTGCTGCTCGCCGCCGTGTTCGGGATG
The DNA here is from genome assembly GCA_964502895.1 of uncultured Bifidobacteriaceae bacterium. Lineage (GTDB taxonomy): Bacteria > Verrucomicrobiota > Verrucomicrobiia > Limisphaerales > JADLHS01 > WYBW01. Next base: position 22,194 of record CAZCZP010000029.1, read on the forward strand.
CTCGCTGGGGTGGCCGGCTCGTTTTTTTCCTTTCTCGGACCAAGCCTGCCGACGGGACCGTTCATGGTGTTGGGAGCCACGACCGTATTCGCCGGGGCGTTTCTCTTCGCGCCCCGGCATGGCGTAGTGACGCGTTGCTGGCGGCAGCGCTCGCGCGCGCAGCGGGTGCAGCGCGAGAATACGCTCAAGTCCGTTTATCACGTTCTCGAAGGCCGCGAGTTCAAAGGCGAGGGTGTGTCGTTGCTCGAACTGGCTGAGCGCCGTCGCGAAACCGTCGAAGCAGCACGCGCGCAGGGCGAAAAACTTCGCCGTCACGGACTGGCCACGCTGCATGAGGAGGGCAACATGATTTTTCTCACGCCATCCGGATGGCAACAGGCTTGCGCCATCGTCCGGAATCACCGTCTATGGGAACTTTACCTTACGAACGCTGCGCAGATCGCGGCCGACCACGTGCATGATGACGCTGAAAAGATCGAGCACGTGCTTGGCGAAGAAGTCGTTCGCGAACTGGAGCGTCGGCTCAATTACGCGACGAAGGACCCGCATGGCCGTCCGATTCCCGGTTGGGCGGATGTCAACGTCGGTGCCTCACCGCGCGGGCGCGGCGAGGAGGCCGTTGGCTACGGAGGTCCGATATGAACCAGTTGATCCCCGCATTTGATTTCGTTCGAGTGATCGTTGTGCCGTGGACCCAAAACGCCGACACCACGGTTTGGATTGTCCTCATGGGCTTCCTCGTTGCGGCGGCATGCGGCTTGGTGGGAAATTATCTTATCCTCCGCCGCATGGCGCTGGTGGGTGACGCCATCAGTCACAGCGTGCTGCCGGGAATTGCCATAGCTTTCCTCATCGCTCACAGCCGGAGCTCCATCGCAATGTTCCTGGGCGCGTTGGTTGCAGGCGTCGTCACGACGGTCATCATCGAGGCCATTCACAAAAAGTCTCGGGTAAAGCAGGACGCCGCCATTGGGATTGCGTTCACGAGCTTGTTCGCGCTGGGCGTGATCTTGATCAGCCTTTACGCGTCCAAGGTGGATCTCGATCAGGAATGTGTATTGTATGGCGAAATTGGATTCGTTACACCGCTCACTCAACCAGTTGTGACCGTTGGCAACTACATGGTGGGGCCGACTCCCGTGGTTCGAATGGGCGTTGTGGCCCTGATAACAGCACTGTTGATCGTAACGTTTTACAAAGAGCTTCTCGTCAGTTCATTTGATCCGGCGCTGGCGTTTTCACTCGGCATCAATGCCACGGTGGTCCATTACGCGCTCATGTCCTGGCTGTCGGTCGTGGTGGTGAGCGCGTTTGAAGCCGTCGGCGCGATTCTGGTGATTGCCATGCTGATACTGCCGGGCGCGACGGCTTCCATGCTCACGCACCGATTGCCGGTGGTGCTGGTGCTTTCGGTGGTTCACGCCGGACTTAGTTCAGTGCTGGGATTTCATCTCGCCAAATGGCTGGACTGCTCAATCGCGGGGGCAATGGTTGTAATGGCCGGATTCCTGTTCTGTCTGGCCTGGGTGTTCAGTCCGAAACAAGGATTGCTGTGGCGCGCCTTTCGCGCCAACGAAGCCGAACCTGTGGCTGCCGCTCCGGAAGTCACGGCTTGAGAATTCAGAACGACCAATTCAGGGAAAATCAAAGCGCATGGATCACCTTCTCCAGTTCGGCATCCGTGTTGTAGAAGTGTGGCGAAAGCCGGATGTAACGCTGGCCCGCGCGGTCGGCGCGGAGCGAAGTAACGATGTTCGCGGCTAGCAACTTTTCGTAGAGCGCGGGCAAGTCGCGGCCAGATTTGAAGAAAGTGACGATGCCGCTGGAATTCTCCGGCGGGGCGTCCGCGTGCAAGACCGTGAAGTCTTTTGCCTGCAACGCCTTCACGAGCCAGGTCCGCTTGCGCAACAACTCGTTTGCGATGTTCTCCACGCCGATTTCCAGAATCAACTCCATCGCAGCGATGAGGCCGACGAGGCCCAACAAATTTTGCGTGCCGGCCTCGAATTTTTTCGCGCCGTTGCGATACACGATTTGTTCTTGGGCGACAAAGTTCGGGCAACGCACGTTGTGCCAGCCGTAAACCGGAGGGTTCAGTTTTTCCTGAAGCTCGCGGCGGACGTAGAGCAAGCCCGCGCCGCACGGGCCGAGCAGCCACTTGTGTCCATCCGCGGCCAGGAAATCCACATGTTCCACGGTGGTTGGAAACCCGCCGAGAGTTTGAATGCCGTCCAGACAAAATAGAATTTTGCGGTCGCGCAAATACTTTCCGATGGCGGCGTGGTCAATTCGATAGCCACTGACAAAGTGGCAGGAAGCAAGCGCGACGAGGCGTGTGGTTTCGTCCACTTGCCCGATCACGTCTTTGGCTCGAATCATTCCGAGCCCGCGCGTGTTCAGCAGGCGAACTTCGACGCCACGTTGAGCCAGCGCCATCCACGGATAAACATTCGATGGATAATCATCGTGGTAAACGAGGATGCTGTCGCCTTTGCGGAAATTCAGCCCGCTGGCCACGTAACTCAGGGCGAGCGACGTTGGCCCGACGAAAGCCACTTCGTCCTCCTGGCATTTGAGAAGGCTGGCTGCAAGTTTGCGCCCCTGATCCAGGGCGGCGGGAAAAATCAACGCCTCCTGGTCGTGAGTGGTCGCCTGCCTTACGTAATCCGAGATCGCCTGAGCTACTCGTTGCGGGAGGGGACAAACACCAGCGTGAGCGAGAAAAACCCTTTGGCGCGCGACGGGGAATTCCTGCTGGCGCAGTTGCTCGTTCGCAAGAATTTCAGCGAGTGTCATGGCAAAAAAGAATAGCCGCGTAAAGTAATAGGGCAAAGGTTAACGTCCCTTCAGAATATCGGAAAGGGGGCTGTTCGGACCGTATATCCCCATCCAAAATTTGATGATT
>CAZCZP010000030.1:0-1257 GCA_964502895.1 uncultured Bifidobacteriaceae bacterium
TCGCTCTTGCGCTCGGACACGAGATTGAAACGGCCTTTCACTTCGAAGCGGTCTGCTCGTGGTTCGAGCAGAGCCACTTCACCTTGTTCGCTCAGACAATAAAGCCGCTTGTCCGCGTAAAGCACTGAGCCCTTGGCAAAATCGTTGAGCTGATACCGCGTTGCGCCCGCACGCGCATCAACGCTCATCCACGTTCTCGCCTTGTCATACATTGCGCCGTAGAGCGCTCCGTCCGCATACACCACACCGCCCTGGCAGGCGTCGAGTTGTGTGCTCCACACCGATTCAATATCCAGGCGCGGACCGTTCGCTGTTAGTCGAAAAAGCCGGCCCCCGTCGCGATGCGGTGCCGTCACGAAAATACTGTCACCGACCAATACCGGCGTCATGGAAATGACAGAGTAGCGGGTCTGCATCGGGCGCGTCCAGAGCAGTTGCCCGGTGTCCGCGTCCACGCCAAAGACGTGGCGCAAGGAGCAGTTCACAATCTGACGCCGCCCGCCAACCTGCACGAGGATGGGTGAAGCGTAGCTGGCATTGTCCACTTCGCCGAAAGGTTCGGACAGCCGTTCGTGGGTTGGCTGTTTGCTTTCGCCGAGCAGCAGCGGTTCGCTCGCCCAGACAGTTTCGCCAGTCTTTTTGTCGAGCGCGGCCATCAGCCCTTTGCTGCCGCCGGGTGTCACATTCACGCGTGGCCCATCCACCAAGAGGTTTTCGCTCAATCCCCAGTGGATGACCTTGCCGTCGAAACGCTCGATGATATTCACCGCCCAAAGTTCCTTGCCGGAGTCCGCATCAAGACACGCGAGCCGGCCGTGCGCGTTCAAATGATAGAGCCGCCCTTCGCTGTAAGTGCAACTCGCCCGCGCGCCCGGGTAAGGTTGTTTCCATGCGCGGCCATTTTTCGCCTGCCACACACGCCTGCCCTCCAGATCAAGCGCGAAGATGTGCAGCTCCTCGCCCACGTCGCCAGCCAGGAAAATGCGTTGGCCCACGACAATGGGCGCGGAATAACCGAAACCCAGATTCGTGCTCGACCAAATCAGCGCCGGCCCGCCCTCGGGCCATTGCTGGAGCAGACCCGTTTCGTCGCACACGCCGTCGCGCCGCGGCCCGCGCCATTGCGGCCAGTCGGCGGCGAACAATTCGGCCACCGGCGACAGCAGCAGGACGAGCAGACAGATCAGCTTTGGAAAAACCATGAGCTGTAATTTGTCGCGGCATGCTCGGAAGTCAACCGGGCACATTTGATACTGG
>CAZCZP010000030.1:1357-6486 GCA_964502895.1 uncultured Bifidobacteriaceae bacterium
GGTGATTCGCTTAGCGTCAAGCCAGGGCCTATGAAGGGCAATTGGAAAAGAATCCTGCCGTTGCTGGTCGGAATCGTTGCGCTCGTGACTCTCGTAGTGTGGTGGCTTTGTGGAACAGGCTATGGCCTCAAGCTCCGCATTCCCGGCACGGATGCCGCGCCCGGTGGTGAGAGCGGCGGCGCGAATCCCGTGCTTGCGGGAAAGCTTGCCGTCAGCTCCGGAAAACCTGCTGATCTGCCTGGCGACTGGCCCCAATTCCGTGGCTCGAATCGAGACGGCATTTCGCCTCAGTCCGCCAGGATTTCCCGTGATTGGAAAAATTCCCCGCCACGCGAAATCTGGTCGCTCGAAGTCGGTGAAGGCTACGCCGGCGTGGCGATTCGCGACGGGCGTGTCCATCTCCTCGATTACGACCGCGACGCGAAACAAAGCGCGTTGCGCTGCCTCTCGCTCGGCGACGGCAAGGAAATCTGGCGCTTCAGCTATCCGCTCACGATCAAGCGTAATCACGGCATGACGCGCACGGTGCCGGTCGTGACGAGCAACCTGGTCGTCGCTTTGGACTCCAAGTGCAACGTGCTTTGTCTTGATGCTGCCAGCGGCGAACTCAAGTGGAGCGTGAGTCTCGTTCGCGAATTCGGCGCCACCGTTCCCGAATGGTATGCCGGCCAATGTCCGCTCGTGGACGGCGACAAAGTCATCCTCGCGCCCGGCGGCAAAGACGCGCTGTTACTGGCGCTGGACCTCGTTACCGGCAAACCGCTGTGGCAGACGCCCAATCCGCGCGGGTGGAAGATGACCCACTCCTCAATCATGCCGATGGATTTCGCGGGCCGACGGCTTTACGTGTATTGCGCCAGCGGAGGCGTGGTGGGCGTTGACGCGAAGGATGGGGCACTGCTCTGGGAGACGAGCGATTGGAAAATCAGCATCGCGACCGTGCCTTCGCCTCTGCCGCTGCCCGAGGGCAAAATATTTTTCACAGGAGGCTACAACGCCGGCAGCCTGATGCTTCAACTTCAGGAGGAGAATGGAAAGCTCGTGCCGAAGGCTCTTTTCAAACTCGCGGCCGGTGTGTTCGGCGCCACACAGCACACACCGATCTTCAAAGACGGTCACCTTTATGGTGTGCGGGAAGATGGCCGCTTCGTTTGTCTCGGCGTGGACGGGAAAATTGTTTGGGCCAGCGGACCGGCTGAAAAATTCGGCCTGGGTTCATTCCTGATGGCCGGCGATTTGATTTTCGCCGTCAACGATTCGGGCAAACTGCGGCTCATCGAAGGTACGCCCGCCCGCTTCAGCCTGCTTGCCGAAGCGCAGGTCCTACAAGGCCGCGAGTCCTGGGGGCCGATGGCGTTGGGGGGCACGCGCCTGGTCGCTCGTGATCTGACGCGCCTGGTCTGCCTCGAAGTCGGCGCGAAGTAAGACGGGCCCAAGAGTATCCGCTGACGCAATTCTTATGTTAAGAACCGACTGCTGATTTACCGGGCCGCGAAGGTCGGCGGACTTGAAAAGGATTTCGTGCCGGCGCTCCGGTGTGAGGAACGGAGGTTCACGGAGCCGAATGACTCACGGTCTGAAGTTCATGATCAACCAGCGAAAGTTGTCTCCCCGGTCTTCAATGCCACCGCCACCAGCCTGGCCATTCATCGTGCTGGTCCAGATGATCCGCTGATCGAAGAAGGCGGGATCCTTTTGCAGCGAAACATGCATGTCGCCAAAAAGCGCATTGACCGCCAGACCCTGCTTGATTCCAGAACGATGACTGATCATGTCCAGCCTATAAATCAAATCGGATGCGATGGCGTATCGGGCAGTCAAATCCGAAGCCTTGGACGCAAATCCTGGCGGATTGAACGGCGGCTTTGACGGAACGTTCCGGGTAGAAAGAGTCGCCGAACCTGATTGAGGAAAATAGGAATAGCCAGCGCGGACACGATTGTTGCCGTTGAACGCCGGCCATCGCTTTGTGACCGGGTCAAGGTAGGCTTCGTAAGTTCGCTCAACCAAAAATGGATCGCTTCCCGCTTTTACGTTCACTCCACTGAGGCAATAGAAAATTCTGGCATTGGCGATGGTCTTGGATTCCCACAAGTAGCCGAGGTTCCGGGCGCCGGCGGCATCGATCGTTCCTTCGTAAAGATTATACGCCTGATCCACAGCAGTACTGCTGGTATTATTCCATTGGGGCGTCGGTATCCGGTCGCTGTTGTCATTGCTGTAAAGCGAAATGGCAATGCCAATTTGTTTCAAATGATTCATGCAAGTGATGCGCTTGGCGCGTTCCTTGGCTCGGGATAAAGCAGGCAACAACATGGCAGCCAGAATTGCGATGATGGCTATGACGACGAGAAGTTCAATCAGTGTAAACGCCCGGAGGCGACCGATGCGTTGCCCGGCGAGCATCGTGTGGGTGAGCATGCATCGACTCTGCCTCATCGCTTGAGGCAGGTCAAGAAACGGCGTCCGGAAGGCGACAAACTTCAGTCGCCGGCCTGAGTTGCGGGCCGCCAGTCCAGCACCTTCAATTGCACGGCCCGGCGGCCATTGTATTCGTTGGCCTGCGGCGCAAAGGCGAGGTCGAATTTTCCAACGGGCAACGCTTCCTTTCCGGCTCCCCACCAAACGGCTTCGTGCGTGGTCGTCCCGTCGGTGAGCCACATTTTGACGTGCTGTCTGTCTGAACCAACGCGTTGGAGTGGGCGTTGGTGTGAAAGGTTGCGCGTGAAAAATTGCACGGCGGGATTCCCTTGCCCCGTGGGTTTGAGTTGATCGAGCTCCGCCAACGAAGAGAAAGAAATTTCTTCGAGGCCGATTTCGGCATCGAGGCGCAGCAACGGCTGCAAATCCTCCGCCCTCAAAGCGCGGCGCGCGAGTTCGTTCAGGCGTTGGCGCAGCGCTTCGAGGTTCTCAGGCCGAATCGTCAAGCCCGCGGCCATCGCGTGACCGCCGTGGCGCACGAGCAGATCATCACACTCGCGCAACGCGGCAGCCAGATCGAAGCCCGGAATGCTGCGGCCCGACCCGCGCCATTGATCGCCGTCGCCGCCCACGATGATGGTGGGGCGATAAAATTCCTGGAGCACGCGCGACGCGACGATTCCGACCACGCCGATGTGCCAGAGCAATTGACCTTCCACGATGGCGAAATCGGTTTCCGGATTGAACCGGGCGCGCACCGCCCCGCTGACTTCAATCGCGATGCTGCGTTCGATTTTCTGGCGCTCGCGATTTTGCGAGTCGAGTCGCTGCGCGATCGGCAGGGCCTCGGCCTCGTGGCGGGCCAGGAGCAGGTGCAACGCTGCTTCGGCGGTTTCGAGACGGCCCGCCGCGTTGAGCCGCGGCCCAAGTTGGAACCCGACTTCGTAGGTGCCCAAGTCTGCTGAGGTTTGAGCCACGCGTTTGAGAGCCACCAAGCCCGGACGTTTTGTTGTTCTCAACCTTTCCAAACCCGCGGAAACGAGGGTGCGATTCTCGCCAATCAACGGCACGATGTCTGCAATCGTGCCCAGCGCAACCAGATCGAGCAACGGACGCAAATCGAACTCGGCCGCGCCGGGCAGGTTCGTTTCGCGCCCGCGTTTCACCAGCGCGTGCGCGAGTTTGAACGCGAGGCCGACGGAACAAAGCTCCTTGAAATCCTGGGCCTTCGCCTGCAAGAGCGAAGGCATTTGTGGATTCACGAGCGCTACAGCATTCGGCGCCGGATCTGAAATCTGGTGATGGTCCAACACGATCACGTCCACGCCGCGCTCTTTGAGCCACGCGATGGTGGCCACGGCGGTCGAGCCACAGTCCACGGCCAGCAGCAGAGTTGTCGGAAATTTCTGGAGGCAATTTTCCACGCCGTCCTGGCTCAGGCCGTAGCCTTCGTCCAAGCGATGCGGCAGGTAAAATTCCGCCTGCCATCCGAGCCGGCGCAGCACTTCGATCAGTAGCGCAGTTGAACTCACGCCGTCCACGTCGTAATCGCCGAAGATGACGAGCCGTTCACCCTGCTCCCTGGCGCGAAACAGGCGGGCAACGGCTTGATCCATGTCCGGCAACCGAAACGGGTCCTGCAGGTTTTTGAGGCGAGGCTGAAGGAACTTTTCAACGGCTTCCGGCTCGCTGAGTCCGCGGTTGAGCAGGCATTGGGCGAGCAAGGGAGAAAGTTTTAGCTGAGCCGCGAGCTGGCCGGCCAACAGCGGTTGTGGTGGAGCGAGCGACCATCGGTATTTCATCGCACGTCCCCCTGGAGTTGCGCCGGATTCCTCACAGCCGGGCAGAAGGGCTTAATCCTTCCCCTCCGGCCCGCCGCCCGGCGGTGGCGCAGTTCTTTTCCGCGGGTCATCCTCGTCCGGCTTTTCCTTCGCGGGCGGCAGAATTCCCAGGTCTTTCTCCCGCCGGGTCACGACGACGGAAAAAACGATGGACGTTAAAATAATCGAGGCGACCACCAACAGCGAGATGTTGGTGTCAATTTTTAGCTGCCACCATTTCGGTTCGCCAGCGTGCGGGGTGAGCAGCATTTTGGCGCCGATGAACGCGAGCACGAGGGACAATCCCACTTTCAGGTAACGGAAGTAATCAATCATGCCCGCGAGCACAAAATAAAGGGAGCGCAAGCCGAGGATGGCAAAGACGTTCGACGTGAAAATGATGAATGGCTTGGTCGTGACGGCAAAAATGGCGGGGATGGAATCCACGGCGAACACGAGGTCGGTGGTTTCCACCACGAGCAGCACGAGCGCCAGGGGCGTGAGCGCGAAGCGGTCGTTGATGCGGCTGGTGAAATGTTGTCCCTCGAAATCGGGGGTCACCGGCAGGCACTTGCGGGCGAGACGCAGCACGGGATTTTTCTCCGGATTCACGCCTTCGTCGGACACGAACAACATGCGAACGCCAGTGACCACGAGGAATGCGCCAAAAATGTAGAGCGTCCACTGGAAACGCTGCACCAGCGCCGCGCCGGCCCCGATCATCACGCCGCGCATGATGAGCGCGCCGATAATGCCCCAGAACAATACGCGATGCTGATACTGCGAAGGCACGCGGAAGTAAGTGAAGATCAGCGCGATCACGAACACGTTGTCCATGGACAATGAGAGTTCGATGATGTAGCCGGTGATGAACTCGACCGTCTCCTT
>CAZCZP010000030.1:6586-24503 GCA_964502895.1 uncultured Bifidobacteriaceae bacterium
CGCCGACTGAGTCCACGAACTGGCCTTCGCGTCGAGGCTAAGGCGATTCGGTTCAGAACGAAGTTCGCAAGCACGAACGGATCACGCCTTGGTGGTTGCTGGTGTGGCCGCCGTTTCCATCGAAACCTGCGCGCCTGAACCGATCTTCGGCCGTTCACCCTTGTGCCACCACAACACGAACGGACTGGCAATCAGGAGACTGGAATACGTGCCGGTAATCGTGCCAACGAGGAAGGTGAAAGCGAAATCGTTGACCACGCCGCCGCCGAAAAACAACAAGGCGAGCGTAGCCAGAATCACGGCACCGCCCGTGATGATGGTCCGGCTGAGCGTCTGGTTCAACGCGATATCAATCAACTGCTGAAAACTTCCGCGGACGCCCAGTTTCAGGTCTTCCCGGATGCGGTCCATGATGACGATCTTGTCGTTGATGGAATAACCGATGATGGTGAGGATCGCGGCGACCATCGGCGCGGTCAACTGGCGGCCGACCAAAAAATAAATGCCCAAAGTAACCACGACATCATGTATCAACGCGATCACGGAGGCAACGGCGAAGGAAAACTCGTAGCGGAACGCGACGTAAACGAGAATGGCGAACAACGCCAGCAGTGTGGCGATGACGGCTGAGCGTTGGATTTCCTTCCCCACCGTCCCGCCCACCACGTCCGTCGCTTTCACCTGAAAACCCGCCTGCGGAAAAGCCTGTTGGAGTGCGCTCACGGCTTTCGCCCCGGCATTCTCCGGCACCACCACTTGCAGCGTTTCGAGACCCGTGGAGAGACTTCGCTGGTAACCCGCGGTGGCATCGCCCAGTTTCGCGCCGTCCAGCGCACCGCGCAGTTGATCCTCACTCGGCCGCTGGGTGAACGTCAGGGTCAACGCTTCGCCGCCGGCGAAATCCACGCCCAGCACTTTCTTGCCGTGGACAATACCCGTGCCAAGCCCGACGAGCATCAACACGATGGAGATGCCAAACGCCACCTTGCCCCAACTCATGAACGGAATCCTGGTGAACTTGGCCAGCGGCAGCATCCGCGCGTTGCGCATCCAACCCTTCGCCAGGAGGTAGTCATAAATCATCCGCGTGACAAACAGCGCGGTGAACATGCTGGCAATGATGCCGATGCCGAGCGTCACTCCGAATCCCTTGACCGGCCCCGTGCCGAACTTGAACAGGATGCCCGCCGCGATCAGGGTCGTTAAGTTCGAGTCCAGGATGGTGCCAAAGGCCTTGCTGTACGCAGCAGACACGACGCCTCGAATGGACTTGCCCGCCGCCAATTCCTCCCGCATGCGTTCGTAGATCAACACGTTCGCATCCACCGCCATGCCGATGGCCAGTGCGATTCCCGCGATGCCCGGCATGGTCAGCGTGCTGTTCAACGCGCAGAGAGCGCCCATGAGCAGAATCACGTTGAGCGCGAGCGCAATATTGGCCACGAGTCCCAGGCCAAAGTAAAACACGAGCATGAAAATGAACGTGGCCGCCGCGGCGACGATCGACGCAACGATACCGCTCTTGATGGCATCCTTGCCCAACGACGGGTCCACGGTGCGCTCCTCGACGATACTCAGCGGAGCTTTCAGCGGGTTTTCCAGGACGCTGGCCAGCGCGCGGGCTTCGCGATCGGTGTAGGACCCCTCGATGACACCGCTGCCGGTTTCAATCGGGGACTTGATTACCGGCGCAGTTTGCAGTTCACCGTCCAGAACCACCGCCAGAAGACGCCCGACATTCGCTCGTGTTATGTCCCCGAACTTTTCCGTTCCTTCCGCATCAAGCCGAAAGGCAATTTGCAGCCGGCCATAATTGTCACGGTCAAGCCCCGCCCACTTGATGCCGCCGGTCATTTCGGACTTTTTCCGGACCAGATATTTTTCGACCTCCTTCTTCCCGCTTTCCAATTTGCGAACGTGAGTCATCAATTCATAGCCTGGCGGTATGTCTCCCGTTTGAATCAACTCGGCGCTTCTTTCATGCACTATCCGGAATTCCAGGAACGCCACCTTCTGAATCGTCTTCTTCGCTTCTTCCTTGTCGGACTCGGACAACCCGGGCAACTGGATCAGGATGCGGTTTCTTCCCGCGGGCTGGATGATCGGTTCGGCCACGCCAAACTTGTCCACGCGCGTCCGCAGGACTTCGACCGCGTGTTCGAGGGCGCTTTCCACCTCGGTCACCACGTTCGTAACGGTTTCAATTTTCTTGGTCACGGTGTTGGTGACCGTGTCCACGTTGACCAGCGCGTTGGTGTCCATCTCAACAAGGAAGGACGTGCCGCCTTGAAGGTCCAGGCCCAGCTTGATCTTGCCCGCAGCCTCGCGTTGCAGCCGGTTCAAAATGTAGTTGCCCGGATTCGGTTCATCCTTTGCATCCGGGAAGAACGGAAAATACTTCGTGATGTCGTTCGTCCCGACGGCATCGCGCAAGTTGGCGAACTTCCGTTCCGGGCGCTGCTTCTGCAATTCGGTCGCCTGCTGGACGATGTTCGAGAGCACCGCGTCCGGTCGCGTCGCGCGTTGTTGAAAATACGAAATGAGTTCGCGGTTCGACGGCGGGTACATTTCGTACAGCGCCCAGGCCAGAACGAAAATAACCAGGGCCAGCTTCCAATAAGAGTTTCGGCTCATGACTAAAGAATCAGGCTTCGTCAGCTTCCCCGCTGCGCTCTATGATCTCGGCGATGGCCGATTTGGTGATTTCGAGCTTGGTGTCCGCCGAACGGAGAGTGACAGTTTTTTCCTTCACCGTGATGACCACGCCCAGGACACCGCCGGTGGTCAGGATTCGATCGCCGGCTTTGACCGTTTTCAACAACTGCTGATGTTCCTTGGCCTTTTTCTGCTGTGGCCGGATGAGGACGAAGTAGAAAACTACCACGAGCAATACCAACGGCACCATGCTCGTCCAGGCGGGCGGCGGCTTTTGACCCGGTTGCGGAGCCGGTCCCATGGCGAAGATCACTGGCACTGAGCTTAAATCCATATTTTCGATAAAGTGGGCGCTCAATCTAAGGAAGCGAGGGCGTTTGGCAAGCGTTATAGCTGCCGTTTGGTGCCACAACCTGGGGCACGTGAAGTCGGTCACTGGAACACGACCCGTCGCGCGCACCCGGCTGAATCGTCGCGCGCGTCACCAATCTTTCCGGAAGAATCTCTTTACAATTGGTTGCGCCGGATAAACATCTTACCGGGCTTCATGGCTTGGGACATGCTAAAACTCTGGTTGTTTCTATGAAGAAGAATAGCTCTAACTCACTGGCTCGCCGCGAATTTCTCAAACGCACGGCTGCGGCCGTTGCGTTGCCCATGATTCTGCCCGGCTCCGTGCTCGGGTTGAACGGCGCCGTGGCTCCCAGCAATCGCATCGTCTTCGGCGCCATCGGCGTCGGTAATCGCGCCCGGGCCATTCTGCCAAATTTCCTGGCCTCCAAAGAAATCCACGTCCAGGCCGTTTGCGACAGTCGCGAGGACCGTTTGAACGGCGGCAAGGAACTCGTGGACGCTCACTATTCCAACAAGGACTGCGCCACGTATGGCGATTTTCGCGAATTGCTGGCGCGGCCCGAGATTGATGCCGTGTTGATCGCCACGGGAAATCGCTGGCACGGGCTGGCGTCCATTTACGCCGCCCGCGCAGGCAAGGACATTTACAGCGAAAAGCCCGTCACGCTGACCATCGGCGAGGGCCGCGCATTGGTGGATGCCTGCAAACGTTACGGAACCATCTACCAGGCGGGCACGCAGCGCCGGGGCACCGCCTCCTACCAATTTGCGTGCGAAATGGTGCGGCAGGGAAAGATCGGCAAGTTGACCAGCATTGAAATGCAGGTCTGGGCCGGACCGGCGATCGCTCGACAGCGGCCCACAGAAGTGCCTCAGGGATGGAACTACGACCATTGGCTCGGCCAGTCACCGTGGCAACCGTTCGTTCCGAATCGCGTCAATGCCTGGCAATATTTCTGGGACACCGCCGAAGGCATCCTCACGGACATGGGCTGCCATTACACCGATCAGATGCAGTGGGTGCTCGGCATGGATCACACCGGCCCGGTGGAATTCGAGGCGGCCGGCGAATTTCCGGACCCGAACAAATTCATGAGCGAGACACCGCTCACCGCTACCGCGCGTTGCAAGTACGCCAACGGCGTCACCGCCGTCATGCATCAACGCGGTGAATTCAAGGATCGCTACATCCGTTACATCGGCGAAGAAGGCTGGATCCAAGTGGACGATGAAACCGACCTCGTCACGGCCAGCCCCAAATCCATCCTGACCTTGCGCGGCGCGGGCGGCGCGGGTTGGGGCGATGCCTCGGGGCACATCGGCAATCTCCTCAAATCCATTCGCAGCCGCACTCCCACGACCTGCAATCCGGAAGTCGCTCATCGCGCCATGACCATCTGCCAGGCTTGGAACATTTCGCTCCGGACCGGCAGCAAACTGAAATGGAATCCGGAGAAGGAACAATTCGACGTGGCCGAAGCCAATCGCATGTTGTGGCGCGAACCGCGCGCACCGTGGCGGGTCTGATTCGCGCGAACCAGGGAAAGCTACCGACACCCACCCAACGAATATGAAATCACGAATGACCCTATGGCAGCTTCTGGCCGCGCTCGCCGTTGCGCACCCGGCGCTCGCCCAGACCAACACCGACGTTGCATCCGAGCCAGTGTCCGAATTGACCCTGCCGCTCCACGTTGCGCGCGCCATCACCTACGAACCGGGCCAGAGCCGCGAACCGTTTCGCGCCATCGAAGACTTGATCCGGCAGTCCGCCGCCAAGCCGAGTCTGAAAAAATTACTGGACCATCAACTGGGCAAAATGCTTTCGCCGATTGCCTCCGAAGAAACGCGCCTGTTCGCCGCTAGACATCTCGCCGTCATCGGCAGCGAACGCACGCTGCCCGACATCGCCCGACTGCTGAACAGCGAAGACACCGTCAGCGTCGCGTGCCTGGCCCTGAGCACCTACCCGCGCGGTGACGCGGACGAATTGCTGCGCTCGACGCTTCCCCACGTGCCGGGGAAAAGCCAGGTCCAGATAATCAACACGCTCGGGGACCGGCGTGATCCCGGCTCGGTGAAAGTGCTGGCCGAACTCGCGCGCGGAACCGATCCGGTGATCGCCGAGGCCGCCGTCGTTGCGCTCGGCAAAATCGGCAACTCGCAATCGCGCAAAGCGCTCGACACTTTGTTCAAGGGCGATACGCGAATGGAAAGCGTCCGCACGATGGCCCGGCTGCAAACTGCGACGCAACTTGCGGAAGATGGAAGCCGGGAAGCGTTGCCGGTTTTTGAATCGTTGCTCGCCTCCGATTCTCCCGTCTATATCCGGCGCAGCGCGCTGGCCGGGTTGCTGAAGCTTGACCAGGAGAACGCCCCGCTGCGCATCGTGGAAGTTCTCCGGGGCAGCGACACGGCGCTCAAACCGGTGGCCATAGCCGCCGTCCGCGATTTGCGCGCCAAGGATGCCTCACAGAATTTTGGGGGCACGGTCCTGCCCCAACTGCCGCCCGAACAACAAATCTGGATGATTGACAGTCTCACGGTGCGCAAAGACGCGGCAGCGTGCGCGGCGATCGTCGATACGCTCGCCACCTCCCCGGAAACGAGCGTGCGCCAAGCCGCCGCCCAGGCGTTGGGGCGGATTGGCAATCCGGAGTTTGCCGAACCGCTGGCCGCGGCCCTGGCCAGGCTGAACCCTCCTCCTCCCGAAGACGATGACGGCATGCAACGCCGCCCGGCCGTTCTCACAAACGGTGACGAGGCGAATGTGATTGTCGCCTCAGCCGCCGCGCTAAGGGATGGGAGCGCAACCGATCAGGCCGTGCTGGCTCAATTGAAAGCGGCGCAAGACCCCGCCCGCGCGGCTTGGGTTTCGTCGCTGGCCGCGCGCCGCAGCCCGGAAGTCATTGCCGCGCTGTTTGACGAGATTGACGGCACCAACGCCGCCTCGGCCAAAGCCGCCTTCCGTGTCATGGCCAAAGCCGTGACCGCGGATACATTGTTCAATCTGCTGACCAAATATGCCCGGCTGCGCAATGCGGCGCTGCAAACTGAAGTGGAAACGTTCGTCGAGCAGGGCGTGCTCACGGTGGACGACGCCAAAGCGCGTTCCGAATCGCTCCGCGCGGTGCTGGCGCAGACCTTTCACACCCCCGGCCGCGCCGGCCTGGTGCGAATGCTGCCGCTTTGCGCCGACACCAATTCACTCAGCGTCGCCATCCGATGCCTGCATGATCCAGAAATGCCCGTGCGCAATTCCGCCGTCACCTCGCTGGCCGAGTGGCCGGACGACTCGGCTTGGGACGCGCTCGTGAGCATCCACAAAACGCCCCGCGAAGCGCGTTACCGCCCGATCGCCATCCGTGGCCTGGTGCGGCTTGCCAGCGAACAAAACGTAAAGCCGAATCTGCGGCTCATCGAACGCTATCGCAACTTGCTCACGGCCGCCAAGGACGACAACGAACGAAAACTAGTTCTGGGCGCGCTTGGCGGAGCGGCACATCCCGAGGCTCTCAAACTCGCGGTCAGCGCCCTCAACTATCCGCGCGTGCGCGCGGAAACCGAGGCCGCGATCAAGAGAATCGCCGAAGCCATCAAAGAGAAACACCCCGAGGAAGCGAAGCTGGCGCTCAATCGCCTGCCCCGCAGGCAGTAAATGATCTGAAACCTTGACGGCTCTTGACGGCGGGCGAGTTCGCCCGCCGTCTTTTTGATCTGAGTAAATGGACAAGTCAGCGAGCCCGGGTCGATTCGAGTCACCCGAACCGGTTGGAGGCCGGCTGCGCCGCGAGCTTGATTCACGGGTCCGCTGGTGATTCAATCAGGACGTTGACTGTGCGCCGCCCATATCCAGTGGTTCGGGTCTGCCGATGAGTTTTCCCACCAACATCAGCGGCCCGGTCATGGGCATCGGCCTGGTAATCGCCAGCCAGCTTGCCGCCTGGTTGTTTGGCGTGGTGCGCGGCGGCTTCAAAGTCGGGCGGCTGGCACGAACCTTGGTCTTGCCGGTGCGCAAAAATCTGTTGCCCGGCTTTCTCGAAACGGCCCGTGGCCGTTTGCGGGAACTGGGGTTTCAACCCGGGGAATCGGAGGGCCGATTCATCCAGTCCGGCGCTCTGCCAGGGGTGTTGACGAGTTTCACCCACGCGAAAACAAAAAAGGCATTGACCCTCACGGTACGCGATGCCGAGGTGGATCAGGCCAGCGTGGAACTGACGCTGCTCTACCTTGATCCAATCGTCGGCGACACGGGAGAATCGGCGTATCGCGATGCCGTGCTGGCCTACGTCGCGGGACAGGCGGATTCCATGAAGACGGTGGCGAACAGCAGCTTCGCGGCGTTCAGTTGTCTTACGGGTGGCATCGTTGCCTGGATCGCCGTGCTTTGGTTGAACTCAGCCGGTTATCACCCGCTCTGGATGCCACTGACGATAATTGCAATCACGGACCTGATCACCGGCGTCATAGCCGTTTACGCCATTTACCGGAAGCCGGGTGAGTTGACCGGCACCCGTGATGCCGTGATCGGGATGGTGCTCGTCTGCGCGGCCGCGGCGTTCGCTATAGCTCAATCAATTGGCTGAGCATGCCTGTGCCTGAGCGCCTGAGCATGCCGGCTTGCCCTTGTTCCCCGAATAACGTAGAGATGAACTCCATGAAAAAGTCTGCTCGCCCCCTGGTTTCGATCACCTTCGTGGTTCTGCTACTGTGCTTCACTGAAGGCCTCACTGCCAAGGATGGCGAATGGAAAGCGTTGTTCGACGGGAAGACTTCCGCGGGCTGGCGAGGCTACGGCAAAACCGATTTCCCGAAGGACGGTTGGGCCGTCAAAGACGGTTGTCTGGTGAAAGTGGCCGGCGAGCGCGGCGGCAACATCGTCACCGAAGCCGAATACAACGACTTTGAACTCGAATGGGAGTGGAAGCTTCCGCCGAAAGCGAACAACGGCGTAAAATATCTTGTAATCGAATCGCGCCCTTCCGCGCCGGGACATGAGTATCAAATGGTGGACGACTCGACGGTGAGCGATCCGCGCACAGCCACCGCCACGTTTTACGACGTGCTGCCGCTCAGCGTGAAATCTCCCGTAAAGCCTCCGGGCGAATGGAATGCTTCGCGCATTCTGGTTCGCGGCAACCACGTCGAACACTGGCTCAACGGAATCAAGGTTCTCGAATACGAACTGGGCAGCCCGCAAGTCAAAGCCGCCGTGGCGAAAACCAAATTCAAGAACGAACCGGGCTTCGGCGAAAAAATCAAAGGCCGCATCATGCTGACCGATCATGGTGACGAAGCGTGGTTTCGCAACCTCCGGATTCGCGAACTTTCGCCGGCCAAGGCTTGAGTCGAAGCAGCCACTCGCCCAGTGTCTGCCTTCCGGCAGCAATTGAATTGAAGCCATCACCTGAAGATGCAATTCTGTCATCGTGACAAATCGAGATGCCTATGTACTGCGCGAGAACACCGGAACCTCCGGAGTAGTGGAGACGGCTCGCACGGCGGTGGCCCTGCTGGCGGACCATGACATCCCGCACTTGATCGTGGGCGGCGTGGCGGTGCAGGAACACGGATATCCGCGGGTGACGATTGACGTGGACATCGTGGTGCCGGATGTGTTGGAGGCAGTGGAATTTCTTATCGCAAGTCTGACCGGGCCGTTTTATCGGGTCCAAGGCTGCGATGATCGCTTGGAGGACCGACGGAACGGGGTTCAAATTGACTTGTTGCCGGCGGGGAAGGTAATGAAGCAGGGCTGCAAAGTTCCTTTTCCCGAGCCAGCAAAGGTTGCGGGGAAGCTGCAAATCGTTTCGCTGGAAGAGCTGATTTCTTTGAAACTGGACAGTTGGGCCGGCAGCCCCAACCGCCGGCTCAAAGACAAGGCGGACGTGAATGAACTCATCCTGCGCCGCAAACTGCCGCGCGACTTGGCTGTGAATCCGGCGGTCAGCAGGCTCTACCTCGAAACGTGGGACGCGCTCCAAGCCGAGAAGTGAATTTGCCATTTCCGCATTTCGACCTACGATTCACGCGCCGATCCCAAATCCAATATCGTAAATGAAAGACCTTGTTCCACCACCGCCGATTGTCCGCAACCAGTTCGAGACGATCCGCGAGTTGTTCAGCAAGAATGTCATCCCCACCTACGGGCGGTTCGATATCGCGCTCAGTCACGGAGCGGGCAGTTATCTCTTCGACGTGAACGGCAAGCGTTACCTTGATCTCGGCGGCGGCATTGCGGTGTGCGCGCTTGGGCACGCGCATCCGGCCATCACCGAAGCCCTCGTCGAGCAATCCCGCAAGCTCGTGCACAGTTCGAATTATTATTACCACGAGCCGCAAGGCCGACTGGCGCAGGCGCTGGTGAATCTGATCGGGCCCGGCAAGATTTTTTTCTGCAACAGCGGCGCCGAGGCGAACGAAGGCCTGTTCAAGCTGGCGCGCAAATTCGGCCACGACGAAGGCCGGTTCGAGATCATCACGACGATCAATTCATTTCACGGCCGCACGCTCGCGGGCATTTCGGCCACGGGCCAGGAAAAAATCAAGAAAGGCTTCGAACCGATGGTGCCCGGTTTCCGGCAAGTGCCCTACAACGATCTCGAGGCAATGCGCGCGGCCATTTCACCGGCAACGGCGGCCATCTTGATCGAGGGCATTCAGGGCGAAGGCGGTGTGACGCCCGCGACGCCGGCGTATTTGCTCGGCTTGCGCCAATTGTGCGACGAGAAAAATCTGTTGCTCCTCATGGACGGCGTGCAGTGCGGACATTTTCGGACCGGCAGGTTTCAAAGCTTTCAACGAATTCTCGAGGGCGTTCCGAACGGTGAACTTTTTCTGCCCGACGGCATCTCAATGGCAAAATCCCTGGGCGGCGGTTTCCCGATGGGCGCGTTCTGGGTGCGCGCGCCGCACGCAAATTTGTTGGGCGCCGGGACTCACGGCACGACCTATGGCGGTTCGCCGCTGGCGTGCGCCGTGGCGTTGAAAATTCTGGAGGTAATCGGGCGCGAGAATCTCGAAATCAACGCCCGTGAAACCGGAGAACTTCTCAAGTCCGGACTGGAGTCGCTCTCGCGGAAATATCCCCGCGTCGTGAAGTCGGCGCGCGGACTCGGTTTGATGCTGGGCATGGAACTTGTGCCGGACATTTCGGCGCTACCGGGCGAACCCGCCAAAACCCAAGCGACGCGATTCGCCAACTTGCTGCACGCGGCGGGGCTGTTGACGATTCCCGCGGGCGCGCAAATTCTTCGTCTGTTACCCGCGCTGAATCTGAGCCGCACCGAGGCGGAGGGAGGATTGCACATCATCGAATCAGTTGTCGCAAAGCTGGCAGCATGACATGATGGGCTGACGCCTGATTTACTAATGAAACATCTGTTAAGCATCGAAAAACTCGCCCGAGCGGACGTTGACCAAATTCTTGCTGACGCCGCGGGGATGAAACGCTTACGGGGCCGGCAGAAAACGAAACCTCTGGAGGGCCAGAGCTGGGCGTTGGTTTTTTCCAAGTCGTCCACGCGCACGCGGGTTTCGTTCGAGGTCGGCATCCACGAACTGGGCGGGCGGCCCATGTTTTTGAGCGCGGCAGACATTCAACTGGGCCGCGGCGAACCGATCAAGGACACCGCGCGAGTCTTGGGCCGGATGGTGCATGGCGCGGTCTTCCGCACGTTCGCCCAGGCCGACGTGGAGGAATTTGCGCGCTACGCCAACATCCCTACCATCAACGCGCTTACGGACGAGGAGCATCCCTGCCAGATTCTGGCGGACATTTATACCATCGAAGAAAAACTCGGCTCGATGGCCGGCAAAGTGGTCGCATTCGTCGGCGATGGCGCGTGCAACGTGGCGAATTCCTGGATCTTCGCCGCGGCCAAGCTTGGGTTTGAATTGCGCATTGCCGCGCCGAAAGCGTTTCAACCGGACGCTGCATTGCTTAGACGTGCGGGAGGCAAGGTGGTCTGCACCGAGGACGTGAAGGCAGCCGCATCGCGCGCCGACGTGCTTTACACGGATGTCTGGGTTTCGATGGGCAAGGAAGCCGAATCCGCGAAACGGGCGAAGGCGCTGGCGAAATACCAGATCAACGGTGCGCTGGTCAAACTGGCCAAAGCGGGCGCTTTGGTGATGCATTGTCTGCCCGCCTATCGGGGCAAGGAAATTGACGAAGCCACTTTTGAAACCAACGCGCAGACGATTTTCGATCAGGCGGAAAACCGGTTGCACGTCCAGAAGGCAATTCTCAAGTGGGTCGTTTCCTGAGATTCCGGCAGCCGCTTGAATTACAAACTCCCGAAACCGCTTCGACCGCCGCAGCCATGCGGCACGGATGACTATTGCGGGGGCACGTCTGCGCCGGTGCCCTGTGGCTGGCGCTGCTGGAAGTAGGGGATGTCGCGCAAACCGCGTTCCGCTTCGCGTTGAAACCAGGCGTTGAAAGCTTCGTTCTGACGGGCCTGACGAACGGCGCGCGCAAAGTTCGGCAGCGCGGTGTTCATCTTGGTGACATCAATCGGAAGTTTGGCTTGCACGATGACGATGAATCCGCCCTCGCGAGTGGGAACGAACCCCGAGGGTTTGCCGATTGAAGAGGTGAAAGTGGCTTGTTTGAATTGTTGCAAGTTCACGTGCTTTTCCACTTCGGGCAATTCCCGCGTGCTGAGGGAAAACGGCGGGGGCAACACGGGTTGGAGGTTCGCTTCAGTGCAGATGGATACAAACCCTTTGCCGGCGGCGAGACCGTTGGTCAGCACCGTGTGGAATTCCTCGCCCGCTTTGCGCGCGGCGCGCAACGCTTCGATAAACCGGTAATCTTCGGTCACGCGTTCGCGAACCGACTCGTAGGGCGGGTCCTCCACGGGCAACCTGGCCTTTAGGGCAATCACGTAAGCTTCGTCGAAACCAAGGATGGCCTCGCCAGCGAAGGGGTCCGCGGCAGTTAATTTGAAGGCCGCGCTCGCGAATTCTTCGCCCACCTGGAGTTCCTTTGGCCCCTCGATTTCGCTGAACGGCTGGGTGACTTCGACCGTCAGCCCTTTGGTTTTGGCAAGTGTTTCCAGATTCTCGGCGCGAACCGGAGACATGTCGAACAACTCCGTGGCAAACGCGTTGGCTTGTCGGCGAGCTTTAAGCAAAGCCACCTTCCGTTGCTCTTCTTTCAGGATATTTTGTCTGGCTTCCTCGGGCGAAACCGTCGAACTCACCAGGTTCGTGTTGCGCTGTTGATACAAGGCATCCAGGCGCTCGGCGAGATTGGTGATCTGGTTGATTTCCTGAACGGCCTCGGCCAGAAAGTTCGAGGAAACAAATTTTACATAACTGACCTGCACCCGTTCGGGCAGGCGATAGCGAAACACCTGGTTGGTGTAGAACTGATAAACCGCGTCCGGGGTCACCGCGACGCTCGCGAGATGATTTGAAACCGAGAAGAACACGGCCTGCACTGAAAGCTCCTCATTTTCGCGCGCGTACAGGGCCTGCACTTCCTGCGGCGTGATTAATTCGCCGGTCACACCCGCCACGGCGACCAGTTGTTGAATGCCCAGTTCCGTGCGGATATAGCGTTGGAGGTCCGCGACGGTCAACCCGGCGGGCGACAGCACCTCTTTGGCAAACACGTCGAGTGAAAGCGGATTCCCGCGGTTGAACGAACGCAGCAACTGGCTGGCAGTTTTGGCCACTGCTTCCGTGCTCGGGTGAATTCCCAAGGCTTTCATTTTGTGAATGAGCAACAGCCGGACATAGGAATCCCGCTCTTCGTCGAACCCGGACTGCTTGCCCTTGTCGGGCCAACGGCCGTTCTGGAAGTAATGCCGCAAAAGGACCTCGCGCCGCGCCGCGTTGAAGTCTTCGATCGTCACGGGGTCGCCTTCGATGCTCCCCAAGGTCGCCTGTCTGCTGACAGTACCGAAGTTTGATCCCGTGCCCGCACCCCAATAAATAAAGGAGATGACGGTCACCGTGATAACGACCAACCACAGCCACTTCGAGTGCTTTCGTATCGTCCCGAACATAAATTTGACTTAGAACAAGGGGGCGCAACGTAACCGGCTTTCGTCAGGCCGGTCAAACGCAAACTTGCTTGCTTTCGCCCGGATTAGAGGCAAACCGTGGTCCTCCATCAAACCCCGCGCACGCGCTTCACCACGACTTCAATAGCGGCTTTGTTCTTGGCAATCGTGTTGGCCGGCAGAATACCGCGCCAGTTCACACCGGGATAAACTGTGGCCTCTCGTCCGATGATGCTCCCCGGATTCAGGACCGCGTTGCAGCCAACCTCCGCGCCGTCGCCCAGCAGTGCTCCAAACTTGCGCAAGCCAGTGTCGAACGGCTGGCCGTCCAGTTCCACCGTGATGTTGCCCGGGAACGATTTGAAGTTGGACAGAATCACACCCGCGCCAAGGTGCGTTTGATGGCCGAGGATCGAGTCTCCCACGTAATTGAAGTGCGGCGCGACGGCGTTGTTGAACAGGAGCGCGTTCTTGAGTTCCGTCGAGTTGCCGACAATACAGTTGTCACCGATGATGACGTGTTCGCGGAGGTAGGCGTTGTGGCGAAGCTGGCAGTTGCGGCCGATGATGGCCGGCCCTTTGATCATCACACCATCTTCGACGACCGTGCCTTCGCCGATAAACACCTGCTCGCCGATGAACGCGACTCCTTCGCACTGGTTGTGCAACGCGGGTTTCACGTTCGTCTCGATGTAGGCTTTGATTTTCTTAAGCGCCTCCCACGCGTAGGTGCAGCCGTCGAAAATCGCGGCATGCCCGGTCTGTCTCAAATCAAACAATTCGGCGGGTTTG
This sequence comes from uncultured Bifidobacteriaceae bacterium, assembly GCA_964502895.1. Lineage (GTDB taxonomy): Bacteria > Verrucomicrobiota > Verrucomicrobiia > Limisphaerales > JADLHS01 > WYBW01. The sequence goes on from CAZCZP010000030.1 coordinate 20,404, forward strand.
AACATGGGCACAGACTAACAATCGCAGTGGTGGTGCAACAGACTTTTAAGCGCGCCAACGGCTCAACGAGTTCCTTTGACGTTCGCGAAAAACTGCCGGACTTTCCCTTCATCCAGATTCCCATTCGTTCGCAGGCCGCTGCAAACATCCAGACCAAACGGGCGCACTTCCTGGGTCGCAGCCTGAACGTTTTCCGGCGTCAATCCTCCGGCGAGATAAACTGGCACGCGGACGGACTCAACAATTTTCCGACTGATGTGCCAATCATGCGTGCGGCCCGTACCGCCGAGTTCCTTGACCGATAGCTTTTGGTTTCCCGAATCCAGCAGCAATGCATTCACGCCGTCTGCGACTGACATCGCCTCGTCCAACGATTCCGGTCCGGTGACGTGAATGACCTGCACCAGCGCAATGCCCGGCAGGCTCGCGCGCAACTTCGCGTGGCAATCCGGCTCGACCGAATCGCAAAGCTGGAGCGTGTTTACGCGGCAACGGTGTTGCTGGGCGATGATCGAATCCGCCTCGCGTTTGCTGGTGAGCAGAAACGTGGCGACGCCGGGCGGTACGGTGGCAGCGATTTCCGCAATGGTTTCCTCCGCAATCACGCCCGGCCCGCTTGGCATGGCGGAAACCAGTCCGAGCGCCGCCGCTCCGTGTCGGATTGCCATCGCTGCTTCGTCCGCGTTGCGGATGCAGCAGATTTTCACGCGGGCGTTCATGCCGCCGCCTTTTAGCTTTCCCGCATCGCGAAAGCAAAACTGAAATGCAAATGCTCACTTGAAACAAATTGCGGCCCGGGCTGTCAATCCACCGTCGTTTCACGTATCACGAGCAGGCTGACATGCGTTTTCTATCCGTGGCTGAACGGGAGTTGCGCGCCGCGTCGCGGCGACGAGGTTTGTACCGCCTTCGCTGGCTGACGGCGGCGGGGTTCTTTGTTTTGTTGTTGTGGTTGAGCTGGGTGTTCAACCTTTTTCAGAATCGCGGGGCGGGCCGGGAGGTTTTCCAGGCGTTCTCTTTCGTCACGTTCGTTTATTGCCTGTTCATCGGGGCGACCGGCACGGCGGACAGTATCAGCCGCGAACGGCGCGACGGCACTCTTGGCCTCTTGTTTCTGACCAACCTCAACAGCGCGGAAATCGTCGCGGGCAAACTTTGCTCGCATGCGCTGGCGGCGCTTTATTCGTTGCTGGCAATTTTTCCCGTGCTCGCGTTGCCGGTGCTCGTCGGCGGCGTCACGTTTGGACATTTCTGGCGGACGGTGCTGGCGCTCTTGAGCGCGATGTTCTTTGCCATCACGGCCGGGTTTGTTGCCTCGGCAGTTTGTGTCCGGCAATTCCCGGCCATCGCGCTGGCCACGGGTGCGTCGCTCGTTTGGGGAATGGCGATTCTTGGCCTGGCCGAGGCGATGCGCAGATTCGGATTCCTTCTTTGGGTTGCGGACATCGTTGCCGCATTTTGCCCAATGCAAACACTGTTCTCGGCTGGCGAAAGCGCTCGAATCGCCAACCGGTCGCAATTCTGGGTTTCGCTCGCTTCAGTGGCGGGATTATCCTGGGGCTTGCTTGCGCTCGTGGCGTGGCGCTTGCGACACATCTGGCGCGATCGGCCCAAAAACGCTAGTGTGCGGTGGAGGTTCGGATTTGCTGAACGCTGGCGCGAACGTGGCCGTGAGTCGCGTGCGGCGTTGCGACGACGATTGCTGGAGATTAATCCTTTTTTCTGGCTCGCGGGCCGTCAACGCGTGAGCGCGCCTTTCTTCATGTGGCTGACGGTTCTTCTGGTCTTGGGCACGGTGACAGTATCAGCCCCTCTTTTTAGCAAGATGATTGGTGGCGCAGCGATGAGCCCGGTTTTCGGACATATGTTCGCATGGTTCTGGACGGGACTCGTGCTCCATGGGTTAGTGCTCTACTACGGAGCAACGGCTGCCTCTCAACGGCTGGCTGAAGACAAGCAAACCGGGGCGCTGGAACTGATTCTCAGCACGCCGACGACGGAGCAGACTATTTCGCGCGGGCTTTGGCTGGCTTATGGCCGTCGGATGTTCTTCCCCGCCCTGGTTGCCGTGCTGGTTCATATTTACTTTCTTTGGCTTTGCGCGACGGCGATTGTGTTTGACCCGCCCTCGGGTCTGCCGCTTGAAGTCACGCCGGGAGAATTGATCTGGGCCGCATTGCTCGATCAGCCAATCAATGGCCGGAGGCTCGAATGGGTCATCGGATTCATGCTGCGCACCGCGGCGCTTGTGCTCGTGTTGTTTGCCACGACCTGGATAGCGGCGGGCTGGGTGGGCCGCTGGTTGGGGTTACGGATGAAACATCCGGGCTTTGCTCCACTGACTACCGTGACACTGCTGATCGTGCCGCCAGTATTGCTGTTCAGCTTTATCTGTTTCGTATGTGACGAACTCGGCGTGGACCGGATGCCCGATCAACAATTTTTGCCCGTGATGCGCTGGATCGCTTTCGGAATTGGGGTGGGTCACTGCCTGTTGTTGTCCGGGTGGGCGGCAGCGCGCTTGCGTCACGACTTCCGCACGACGGTCACCAGCCGGTTTCAGCCGCCGTCCTCGCGCCGCTGGTGGCGACCCAATCCGCGCGTTCTGTTGCGTTTCGCTGTCCGGGCGGCCGCCCTTCTTCTCGCGTTGGTTGTGATCGGGGTGCTGCTCTACGCCTATCAGAATTATCAAAGCCGGCGACGGTGGGCGGCCTTCCAACAGCAATTGAAGCAGCGCGGCGAATCCCTCGAGTTAAGTCCGATCCTGCCCCGACCGGTTCCGACCTCGGAGGATTTCGCCCAGACAAAAGCCTTTCAAGATTTCGCGAACCGGAAACTTGCCGACAAATCTGCCAACAGTCTGATCACGAAACTGGGCCCGCACGCGGTTGTTCACCCGAATGTCGGTCCCGTCAACAACGCGCTCACACCCTGGATACAGCAAGAGTTTGTCAACTTCGACACGCAGCTCCGCTGGATGGTTCCGAACGTGAAATCGCCGGCGACCAAAGATCGCACCAATTCTGCGTCCGCCGTTTTGGATGGCTTGCGGCCGTTGCAGGAAAGCGCGGCCAGCCTTGTCTTGGCGGCTCAATTGCCGTTCTTCCAGCCAAACACCAACCGATCTGCCGAGGCAGTCTATCGGTCGAATCTCAACGACCTTTCCGCCATCGAGCAAATGCACCTCCTGTTTCAACTGCGCGCGTGTGCGTTGCTGGCGCTCGACCGGCCAAGCGAAGCCGGTGAAGATGTCTTGACCGGCCTGCGCCTGGCGCAACTGGCGCGGCAATCGCCGGATATGAAGAGTTCCATCCGCGTGCAAGTCATGCTCTCGCGCTCGCTGCAGCCAATTTGGGAAGGCCTCGTGGAACATCGCTGGCGCGAATCTCAACTCGCGACGTTTCAGCAGGAGCTGATGCGATTCGACCTGTTATCCGACTACACGAACGCGATCCGTCGCGTCGTGCTGACCTACCTTGAAACGTGGCGCGTCATACCGGACACCGGAAAACCCGTGCGCAGCGTTGCTCAAGGCGACGGCGCTTCCGTTTACCGTCAGGAGTGGGCCTTGCAACCGCGCTCCTGGTGGTACGACAACTGCCTCCAGCTTTATGACGCGGGGCAGAACGCCATCGGACGCGTGGAAGTGGCCGCGGGCCGCGTGACCGGAGATTTCAATTGGAGTGATCTCCGGGGACTGCCGTTGGATTCGACTGCAATCCAGTTGTTTCAACAAGGACCGTGGTGGGGCACAAGTCCGACGCTGGTGTCGTTCGCTCAAACCGCCGTGAACCAAGCCATCGTCGCCTGTGCGCTGGAGCGGTATCGGTTGGCGCGCGCCGACTACCCGGAAACGCTCGATCAACTTCTGCCCAAATATCTCGACCGCATTCCGCCTGACATCGTCCGGGGACGTCCGATTGTTTATCAGCGCATGGACGAGGATGGCTACGTGCTGCGCGGTGCCGGCGCCAACGGAACGATTGACTCTGGCAAGACACCTTCCGATGACTGGCTATGGTCGTTTCCCGCAGTAACCAATGCAGCGCCAAGCGCGGTCACGAATGCAAAGTGAAGTCGGAATGAAGTTTCAAAGAAAC
>CAZCZP010000031.1:0-2656 GCA_964502895.1 uncultured Bifidobacteriaceae bacterium
GGGGTGTCTTCTTGTCTTCTGTCTTCGAGTTTTCGCCGCGCAACCTAGTGTCGTCAGAACCTCATCCCAAAACGAATAGACACCCGTCCGGGCGGTGATTATCTTCCGCCGATGAAGATCCTATTCCTCAACGGTCCGAATTTGAATCTGTTGGGGAAGCGCGAGCCGGGAATCTACGGACAGTTGACTCTGGCCGAGATCGAATCGGAAGTGAGGAAACGAGCGATTGCGTTAGGCGTCGAAGTGGAGTTTCGACAAAGCAACTTGGAGGGCGAGTTGGTTACATGGATTCAAGACGCGGGCGGACAGGCGGATTTCATCATCTTGAACGCGGCTGCCTACACACACACAAGTATCGCCATCCGGGATGCTATAGCCAGCGTCAGGCTGCCCGTGATAGAAGTTCACTTGTCAAACGTCCATGCGCGGGAGGAATTCCGTCACAGATCGGTGATTGCTTCCGTTTGCTGTGGTCAGATCAGCGGCTTTGGTCATTATTCATACGTTTTAGCCTTGGACGCTTCCGTTAACGCTAAGGCTTAACTCAGACCGAGTTAACTCTGCTCTCCCCAGCCATTTTTCGACGATTCCAAAGCTGGGATCAAAACCGAGGCTTTAGCGCTTGACGGTGTTGGCAGCTCAAGACTATTCTGCAACCAGATTAACTGAGCACAAGCAGAGTCGAAGTTCGGCTGCTGCTTTTTTAGTTAACTGGCGTTTTCTATGGCGTTCGGGGGAGATTCCAACCGCCTTTAACGTTTACTGACCGTGGAACTGAAAGACATAAAAGCAATCATAGACCTGATGAAAAAGAACTCGGTTTCCGAGTTCGAATTGGAAAAGCAGGACTTCAAGATCAGGTTAAAACGTGGCGCAAACGGCGGGATAACACCAATCCAAGACGAGCCTGCCATAATAAGTTATGCTCCTAGCACGCAGATGATCGCGGCCCCTGTTGCGGCGGCTCCTCCACCAGCCTCGAATGAATTGGAAATCAAATCTCCGATGATCGGGACATTTTATCGATCACCTTCGCCAGAATCCGGGAGTTATGTTGAAGTTGGCACAGAGGTAAACGCAGATACGGTCGTTTGCATTATCGAGGCAATGAAAGTGATGAACGAGATAAAGGCGGAGGTAAAAGGCGTTGTCACACAGGTTCTTGTAGAGAATGCCAAGCCTGTTGAGTTCGGGCAACCACTGTTCAAGGTCCGACCATCTTAAAGAAGCACCGGGAGCGGCTGAACCTGAATCGAGCGATTCTTCTGAGCGCATGTTCGAGAAAATCCTAGTTGCCAACCGCGGAGAAATTGCCGTACGGATCATCCGGGCATGCAAAGAACTCAACGTTCGAACCGTTGCGGTTTATTCGGAAGCCGATGCAAACTCAATGCATGTGCAGTTGGCCGATGAGGCGATTTGTATTGGCAAATCTCCGGCTTCCGATAGCTATTTGCGGATAGACCGCATCATCAGTGCGGCAGAGATTACGGACGTAGATGCTATTCATCCGGGCTACGGATTCCTCTCGGAAAATGCACATTTTGCGGATGTGTGTGAGAGCTGCAACATAAGGTTCATAGGCCCGAGTTCTCGGGCGATGACTGCGCTCGAAGACAAAGCCGTGAGCCGGGCTCTCGCGAAAAAGGCGGGAGTAGCCACGCCGCCGGGGTCGGACGGGGTCGTAGAAAACGAGCAGGATGCCATTACCGTTGCCAAGCGAATTGGCTATCCGGTTATGATCAAAGCAGTTGCCGGTGGCGGCGGTCGAGGGATGAGGGCGGCGCATAACGATGTCTCACTCGTCAAGGGTTACCATACCGCCCGCACCGAGGCAGAGAAGGCGTTTGGCAACTCGGGGGTCTATATCGAGAAGTACATCGAAAACCCCCACCACATTGAGTTTCAGATCCTCGGCGACCAGAAAGGCCGAATCATCCACTTGGGTGAGCGAGACTGTTCCATTCAACGACGCAACCAGAAGGTCGTGGAAGAAACGCCCTCGCCTCTGATCGAGCACAAATTCAAGAAACTGCGCGACAAGATGGGGAAAGCGGCGATCAGGATTGCGGAAGTCGCCAACTACACGAACGCGGGCACAGTCGAGTTCATCGTGGATAATCATGGCAACTTCTATTTCCTTGAAGTCAACAAGCGCATTCAAGTAGAGCATCCCATCACCGAAGAAGTGACGGGGATTGATCTGGTGCGCTACCAGATAATGATCGCGATGGGCGAGCCACTTCGCCATTCGCAAGGCGACATCGAGTTCAGAGGGCATGCAATCGAATGCCGCATCAACGCCGAAGACCCTTTCGATGATTTTCGCCCCAGCCCGGGTCGCATTGAGATGTACTACCAACCAGGCGGGCGTGGTGTGCGCGTGGATTCCCACGCGTATGCAGGCTATACCATTCCGTCCACGTATGATTCGATGATCGGCAAACTGATCACGTACGGAAAAGACCGACGGGAAGCGATGGACAAGATGAGCCGCGCGTTGAGTGAATACATGCTCACAGGTGTCAAGACGACGATTTCCTTTCAGCAGGCCATCCTGCAAGATCCGAATTTCAGGCGCGGAGTCTATTCGACGGGCTTCGTCGAACAACTATTGAGCGGCGCCCGGCGGGGGTTGATTGAAGAATAAGGCCGC
>CAZCZP010000031.1:2756-24321 GCA_964502895.1 uncultured Bifidobacteriaceae bacterium
TGTCGGCACACAATCTCGTATTGACTCCCAACGACACCCTGCTAAGAATCAAATCGCCTCGTTCAAAGAACGAACGTGATGGTGTCAGAGTGACAGAATTGTCAGTCCAAGCGAACGCGACATTCAGTGAACCTGCCGGTGCAGTCCTCCCACTCGGTTTTTGAGCGATCCGAATCATTATGAATCCTACCAGACTCTTCGTGGGCAACCTCCCCTACCAAACCGGTGAAAACGATCTACAAGACTACTTCTCCCAAGCCGGAGCCGTGACGGCTGTCAACCTCATGTTTGACAAGATGACTGGCAAATCACGAGGTTTCGCCTTCGTCGAATTTGCCACCGCCGAGGAAGCCAACAAGGCCGTCGAGCAATTTCACAACAAAGATTTTCAAGGCCGCGCGCTTACGGTAAACATTGCCCGGCCGCGCGAAGAGCGCGCGCCGCGCTGGGGTGGGGGCGAAAGCCGCCAACAGCGACGGTAAGCCATTTGTCTTTCTGACGCCTGCGGGGCGAGTTGGTTGATTCGCCCCATTCCCGAAATCGCGACGGCACCACGGAAATACAGCCTTCTGGTTCGCGGCTTGGACGCGCGGATAAGCCGCCACGAATCAGCTTTCGCGCAGGCAAAGTTCGAGATAATCCTGACGCATGGCCTCGAACCTGAACCTGACCAAGCGCGTTTTGCTTCCTCTGGAGTTGATGCGCACGGCGTCGCGCGTGCCGATTGTTGCCGTTTGCCTTCTTTCCGTCGTCCCCATGGACGGAGCGTCGGCTCGTGAACAGCCGCAGCTTTCGGTCACCCAGTACCTGCGCGATCACGCGTTGACACGCGGTTTCATGCTCGGGCGCCCGGCCAAGGCCGTTCCAACGCCGGACGGCAAGGCGGTTTTGTTCCTGCGCGGTCAGGCGCGAGTGCCAAAGCTGGAGCTTTACGAATTCGACATTGCCACCGGCCAGACGCGTGTATTGCTCACACCAGAACACGTGCTCAATGGCGCCGAAGAAAAACTGTCGCCCGAGGAAAAAGCGCGGCGCGAGCGGATGCGCGTGAGCGTGGGAGGGTTCACAGATTTTCAACTCTCGAAGGACGGTGATCGGATTCTACTGAGTCTGTCGGGAAAACTCTACCTCGTTCAGCGTGCTACTGGTGAGGTGGTGCAACTAAAAACAGGCGCGGGCGCGTTGGTGGATCCAAAATTTTCTCCAGACGGCCAGAGCCTCGCGTATGTGCTGGACTACGACGTGTACGTGATTGATCTCGCGACGCAAACCGAGAAACGCGCGACTACGGGAGGCACGGAGAAGTTGCGTCACGGGCTCGCTGAGTTCGTCGCACAAGAAGAGATGGACCGCTTTTCCGGCTTTTGGTGGTCGCCCGACTCGAAGTTCATTGCCTACGAAGAAAGCGATCACGAAGGGGTCGAAATCTGGCACGTCGCCGACGCCGCGAAACCTGGTGAGACGCCGCATCCCTCCTACTATCCGCGACCAGGCAAAAGCAACGTGGCCGTCCGGCTCGGTGTCGTTGCCGCTAACGGCGGCGAAACCGTTTGGGTCAATTGGGACCGCGGGCGCTATCCGTATCTCACCACAGTGCGATGGGACAAACACGGCCCGCTGACGTTGGGCGTGCAGACGCGCGCCCAACGCGAACTTGTCCTGCTTGAAGCCGACACCGCTTCGGGTCGCACCGCCCCGCTGCTGACCGAACGCGATGCCGCATGGGTCAGCGTGCGCCAGGACGTGCCGCGCTGGCTGTCTGACGATCGCGGTTTTGTTTGGGCGAGTGAAAAGGGCTCAGGCTGGCAGCTTGAATGGCGTGACCGTTCCGGCAGGCTCAAAAAAATTCTTGTCCCTCCTGGCGCAGGATTCCGCTCGCTGGAACATCTTCACGCGGAGGCCGGAGAAGTTTTCTTCACGGCCCGGCCCGACCCGGCCCAATCGCAATTGTTCCGCATCCCGCTCGACGGCGGCGCACCCGCGGTTTTGACGCGCGAGCTGGGAAATCATTCCGCCGGCTTCAATCCCGCTTTGCGGGACAGTCCGATACACGTGCGCACATTTTCTGCCTTGCGCACTATGCCGAAGACCACGGTTCACCGGGCGGATGGCTCAATGGTCGGCGAGTTGCCATCCGTCGCAGAACAACCGCCGTTCATTCCACGTGTCGAAATCACCAAGGTCGGTGCGGGCGAGGGGTTTTACGCCGCCATCGTCCGGCCCCAGAAATTCAAGCCGCGGCAGCGCTACCCGGTGATTGTGAACGTGTACGGCGGGCCGCTGCCGCCGACATCGAGTGGCTTGGTGGCGGCATCCATGGGACGCTGGTTGCTGGCCCAGTGGATCGCCGACCAGGGCTTCATTGTGGTGAGCCTGGATGGCCGCGGAACGCCAGGACGCGGGCATGACTGGGAGCGCGCCATCGGAAAACGCTTCGGCTCTGTGCCGTTGGACGACCAGGTCGCCGGCTTGCAGGCGTTGGGCAAGAAATATCGCGAGTTGGATTTGAATCGAGTTGGCATCTACGGGTGGTCGTTCGGCGGCTACGTGTCGGCGCTGGCCGTGCTGCGACGACCGGATGTATTCAAGGCCGCAGTTGCTGGCGCGCCGCCAACCGACTGGCTCGACTACGACACCCACTACACCGAGCGCTATCTCGGCCTGCCGGAAACGGACGCCGCAGCTTACGCGGAAGGTTCGTTGCTGACTTATGCCGCCGATTTGGAGCGACCGTTGTTGCTCATCCATGGAACGAGCGACGATAACGTCTATTTTCGCCACACGCTCAAACTAGCCGATGCACTCTTTCGTGAGGGAAAAGATTTTAACCTGCTGCCTCTCTCCAGCATGACGCACATGACGCCCGACCCGGTCGTCACGGAAAAACTCTACACCCGGATCGTCAATTTTTTCCAAGCTCATTTAGGAAAACCAAAATGACGAGCCGCGCGCTCTGTGTGACGGGGTCTATCGCCTCGTCAACTTGAGTGCAATGTCTTCGCGGTAGGCCGGTGAATTGAGGACGAGCTTTCCGCCCTTGTGGCCATGCGTTTCGCGCCGGGAAATCTTGCCGGTGAGCGTATTGATCCAATCGCTACGGTAGGTTCCCTCGGGAAGTTCCAAGGCAAAGCTGGCGTTGTGATCGCTCGCTTTTACTTTCGCTGCCTCACGCGGATTTTTCGGCCCGAGGTAGATGGCGTACGCTCGGCCCGGTTCGGCAAGCACATGCGTTGAGTGGCCGGGATCAACCGCAACGGCCTCGAGGACCGAGGTCAGAGGCTTCATGCGGACGAAATCGAAGCCGTGAATGAAATTCTTGAGGATTTTCACTTGCTTGCGGAAAGCCGGATTGCCGCCGCCAGGTTGGCTGTCAGGGTAAACGAAGGTGCCATCTTCATGTCCCGCAACGAATGAGTAGTCGAGATTATTGTAAAGACCTCCGCCCGCGAGAATGAATTCCCACGCCTCGACGCGATAAGGCAAGTCGTTCGTGCCGCGGAATCCGGTTTCGTTGTCGCCGATGACTTTGTTGAGGTGAAAATTCATAGCCACGGTGTCCGCCGGCTGAGCGTAATGGAAGTTGAAGACCGAAACGGCAGGATGCGGTTTTTCGATGCTGGCTTTCCCGTTGGCGATGTTCTGGGTGATGAGGTGCTTGCCGGGAAAATCTTTTTCCGCATCCATGATCACATCGGCAATGTGGTGCTGCCAATCCAACGTGACGCCGCCGAAATAAGGTTCGTTGCAAATCTCATACATGACGTTGTCGAAGCCCTTGAGTTCGGCCACGACTTTGCGAACCAAGGCCTCATGGACGGCCAGCAATCCGCCGTGTTTGTCGAGGGTGTACACATTCGTGCGCGAAACCGTTCCGATGCCGTTGACGTTGTTCGCGGCGTTCTGTGGGCTGAGTTTCCACTGGTCTTCCTCGTAAAACGGACAGAAAAAAGTGTATTCAACGACGATACCACGTTTGCCGGCGTAACTGACAAAATCCTTGAGGCGCTTGAAGTAGTCCTCGTTCCACTTTGCGAGGTCGAATTTGTTTCCGCCGTTCGGATACCCCGGCGTGTCGGAGCGCGCCCACGGACAGATAAACCGGCCCGCGTCGGGCGCCAGCGTGTTGCGGGCGATCTTAAAGGCGCCGAGCGGCTCGACGTATGCGCCCGAAAAGGTGCGCGTGAGATTGAGTCCGTCCTTCGCCAGCGTGTCCAGATATTTCCGGTAATCAAAATCAAGGTTGAGCACCGCGCCATAATGTTCGGCGGAAGTGATCAGCACCGCCGGCTTGCCGCGGAACTTGAAGTAATGCGGATTCTCGGGATGCAGGGCAATGGGTTCGCGTGCTTGCGCGGAGCAAACGGGAAACGGTGACTGAAGAAGGCCGATTAGCAGAACCAACAGGTTTCCACTCCGATGATGACGTTTCATAACCACGAGTTTTCAGGAAATTGGCCGATGGATTTTCTTTTCACGATGCACTGAGCATGAAGGCCCAAAGTTTGTGCCGCAAGGATCCGTTGAACGGTCATGGCACGGCAACGCCCGGTGTGAATTCGCCAAAATACGTGTAGTCTCCAGGATTCTGCCGGACTCAGGCTTCTTGACGGTGGGGCCGCCTCGAAGAGCGAATGTAGTGCGCTCACACCGGCCCTCACCAACCGCCGGCTTGGTCGCCGTACGCGCGGTGCACAGCATTTCGGTCTATGAACAACGGCACTTACACTGTAATCATTGACAAACCGGATGTGGACCGGCTGTCGTCGGCAGCCTCACTTTGTCTCCTCACCACCACAAACCGATTCTACCGGATTCAAGTGTTGCCCTGACGCCACGCGATAAAGTCCTGACGGGCCGGAAAAGCGCCTTCCAAATTTTCTCGTGCTCGCGCCGGGAACAAAGTCTAGTCTCCGGCCTGCGTGTTGAACCTCGAGCAACTGGCCGGACTCCTTGAAAAACATCGCGACGACGCCCGCGCGCAGGTGAAGGAATTTTCCATTGGCGGGAAACCTTTCGCCTTCAATTCGCAGCCGGCGATCATGGGAGTCGTCAATCTTTCGCCCGACTCGTGGTATCGCGAGAGCGTGTGTCTGACCGCGGAATCCGCCGTTCGGCGGGGCAAGATGCTCGTTGCCCAGGGTGCGGATATTGTGGACCTGGGGGCGGAGTCCACGCTGGCGCAGGCGGCGCGCGTGGATGATGCCGGTCAAAACAGCAAGCTGGTGCCGGTGCTAAAGGAACTTCGCGCCGGAGGCGTTCTGGTTTCTGTCGAAACTTATCAACCCGCTGTAACGCGCGCGTGCCTGGAAGCCGGAGCGAACATCCTGAATTTGACTGGCACGGATCGCAGCGACGAATTGTTCCGCATGGTGGCCGCGAACGACGCCGCGGTCATCGTCTGCTACGTGCAAGGCCGTAACGTGCGCGAAGTCGGCGACTTCAATCTGAGCGCCGATCCAATTCCAACCATGCGCGAGCATTTCGCCCGGCAAATCGAGGTCGCGCAGCGTAACGGCGTCGGGAAGATCTTTGTGGACCCCGGGCTGGGATTCTACTACCGCAACTTGCAGGACAGCGCGGCGCGGGTGCGACATCAAATGAACGTCTTCTTGAACACGTTCCGGCTGCGGACGCTGGGCTTTCCCATCTGCCACGCGCTGCCGCATGCGTTCGAGTATTTTCGCGAGGAAGTGCGTTGCGCCGAACCCTTTTTTGCGGCGCTCGCCGCCCTGGGCAAAACAGATTTGTTCCGCACGCACGAAGTCCCGCGCATCCGGGCGGTGCTCGATACCCTCAGAGTTTATTAAGCGCGCTTGCCGGGCACACCAGGGCGGCCGGCCTTCAGGCGCGGCGGCACTGGAACACGCCTTCCTCCTCAGATTTCGTGATCCACTGTTCCTGCACTTCGATCCCGTGTTCGCCAAGCACGCTCCGCGCAAGTTCTGGAGTGTAGCGATACGAGAAAAACAACCGGATGATTTCGCCGGGACGAAACTCGAACTGCTCGCGGTCGATCCTGATCGCGCGTGGACGGGTGAAATGAAAATGGGCTTCCACTCGTTTCAGGCCGCCGCGTTGCGGGTGTTCCCGCACGCTGAAGCGCAATTCGCCATCGCTACGTTTCACGCCGAGGTCGAGCAGGAAAGTCATCAGCCAATCGCGCGTCGGTTCGTTGTCATACTGAGGGAGAATGCGCTGCACGCCCGCATGGTAGTCGGGTCCGGGGGCGAGATTCGCGCTGAACAGCAGCGCGTCACCGGGACGCAAAAGGCATGCGAGCTTTGGCAGAATCTGTTCGGGTGCGAAGTTGGGAATCATGCCAAAGAAGGTGACCAGTCGCGCGGCTTTGTCCGGAGTATCCCTCGCGACCAGTGCAGACAGGTCTTCCGTCGCAAGCAAATCGCCGACAAGCGGGAAGCATTTTTCTTCTGGCAACACCGCGAGCGCCGCGCTTCGAGCGACCAGCACCATCGCGGTGCTCACGTCGCTGGGAGTGTAGGTGATTTCCTTTCCGGACGAGACAAGCCGTTTGAGCAACCGCGAGTCTTTCTGGCCGCCGCCGCAACCCAGGCCGACCAAGTGGATGCCCGGAGCTTTTAACGTCGAAGTGGCCGCGGTGAAGGCCGATTCGTAAACAGCCGCGCAATCGGGGTCAGTCCGCGACGGCGAGAACGCTTGGTGCAACGCCAGCCACTTCTGCGTTTGCTTGACGCTGTCGTAATGGAATTTGTGGTTCACCCGCCGCGTGCGGAGCGATTCCAGCAGATCGCGGTGCACCGCATCCGGAAACTGGCTGGCGTGAATAACGACGTTGGCAACGGACGACATGGCTGAATCGGGGGGCGGACGGCAACCACCGCACTACTTCTGCGGAAAAATCTGGTACAGCAACAAATAGATCACCACGCCCGTCACGGACACATACATCCACAACGGCCACGTCCACCGGGCGATTTTTTTGTGCCGCTCGAAGTTGCCTTTCAGGGCGCGGACCAGCGTCAGAATGACGAGCGGCAGGATAACGATGGCGGCGACCAGATGAGTGAAGAGCAGCGTCAGGTAAATTGGACGGAACCACTGAGGCTCAAGAAATTTTGTGTGCGCGTCCCCATGAGTCCGTCGCATCCACTCGTGGTAAGTAACGTAACACGCCAGAAACAGCAGCGACGTGCAGCAGGCGGTCAACATGCAGTTGCGATGAGCGGCCCGGTTTCCAGCTTTGATGAAGCGAAAGCCGAGTACGAGCATCACGGTGCTCACGCTGTTCAAGCACGCATTGACCGCCGGAAGATCAGAGAAGCTCATTGCTCGCGTTCCAATTGATCCACCAGCGCCAGAACCTTGCTGCGCTCGTGGGCTGGATCAACGCCTTCGCCTTCCGTTTCAAAAATGCCGCGCAGCCGCGCCTGTTTGTCCACGACGACAAGAATCGTGCTGTGAATGAAAAGGTCGGCGGGGTCTTTTCGATCTTCGGGCTTCTGTTCGATCGCGGTGAGCTTGAGACTGTCAATTGCCAGCGCTGCGATTTCCTTCTTTGTGCCGGTCAAGAAGAGCCAGCGTTGAGGATTCGCCTCGAAGCGCGTGGCGTAGTTTTTCAGAATCTCCGGTGTGTCGAAATCAGGATCGGTCGTCAGGGTGACAAGTTTCGCCCGGCTTTCAGGCGGCAACGCATCCTGGAGCAATTTCATCTGGCGGGTCATGCGTGGACACGGCCCGGCGCACCGTGTGAAAATAATGTCCGCCACCCAGACGCGGCCGCGCAAATCTGAAAGCGTCACAGCTTGACCGGCCTGATTGGTCAGGGTGAAGTCACCGACCTGACTGATGACGGGCGGGGTATCGAAACTCGCGCGCTGCGAGGATACGCGGGAAAGCACAAAGGACACGGCCACGATCACGATGAGCAGACCCATGCCCACCCAAAGTGTGCGTGACATTTTTTCCGGGGTATTATCCATACGCCTGAGCGAGTCGCCGGCCGAAATTAGCGCGCTCAAGAAAGCAGCGGCAAGGATGAACTCCCGTCCGGCAGCTCTCCGAAAGTGACGCGAGACACCCGGTACTACTCAAGAACCGTGGCTCCACCGGTTTTTGAAGCCAGCCACTTTTCGTAAGCCTCCTGGCTTTCGACCACGAGGAATCCCTGGGCCATGCTGGAATGGCCGTTGCCACAAAGTTGCGCGCAATTGATCTGGTAGCGGCCCTCCTGGGTCGGTGTGAACCACGCCGGAATCCTCATGCCGGGGATCGCGTCCTGCGTCACTCGCAGCGCGATGATCTTGAAGGAATGGATGACGTCCTTCGAACTGATGTAAGTAACGACGGGTTTGTTGACCGGCACATGAATCTCGTTGAGCACGGCGACGTCGTCCGCGGCGCCCGGGTCCGAATAATCAATGCCGAACAAGTTGGTGGAGTTCACCAGTTTCATGTCTTGTTTGCCGAATTTGCCATCCGGGCCGGCATAACGCGCGTTCCAGGCGAACTGCTGCGCGACGATCTGGACATTGGTGGCCTCGCCAGCTTCTTTGGGAATCTTGGTCACGTCCACGGCCTTGGCCCAAAGCGGAATGGCCACGAACACCAGCAGCACGATCTCAATTCCCGCCACGATCAGCTCAATGTAATTGGAAGCATGACCGCGGACGCCGTGGTGGTCCGCCTTGGGATTGCGGCTCGCACGAAACCGCCAAAGGGTGTAAAGAAAATATCCCAGCCAGCCGACGAACAGAGCGATCATGAGCCAGTGAATCCAGACGATCAGGTTGTCCACGTCCTTGCCGTTTTCCGATGCGAGAACGGGCAGGCCCAATAATTTTCGGATGAGTTGATCCATGTCAGGTGTAATTCAAATTCGGTTTGCGGTGCGCTTACGGTTCGGGCGAAGCCAGGAGCCGTTTCGATCTCCGGCCAACATGCACAAAAAATCCCACGATGCCGCACATCACCGCAAAGACAACCCCCAACAACGTCATGATTCCCCAGTTCATGCCCTGCGCCAACGGCGAGTCGGACGCTCCGTAACAGGTGGCGCACGCGAGCAGCGATGCGGGCTGCCACAGCAACACGGCCAGCACGATGGCCAGGGGCAATAACTTGTTAAACCCGGGCATCACAGGAAACTTTCGTTCTTCAATTTGCGGAGGAAATAGCCTTCGTACACGAGCAAAGCCGCGCCAACAATCATGGACGTGACGCCGAAAATCAGATCGCCCACGCCGCCACCGTACACGCGATACTCGCGGAGCATCCACACACCGAACCCGAACGCCAGCGCGCTGGCGGCGGTGATGAACACGATATGAAAAGCTTTCAGGGACATGCGTCAGCGGGTGGTGGTGTTTGGCGGGAAATCCGAATACGAGCCAATCGTCAAGACCATCAGCCCAATCAGGAAGAACGCGGTAAACGCCAGCACGATATAAATCATTTGCCGCTCTGAAATCAGGTGCATGAAAAACAGCGCCACCAGCGAGGCTTTGGCCGTCGCGATGACCAGCGCAAGAACGATGTTCCAACTGTGGCCGAGGTCCACGTACGAGGCCAGCACGGTCAGTATGGTGCCGATGAGCAGCGTGCCGCCCACAATCATGTAGCCCCGTATGTGCTTTGAGATGTCCGCTGAATGGTCGCTCATAAATTCACAACAAGTATAAAACGGGAAACAGGAAAATCCAGACCAGGTCAACGAAGTGCCAGAACAAGCCGGACACTTCAACCCGGTTGGTCAGACGTTCCGGGTCGGTAAACCACATCTTGCTGCCGGGTCCGAACAGGTAAGCCATCACCACCGCTCCGCCGAGCACGTGCAACGCGTGCAAGCCCGTCAGCGTGAAATAAACCGCGAAGTACGTGCTGTGCGCCGGCACGAAAGCGGAGAGACGCTTGATTTGGTCCACGGGAATTTCCACGGCCTTGTGCTCGCCGTGGTCTTTCGCGTGCATGGCTTTTTTGCCTTCTGAATAATGATGGGCGTCCGGCGTGAACCCTATTGTTTCTTTACCGGCGGCCTTCACCTTGTCCAGCGTCATGAACATTGGTTTGCCTTCCAAGTGGCCGGTCAGGCGTGTGCCATCGGTCTTCCAGACTTCGTAGTGAGTGAACTTGTCACGGTACTCAAATGATTTGATCCCGAGAAACGTCAGGGCGCACAGCACGGTGACGGCCTGATAAATCTTGAAGCGCCCGAATTGTTTCATCTTCAACGAGGCCCACGCCATGACCACCGTGACGCTGGAAACGATCAGGACGGCGGTGTTGAACGTACCGATGGGAATATTCAACAAGCCATGCGGCCAGTCGGCAGGAACTGCGCCCACCCGCAACAGGATGTAGGTGGAAAACAACGCGCCGAACAACATGACTTCAGAGGCCAGGAACAGCCAGATACCGACCTTCGCATTGTAAATGCCCGTGTCCGGGCGGGGTTGTGTTGTGTAAGGGATGTCCATGAAATTCTCAGTGCTGGCTGCCTTTATCGGACTCGTTCTGCGGGGTGAAATCGCCAGTCTTGCCCGGCACGCTGTACTCGTAGGGCCCGCGATGGACCGCCGGGGCGTGATCGAAATTGCCGTGCGGTGGCGGCGTGGGTGTCTGCCATTCCAACGTGGTCGCGTTCCACGGATTGTCGCTGGTCACTTTTTTGCCGTTCTTGATGCTCCAAAACAGATTGATGATGAACGGAATCTGGACCAGCGCCAGGCCAACCGCCCCATAGAGGATGAGGGTGTGCAGGCTCATGATTCTGTCGCTCAACCCGCCGATCACCTCGACGCCTTGTTTTTGCAGCGTGGAGGCGGCGTAATTCGCGCCGCCATCCGCCATGCGCCGGATCATGCCGGACATGCCCTGGGCGAACATCGGTTGAAAGACAACATTCATGAATATCAACGAACCCCAGAAATGAAACTTGCCCCAATACTCATTCATCATGCGCCCCGTCATTTTTGGGAACCAGTAATAGATTCCTGCAAACAGCGCGAAGATGGTTCCCGGCGCCACCACGTAATGGAAATGCGCAATGACGTAATAAGTGTCGTGCAGGTGCAAGTCCGCCGCGGCAAAACCCAGCGGCAGTCCCGTGAGTCCGCCAATCCCGAACATCGGTAGAAACGCCAGGCAGAAAAGCATCGGCGTGTTGAACCGGATCGAACCGCCCCAAAGCGAAATAAAAAAGCAGGTCAGGATGATCACCGACGGAATCGAAATAATCATCGTGGTCGTCTGAAAAAACGTGGCGACCTTCGTCCCCATTCCGGTCAGATACATGTGATGCGCCCACACAATGAACGACAGGAACCCGATGCAGAGCACGGAATAAACCAGCGACTTGTATCCCCAGATGGGCTTGCGGGTGTTGTTGGCAATGACTTCAGCCACGATGCCCATCGCCGGCAGGATCAGCACGTATACTTCCGGATGGCCGAGAAACCAGAACAAATGCTGCCACAGCAACGGACTGCCCCCGCCGCTGATATTGGCCAGTTCGCCCCCCACCGCCAGGCCCGTCGGCAGGAAGAAACTCGTCCCCGCGACCTTGTCCATCAACTGCATGATGCCGGCGGCTTCCAACGGCGGAAACGCCAGCAACAAGAGAAAACCCGTGACGAATTGCGCCCAGACAAAAAACGGCAGCCGCATCCACGTCATGCCCGGTGCGCGCAGTTGAATGATCGTGGCGATAAAATTCACCGCGCCCAGCAGCGACGAGGTAATCAGAAAAATCATGCCAATGAGCCAGAACGTCTGGCCGTCCGTCGGAATCGAAGTCGCCAGCGGCGAATACGAAGTCCAACCCGCCTGCGCCGCGCCACCGGGAATGAAGAAACTCACGAACATGATGACGCCGCCAAGAACATACGCCTGGTAACTCGCCATGTTCACCCTCGGGAACGCCATGTCCGGCGCGCCAATCATCAGCGGCACGACATAATTTCCAAACGCGGCGAACGCCAGCGGCACAATGGCCAGGAACACCATGATCGTTCCGTGCATCGCGCCGAAGGAATTGTAGAGATCCGGCGACATGATGCCCTTGGCGGCAACATCTCCCAGCAATTTTTGGAGGAGCGCGCCGACCACCGGGATGGGTTCTCCGGGATGCGCGATCTGCCAGCGCATCATCATCATCAGGCAAAAGCCGAACAGGAGAAAGACCAGCGCTGTGAGGCCGTATTGAATGCCGATGACTTTGTGATCGGTCGAGAAGATGTACTTGCGCCAGAAGCCGATCTCCTCGTGGTGCGCTTCGTGGACGCCGGCGTGCGGCATTGTGTGAGTTGTTGCCTGCATTTTATCTTCGCAATTTTACTTTCTGAACCGTCAACCGACCGAAAGCCGTTTGTTCACCGTGAATTGGGTGCGAGAGTAAACGCACCTTCGTTTTCCATGTCAACCGCGCATTCGTCTCATTTCACTTTGTCGAGCACCAGCAGCACCAGCAGCAGCGGCAGGTAAATTATCGAGGCGAAAAACAACTGACGCGCCCGCGACAGGCTCAACTCGCGTGAAAAACGAATCGCACACCAAAGAAAAATTGTTCCCAGGATGATTGCTCCCGCCAAATACCACACGCCCGCCAGCCGAAAGAGGAACGGGCAAAGACTCACGGTCAACAACCCCAACGCATGGCTCACCGACTGCGTCGCGGTCCGCCGGCCATCGGGGTCCACATTCGGGAGCATTTGAAACCCGGCCTTTGCGTACTCATCGCGATAAATCCACGCGATGGCGAAAAAATGCGGCAATTGCCAGAACGCCAGAATGGCGAACAACGCCCACCCGCCCCCGTTCAATTCTCCGCGTGCCGCGGCCCAGCCCATCAACGGCGGCAGGCCGCCCGGAACCGCGCCCACCGCAGTGTTCAGCCACGTCAGCCGTTTGAGCGGCGTGTAAATAAAGAGGTAGCTCACCAGCGACACCGCGCCCAGAACGCAGGTCAACAGATTTACCAAAAGCGCCAGATAAACCAACCCCACCACCGAACACACCCCGCCGAACAACATCACCGTCACCGGTTGCAACCGGCCCGAAGGCAGCGGACGATTCGCCGTGCGCCGCATTTTCGCGTCGTGTTCGCGTTCCAACAACTGGTTGAGCGCCGCCGCGCCGCTGGCAACCAGCGCCGTACCGAGCATGGTGTGAAACAAGAGCGCGTAATCCATCGCCCCGCGGAAGCCCACGTAAAAACCCACCAGCGTCGTCAGCAACACCAGCAACGTCAGACGCGCTTTGATCAAGTCGGCATAGACCGACAGCCAACTTCGGTCCGCCGCTGCGTTGCCGCTAAAAACTTGTGCGGTTGCTTTCATTTATTTGTTCATCACCACTGCCGGATCGCCGGAAAACGAATTCGTGGAGCGCGGGTGTTCGCGGGCTGAATCGCCTGCCACCGCGCGGCTCGAAACCGCATTTGCTTCCGAGATTCCGGGTAAACGGCGGAAAGCAATAATACACCACAGCGCTCCTGTCACGAGCGAAAGTGCGCCCACCAACACATGGGCGGTCGCCACGTCGGCGGCCTTGTTCGACCAGATCGTCCACGCACCGAGTGCGGCTTGAACGAGAATCAGCGCGAGCCAGAGATACGCGAGCCGTTTCAGCGGGTTAGGGGAATTCCAGCGTCGCGCTCGCCAAGCCACCGCCGCAACGCAAACCAGAATCGCCAGGGCAAACAGTCGATGCGCCATTTGCAGTCCGATTTGAAAGGACGTAATCGGATTCGCCGCGATTACTTCCAAACGTTGCTGGTTGTAGCCCGCAACCGAATTCGAGTCCATCGCCGGCCAGAGTTTTCCGTAAGCCAGCGGGAAATCGGGAATGGCCAGGCCCGCGTGCTGATGCCGCATCGTCGCACCGAGAACCAACTGCAAGAGAATCAAGGCCGTCGTCGCCAGCGCGAGCGCCCTTGGTCTTATCAAAGCCACCGACTGCTGTTCCCCTCTCCCATAGGATTGGAGTGAGGGTTCTCGCCACCATCGGCTTGTCAGCAACGCGATGGCGCACATCAGCACGAAGAAAACCTGTGCCAGCGTAGCATGAAAAACTCCAAGTTCATCCTTGAAGAGCACCACTCGCAAACCGCCGAGGACCCCCTGCACGATGACCGCCGCCAGAGCGACGATCCCCAACCAGCGCAACTGCCGCGAGTCACGCCCGAAGCGGCGCAAGCCAAACCCGATCGCCCCGACTGCCACCGCGGACAAGGCCACATACACCGGAATTCTCCGCACACCCATCAGCACGAGCACGAACAAAATCACCATCAGCCCCGACCAGAGTGCTTTACCCTGGGTCTCCCTCGCCCAGAGCCACGCTGCCAGAATGGCCGTCAACAAACCAACAAACGCACCGATCAAGCGATGGCTGTGTTCGAAAAAAATTCCGCCCACCCATTGCGAGAACGGAAAGAGAAACATGTTGTAGCCATAAGTGTTGGGCCAGTCGGGCACGGCCATGCCAACCCCATGGCTGGTCACCAGGCCGCCGGCCCCGAGCAACAGGAAGGTCGCTGCCGCTGTGAAAACGGCGAAGCGGTTCAGCCAGGGATTCGTGGTTGTGTCTCGAGGTATCAAGCGCGTAGCAACTCGCTCAGAAAAGAAGAACCGCTGCGGCTATCCCAACCGCAGCGGTTCCCAGGGAAAAATCCGGCCCAACTATTTCGCGTCCAACGCGAGGTCCAACTTGGCGCCCTCCGCCGTGACTTCGATTTCTTTTTCCACGCCCGCGGGTGCGGGCGCCGCTTTGCGATGCATGGCGACAACGGTGTATTTGCCCGGGGGCACATTCTTGATGGTGAACTTTCCATCCGCGCCGGTCACGGCAAAGTAAGGATGATCCACGACATTGATGTAGGAAAACATCCACGGATGAACGTCACACTTGAAGCGCAGGAAATTTTCCGCCGCCGGGAAAACGAAACTCAGGTCGGGACCTCCCGCCATTTGCGCTTTGTTCTCCTCTTTGTTGCCGCCGGCTGTGTTCACCGGCGTGGGATGCACGTTGTGCAACACCGGATCGGAATTCTTCACGACGATCTTCTGCCCGGTCTGGCACGCCGCGACGTAAGGAAGGTACTCGCAACCTTTCTGGTCAATCACGAGCGGGGCCGCCGAAGCGCCGGTGGATTTTCCGCTGAGGCCTTTCAATGTCACGAACACGTCAGCCAGTTCCCCGTTGCCGCCAACCACGTAAAACCGGGTCTTGACCGCTTCGGTGTGCAGCTTGCCGCAATTCACGTCGTCCTTTAGCTGCGTAATGGGCTTCTCCGGCGGGGGTGTGCCCTTGAGCGTGATGGTGCCAGTAATATCACCGGCGGCAGCGATCTGCAGCCCGGCGGCGAGTGCAGCCAATATGGAAATGTGGGTCGTCTTATTCATAATCTTGTCATTCTTTTTGCAAAAAGTGTGGGGCAGGCTATCAGCCGACCATTCGCGGCGCAAGCGGTTTGGGCAGATTTCACCGGCTCTCATCGGGTGTTTGACGCCGGCTAATCGCGAATGTTCACGCACAAAACTTTGCAGCGATCCTCACTTTGGTTCGGGTGGCTCTAACGGCTCCCCTGCGGCCCTGCGCAATTGCCGCCACGTCTCGACGCGTTCTTTGATTTTCTTCTCCACGCCCTGGTCACTCGGCTCGTAATAACGCTTTTCCGCGCCCAGATAATCCTGCACGACGAAATGTCCGGGGTGATCGTGCGCGTATTTGTAGCCCTCCCCGTGACCCATGCGTTTCGCGCCCTGGTAATGTGCATCGCGCAAGTGCTCGGGCACCGGCAGCGTACGTCCGGTTTTCACATCTTCAAGCGCCGCATCAATCGCCGTGATTGTGCTGTTGCTCTTGGCGGCGGTCGCAATGTAAATCGTCGCCTCGGCCAGCGGTATGCGCGCCTCCGGCCAGCCGATGAACTCCGCCGCTTGAAACGCCGCGTTCGCCAGCACCAAGGCCATTGGGTCAGCCAGGCCCACGTCTTCGGCGGCGTGAATCACGATGCGTCGCGCGATGAAGCGCGGGTCTTCGCCCGCGTGAATCATCTTCGCGAGCCAGTAAAGCGCCGCATCCGGATCGCTGCCGCGCATGGACTTGATGAAAGCGGAAATTGTGTCGTAATGCGCGTCGCCGTCTCCGTCATAGACCACGGCTTTTTTCTGGATGCTCTGTTCCGCGGCGGCCAAGTCAATATGGATGACACCATCCTTGGCGGGCTCGGTGGTGAGCGCAGCGATTTCGAGCGCGTTCAAAGCTTTGCGCGCGTCGCCGTCCGCGATCTTGGCCAGATGCCGCAGCGCTGCTTCGTCCGCCTGAATTTTCAAGTGGCCGAGGCCGCGCTCGGCGTCGGTCAACGCCCGTTGGAGCAGCGCAAAAAGTTCCTCCTCCCCAAGGGGACGCAATTCAAAAATCTGTGAGCGCGAAACGAGCGGCGAGTTGACGAAGAAAAACGGATTGTGCGTTGTGGCCCCAATCAACCGCACCACGCCGCTTTCGACATCGGGCAGCAGCACGTCCTGTTGCGCTTTGTTGAAGCGATGGATTTCATCAATGAACAAGATCGTGGGTTGGCCGGTGTTTTCGAGGCGATTCGACGCCGCGGCCAGCACGCGGCGCATTTCGGCCACGTTCGATTCCACACCGCTGAGCCGCTCGAACTTGCTCTTCGTCTGCCGGGCGATGATTTGCGCCAGCGAAGTTTTTCCCGTGCCCGGCGGCCCGTAAAAAATCAGCGACTGGATTCGGTCCGCCTCGATCGCGCGGCGCAGAAGCAACCCCGGCGACAGGAGGTGGGTCTGCCCGGCAAACTCATCAAGATTGCGCGGACGCATCCGCGCGGCCAGCGGCCGATGCCGTGCGGTCTCGGGTGGCTCAGCCATCGGGATGGACGGATCCGCCGCGGGGGTGGATGAAAACAGGTCATCACGCGCCATAACTGAACACTACCAACTGAGAGGCGCGGGCCAAAACAAAAAGGCCCGCCATCCGGCGGGCCTTGGTTTCGCGCCGCGAACTTTCGCCGCGCGTTAAAATAACCCCACCCTTGCCGTGTCTAACCATTTCCTTTGAACATGTTTTGCAACATGTGGGACGGCCGGATTGCTTTCGACTTCCAGTCAAGGCCTGTCGGCCACAATCACAGCTTGGTGTCCCGGGATCGTATAATTACGGTTCAAGGATTTTTGTTGAGCATCACGAACAGGGCAGGGTGAAATCTGTCTTGTTACGTTTCCAAAGAACTGCTGACTTCAACTGCACCATCTGTGCCATTACTTTGCTCCGGGCGGTTCCGACCTCAAGAAAATTTTCTGTGAAATTTGCACCACATTTTGTGGCGCACATTACGGACACGTGTCAGGACCGCCCGGCATGAATCAGTTTCCAGTGTTCGGAATCCGCAACTGAACCGGTTCTTTTTCCCGCGCGTCCTTGCTTGAGGGCCGCCAACCGATATGCTGCGCCGCGCATGGAATTGCGACATCTTCGCTACTTCGTCGGCGTGGCCGAGGAGGAAAACGTTTCACGCGCCGCGCTGAAGCTGCACGTGTCGCAGCCCGCGTTGAGCCGGCAGATACGCGACCTGGAGGATGAACTCGGCTTCCTGCTTCTGGAACGCAGCGCCAAGTCCGTGCGATTGACCGAAGCGGGCCGCACGTTTTTGACTGAGGCCCAAGCGGTGTTGCAGCGCGCGGAAGATGCGGTCAAGGCCGCGCGGGCCATTGCCACGGGTGGCAGCGGCGAATTACACGTCGGCTACGCGCCCTCGCTTACGGCGCGCATCTTGCCGCAGGCATTGCGCGCGTTTCAGGCGGAATCGCCGAACATGCGAGTGAAGTTGCACGATATGTCCACCGAGGAAATGCTGGACGGATTGCGCGAGGGCAAACTGCAAATCGCGTTTGTCGCGAAGCCGATAACCGCGATGTCGCGCGGGCTGCGCTTCGAGGAATTGTTGCGCGATCCGGTCTGCCTTGCCGTCGCGCCGAAACATCCACTGGCAAAGCAGCGGTCTGTGACTCTGGCCGAAGTGGCGCGCGAACCGATCATCGCCTTCAGCCGCAAGGAATATCCCGAAGCCCACGAAATGCTGAACAGAGTGTTGGCTCCAACTAAAACGAAATGGCACATCGCGGAGGAGCACGACGGCGTGAGCAGTCTGACCGCAGCGGTCGAATCGGGCGCCGGTGTCGCCGTGGTGACAGAATCGCTGGGATGCACTGCCGGCGCGCGTTTGAAGCTCTTAACTCTTTCTCCCGTGCCGCCGCCACTGATTGTTGGCGCTGTGTGGGCAAAGGATGGACTTAGCCCAGCCGCCGAAACATTTTTGAAGCGCGCGAAAACTGCGGCTTCATGATTGGTCTCAACGGAGATGACAGTTTTTCCCACAAAACTGCCTCCAACACTTGCCGGACAAGAAACAAAGGTTAAAGTGTCGCACTTTGTTGCTGCGTGAAAAACCCGATTCCATTCCTTCGAACCATCACGCTGATTGAGGGCGTGTCATTTCTCGTGCTGCTGGGCGTCGCAATGCCGCTGAAGTATTTTGCCAGCCTGCCAATGGCGGTGAAGTGGGTGGGCTGGATTCATGGAGTCTTGTTCGTCGTGTTTTGCGCGTCGTTGTTGCAGACGATGATTGTGGTCAAATGGCCGTTGGCGCGAGGCGCATTGGTATTCATTGCGGCCTTGTTGCCATTCGGACCGTTTGTCATGGACCGTCGGATGCGCGCCTACGAAGCCGAGGTGCGCGAACGTTGGCACAAGACGCCTTAGAAAAGATTTGGCCTTGGCCGGTTCGTCGCAAGCCGTGGTTGCGCGTGGTATGGGTGAGTGGTAATACTCGCGGCATGAAAACTTCGGCTCCCACCATTTCGTCCGGCCCAAGCTTCAACATCAGCCGCCGCCGGTTTCTCCAATCCGCATCTGCGCTCACCGCGCTGGCCGCGTTGCGTTCGTTTGGCGCTGACGCGCTCGACCTCGTCAATGGCAAGACCAGGCGCGTCGGTTTGATCGGCGCCGGTTGGTATGGCCCCAGCGATTTGTGGCGGCTCGTGCAGGTCGCGCCCGTCGAGATTGTATCCATCTGCGACCCGGACAAAAACATGCTCGCCAGTGCGGTGGAAATCGCCAGCCAGCGGCAGAAGTCGAAAAAGAAACCGCGCACATACAATGACTATCGCGAGATGCTTAAGGAGAAGGACCTGGACATCGTGGTCATCGGTTCGCCGGATCATTGGCATGCATTGCATTGCATCGCCGCCCTTGAAGCGGGTGCGGATGTTTATTGCCAGAAACCCATAAGCCGCGACGTGCGTGAAGGCGAGGCCATGCTTGACGCCGCGCGCAAACTCAAGCGCGTGGTGCAGATTGGCACGCAACGCAAGAGCACGCCGCACTTGATTGACGTGAAGAAGCAGGTCATCGAGGGCGGCCTGCTCGGCAAGATTGGGCATGTGGACATGTGTTGTTATTTCCACATGCGCGCGAATGGCAATCCTCCGCTACAGCCTGTGCCGGACACTCTGGATTACGAAATGTGGACCGGCCCTGCGCCGCTGCGGCCCTACGACGGCTCGCCGCATCGCCGCTGGTGGCGGACCTTCACCGAGTATGGCAACGGCATTGTGGGCGACATGTGCGTTCACATGTATGACACGGCGCGGTGGATGCTCGGGCTGGGCTGGCCCAAACGAATCACGTCGGCGGGTGGCATCTTCGTGCAGAAGGATGGCAAATCGAACATCAGCGACACGCAGACGGCGACGTTCGAGCACGACAATTTCGATTGTGTGTGGCAACACCGCACCTGGGGCGCGCCGCCCGACCCGGATTATCCGTGGGCGCTGTTCATTTACGGCGAGAAAGGCACGCTCAAGGCCAGCACCATGCGCGCGGATTTCATCCCGCTCGACCGGAATGCCAAGCCGATTCATTTCGATTGCTTCTACGAGCGCGAGAAATATCCCGAGGACGTCACCGAGAAGGATAACGAGTTGAATGCCGCCCCCGCCACCCGCCGCCACATGCTGGATTTTCTCGCGGCCATCGAGAAACGCAGCCGTCCGGTCGCGGACATCGAAGAAGGCCACATTTCGACGGCCAGTTGTATTCTGGCGAACATTGCCATGGAAACTGGACGTCCTGTGGTTTACGACCCGAAGAAGCGCGTCGTGGTTGGCGACCGCGAGGCGACGAGAATATTGCGCAAGCCATATCGTGCACCGTGGAAACATCCGGGGGCGTGAGCAGATTCTCAACTTCACCATTTTCAACAACGCCTGACTTATGAACACACCCATTCGCACCGCAATCCTGGCAGGAGTAATTGCAATCACGCTTAGTTTACGGGCGGCTGATTCACCGGCACTCGATCCGCATCTGGAGCCGCTGCGGCCCTGGCTCGGAAAAACCTGGAAGGGAGAATTCAAGAATTCGACGCCGGAGAAGCCAATCGTGGACGTGGCCAGTTGGGAGCGTGCCTTGAACGGCAAGGCGATTCGCGTCCTTCATTCAATCAACGACGGCACATACGGCGGTGAATCCCTCATCATGTGGGACGATGAAAAAAAGGCCGTGACGTACCACTACTTCACGACGGCGGGCTTTCGCACCTCCGGCACCATGACGTTTGAAGGGAGCAAGATTTTCTCACATGAAAAGGTCACCGGCAGCGCCAACGGTGTGACCGAAGTTCGCGGAACTCATGAGCTGCGCTCCGACGGAACGTTGCACGTCAAGACTGAGTATCTCAAAAACGGCGAATGGACGCCCGGGCGTGACGCGACTTATCGGGAAGACTCCAAAGCACGCGTGGTCTTCAAATAAGCCAGCCTGCCGGCCTCCGTTGTATCCGAGACCGGCAGGCAATGGTTTGACCGAAAGGGTTCAGCGACTACGCAAGGTCGAAGCGGTCAAGGTTCATCACTTTGTTCCACGCCGCGACGAAGTCCCGAACGAACTTCTTCTGCGCGTCGGCGCTTCCGTAAACTTCCGCCAAGGCGCGGAGTTGGGAGTTTGAACCGAACACGAGATCAACACGCGTGCCAGTCCACTTGAACGCACCCGTCTTGCGGTCGCGGCCTTCAAACAGGTCCGCCTCCGGCGAAACCGGCTTCCACTCCGTGCCCATGTCGAGCAGGTTCACGAAGAAGTCGTTCGTCAGCGCCTCGGGCCGTTTGGTGAAAACACCGTACGATGTGCCGCCGGCGTTGGCATTCAGAACGCGCATCCCGCCGATGAGCACCGCCATTTCCGGCGCGGTCAGCGTGAGCAACTGCGCCTTGTCCACCAACAACGCTTCGGCCGACAAGGTGTATTTGCCCTTGAGATAATTGCGGAAACCGTCCGCGATGGGCTCGAGCACGGCGAAGGACTCGACGTCGGTCTGCTTCTGCGAAGCGTCCATGCGCCCCGGCGTGAAGGGCACCGTAATCTTGTGCCCAGCGTTCTTCGCGGCTTGCTCGACGCCAGCGCAACCGGCCAGAACGATCAGGTCGGCCAGCGAGACTTTCTTGCCGCCTTTGGCCGTCGTGTTGAACGCGCTTTGGATACCTGTGAGGGTCTTCAACACTTTCGCCAGTTG
>CAZCZP010000032.1:0-21560 GCA_964502895.1 uncultured Bifidobacteriaceae bacterium
CACGGCCGGATTGACGTGACGCGATTCCTGGTGCGGCGCGGCTTGAAGATTTATCCCGCCTACCTTGTCTTCATCGCGTACGTGATGTTGATGCCCAGCCTCAAGGCGATGCTGGGTGGCGGCGGCGAACCTTGGGCGGTTTTCGCCGAACAATGGCGACTATGCTGGCCCAACCTGCTCTTCCTGCAAAACTACTTCTGGAGTGCCGCCGGGCACACGTGGACGCTCGCGGTCGAAGAGCATTTTTACGTGCTGTTGCCCTTTGCGCTCGTCGCCCTCGCGGCGACCGGACGCATCCGGTTGCTGGTCCCCATTTGCGTCGCGATGGTGCCGGTTTTTCTTGGGCTGCGTTGCTTGTCCGTGTGGAGCGCCGATTCGTTTAGCGTGACGATGTCGGCCACACATTTGCGGCTGGACGCGCTGCTGTTCGGGGTCGGGATTCGTGGGTTGGCGCAGTATTGGCCGGAACGGTTCCAGGCATTTCGGCATTGGCGAGGGCGGTTGATGCTCGCGGGCATCCTGCTGTGGTTGCCCAATTATTTCATTGAACCCAACACCGCGCTTATCCGGACGATTGGCTTGAGTGCGACTTTTTTGGGTTCGGCGGCGTTTTTGGTGGGGGCGTACCATACTCACGCCAACGACTTTGGCCGGTGGAAATGGTGCGTGTCTCCCATCGCCTCGCTGATGGCGTGGGTCGGAGTGTATTCGTATGCGATTTATTTGTGGCACGTCACGGCGATGGGGACTCTGGAACGGGTGGCGGGCGTCCGGCTGATGGCTTGGGCCGGTGGTGCTCCAACGCTCGCCTGGGTTTTGAGCGCGTTGACGATTTGCACAGGGGCGATACTCGTCGGCGTGGTGGCAAGCAAAGTAGTCGAATGGCCTGTGCTGCGTTTGAGGGACCGGTTTTTCCCATCACGTTCCGGGGGACTGCCCGTGGAAGGGACGCAAAAGCCGGAGGCAAAGGCCGCGGAAGTTGCGGAGAGGATTCCTCCCGCTTCACGAGATGAACTGGCGGCAGCCTCCAGCAAGGTTTCCGGGTGTTAACAATTGAGCGAAAGTCGTAATTCTTCATGAGCACTGATAAAGAAGAGCCGGGCTCCGGGACGAATCAGCCGGAACCGGCGGCAGGGCAACCACGGGGCGCGATGTCCAATGCGGGTTGGAATGCGTTCTCCACGTTGTGGAGCATCGTGACCAGTTTTGCCATCGCACCAGTTTTGATTCACAACATGGGGACTGACAATTACGGCATTCTCCTGTTGGTGTGGTCGGTCACGGGGATTTTGGGACTGGTGGGCTTCGGTTTTGGCGAAGCCACTTTGCGCTACGTGGCGCATTACTTTGGTGAACGCGATATTGCCGGGGTCAACCGGATCATGGGTGCGACGCTGACGTTCTATCTCGTGATTTGCATCGTCGTCTGCATCGGTCTTTTCCTGGCCGCACCATTGGTGGTAGGTTTGTTCAATATCTCGGCCGGTGACACAGATTTAGTTGGGTGGTTGTTGCGTATTTCAGCGTTGATTTTCTCGGTGAATGCGGTGGCCCTGGCATACGGCTCGATCCCGATGGCGCTCCACCGTTATGACATCAGCAGCAAGATCGGCGTTATCCAGAATGTGGTGCGATCCGGCGGCTACATCCTGCTTGCGGTCTGCAAGTTCGGAATTCTACACCTTGTGCTTTGGGACTTGGTGATGCAGGTAGGAACGGTCTTCGTGCAAGCCAGAGTGGTGCGTCGAATTTCGCCGGGCGTGAAGTTGTTGCCATCGCTTTCCTTCGGAGGATTGAAGGAGATTGTGGGGTTCAGTGTTTTCTCATTCCTGACGTATGCATTCCACAAGGTGCAACGCGAGGCGGGGAAGATGATCCTGGCGGCCCAACTCGGTCCAACTCCGGTTGCATACCTTGGAACGCCTGACAACGTGTCGCATCGGTTGCACATGGTGGTTGCCAGCGGCAGCGAAACGTTGATGCCGCGCTTCAGCGCCAACCGCGATCTCAAAACGGCACAATCCCTTTTCTGGAATGGCACATGGGCGTCGCTGGTGATCTCGCTCGTGCTTTTGTTGCCACTGGTGGTGCTGATGCCTGATTTTCTTCGTCTGTGGATCAGTCCTGAATTCGCCCGTGAAAGCGCGTTCCTAGGCCAGTTGGTCGCGCTCAGTTACATCACGCAAGGCGCCTATGCACCCGCGGCAACCTATTTCCGCGGTACGGGACGGCCGGGGCTTGTCACGGTGGTGATCTTCTTCGCCGGGCTGGCCACCGTATTGGGAAGCCTTTTGTTGATTCGCAAATTTGGCGCTGTTGGCGTTGGCTACGCGTACGTGTTGGCGTCAATTCCAGCATTCTTCGGAACGTTGCATGGATGGTTCCACATGTTCGGACGGTCCTCGTTGAGCGGCCTCATGCGGCTGATTGGCGTGCCGTTGCTCATGTCGGGGATCGCCTACGCCGTGTCTTACACGATACGCGGGTACTGCGCGGAACCGAATTGGCTCGGACTGTTCGCGCTCGGCGGGTTATATGTCGGTTTGACGGGTGTGCTGATCTTCGGTGCCGACTGGGCTTTGGGTGGAAGTGACGCACCTTCGAAGCAATTTCTGAAAAAGATGTGGAGATCACCCAAGGTCGTTTTCATCTTCAGGTTCCTCCCTTTGAAACGGGCCCGTTGAGCGAATCCACCGCCACGAGTTATTTGGTTCACTATGACTGAAACGCCTGCGACGATAGACCGCCGAAACGCGATGGGGACAACCGCGAACAAAACGGAATTGATGATTGATTGTTTTTCCGATGACCGGCCCGCCGGCCAGGTGATTGGCACGCAGTTCGACGAGGGAATGACCCGAAAAGGCGTGGATCGGGAAGGGGTGCTTGGAATAGACCACGGGGCGCTGCGAATCCAGCCTTTGGTTAAGTGCGGCTGGGGGCGTGCCGGAATTGCCTATGGCCCTTTTCAACGGCGGAACGGCCTGACGTTTGGTGCGTTTCTGACCAATTGCCATAACACCTCGCAAGGCGAGCCGCTGCCTGATGGATTCCGTCCCCGGCTGGTGCGTTGGGCACTCGGAAGTGAAACCGAAAAGCCGCTTGAACGAATGCGTCGGTGGTGGCGCGGGCGTCAAAAGAAATTCATGTGGCGCCGGCTGCGCCAGTGGTTCAGAACCGGCCTCAAGCATTTGAAGGTGCCGCTGATTGACGAGAATCTCGCGGTTGGCTGGTTTCCCAGTGAAGCTCCGGGGAATCCCGTTCAGCAGGGCAATTCATTCATCATGCACGCGTTGGGGCCCGAGTGCGGCGGGCTGTGGGCGCGGGTTGGCACGGCCTGCCAGCAAACCATTCGCGGACTCCAAAACGTGCAGATGTATTTCTTTGTGGTGCTGCGCGAGAGCGGCGCGGCTTATTATGTTGCGTCCATTCCGGGTGTGCCGGAAACAAGCTTGTATCCCAAGATGCGTTTGCTGGCGATTGACCCGTTTCAAGCGGACCCAACCGTTTACGCGGGAATCCACCAGAGTGCGCTTGGCCAGATCGGCTTTCGGGTGGATACCCGGGTGTACAGAACTCAAGTTGCGGCGATTCCTGAATTCTCTGGATGGTACGGCTCGGCGCACGGCGCGGACGCGTTTGTTGGTGACGGCTCCTTGCACTTGTCTAATGCGGAAGTCGGCGGGAGTTGGACCGTCCACGGGGGAGATTTCCGCCGAACGGCTGATGGCTTGGTCAGCCGGGACGCGGTGAATACCGCG
The DNA here is from genome assembly GCA_964502895.1 of uncultured Bifidobacteriaceae bacterium. Classification (GTDB taxonomy): domain Bacteria; phylum Verrucomicrobiota; class Verrucomicrobiia; order Limisphaerales; family JADLHS01; genus WYBW01. The sequence goes on from CAZCZP010000032.1 coordinate 3,762, forward strand.
ATGCTGAAGCTGAACTCGCCTTCAGGTCTGATCCATGTCCTGGTCAACACGACGGATGAGCCGGTTGAGGGGATCGCGCTTATCTGGCGCGGGTGTGACGAAGAAAATTTCTGGTGCTTCGAGGCGGGCAGCCGGCAGTGTCAGCTTTCCATCAAAGAGAACGGAAACTGGTCACGATTCCCGGCAACCAAATGGCATCGCCTCGCGCCCAACGGCCTGAATTCCCTGCAAGTCAGCGACGATGGTGAGAACATCCGCCTCTACCTGAACGGGGATCTCGTGTATGCCACGAGTTTTTCTGACGCTCGGTTGAAGGACGGCGCGAGTGTTGGAGTTCGAATTACCGGAAGCACAAATTCGGTGTCGTTGAAACGCTTCGAAGCGCATCCGCTGGAGATTCCCGTGCCGGACACGTTCGACCTCGGGAAGGCTTGGTTCGTAAAGGGCAGTCGCGTCGTCATCAGTGATGGCTTCGAGGGGTCGCCGGCTGAACTGGCGGGTCGCGCCACACCTGTGGGAGCCCGTTCGTGGAAGAAGGAAATCGGGCAGGGCATCATCCAATTGACCGGCGCCGGGGCCGCAAAGGTGCTGGGTTCCATTGCCAACCCATGTCCCGGTCGCACGGCTTATACCGTGGATTGGACCAACCCTGATTTTGCGGACGTGGAGGTGCGCATCACGCCGCCCGGGACGCAGAGAGGCAGCGGAGAAAAAGGCCGCGGAGGTCTGATCTTCTGTCAGGATGATCGCAATTACATTACTTGGACCGTGTTCGTGGATGACTGGTATGGCACGTCCATTGCCGCGTTCTTTTATGTGGATGGTTTTGAAGAGCTTTACGATGCAGTCTGGACCAACGTCGGCAAGCGGATTCACTGGGGTGTTCCATATGATTTCCGGGTTGTTTGCGACGGCAAGAAATTTTTGGCATTCGTCAACGGCGAGCCGGTGCTTTATCGCGCACTGAGCGACATCTACCCGGATTGGGAGCAAATGGCGATCAACCGCGTTGGGATCGTGGCCAACTGGGAATGGGGCAACGATACCGGGAGTGTATTTCAGAATTTCGTGGCGAAGGACCTGGCCTGATGTATCAAGGATTTCTCTTGCGGCTTCTGTCCTCCGGCGCATTGGGAGGGCTGGGGCGCCGTCTCCTGCGTGAGCGTCCGTGGCAGATAGAAGGCGGCCGGGGCGCCGGACTTAAGATACAACTGCCGCAAAACCGCGACTTTATCCGCGGCTCAAGCGAGCCACCGGTGCAGGAGGCGCTGGCCTCATTGCTCCGCCCGGGGTGCGCGTTCTACGACGTGGGCGCCAACACCGGTTTTTTCTCACTCATCGCCGCGAGGCTGGTGGGAACCGGAGGGAACGTGTACGCTTTTGAACCGGTACCGGAGAACGCCGCCGCCGTTCGCACGAATTCGCAGCTTAACAGTCTGGACAATTTGTCCGTCTTTGAGGTTGCGGTGGGAAGCCGGTGCGGGAACGAGGAATTGCTGCTAACGGAATGGGACGGCGGCTCCACCTTGTCAACGTCGGCCGTCAGAACTTCGGAACCCGTTTCCAAACGAACCGTGCGCGTTGTATCCTTGGATGATTTCATTCCGGCAGAACGATTGCGGCAACCCGACTTTGTGAAAATAGACGTGGAGGGCGTGGAATTGGAAGTATTGAAAGGAATGTCAAAGACGATGACTGAGTCAAAACCGATTCTGCTCTACGAAGTTGATGACGGTAACAAGATTTCCTTTGACCGGCGCTGGAAGGAATTGGACGATTACGTCGCCACTTTCGGATACCGTATCACACACTTGGAAGCGTCCTACGCAAATGTTGGGTGGAATGTTGGCCACTCGCTGGCGGTGGCACGCTAACAGCAAGGAGGATTATTGAGCTTGTCAGCGACCAATACTTTGCCGCGTCACCGAGGGGATGACCCGCGCCCCGGCGGCACTCGTGCTTTCGCGCGAGGAGTAGGACGAACGTTTCTCTCCGCGCTGCACTGCCCTTATTGCGGATCCGGCCTTGAGGCGATCTCCCAATGGCCTCAACAACGTGAAGCGGACCTGGAAGAAGCCATTCAATACGGGATTGTGCAATGCGCCTGCCATCGCTATCCGGTGGTTGACGGCGTGCTGATTCTCCAGCACGTGGATGGGCTGCAACGGGTCGTCAGTTTCATTGAGAGCGGCGACCATCCACGGGCGCTACTGCAGGCGATGAACCTGTTTCGCGTGAAATGGGCACAACGCACGCGATGGCACAAGCTCAAGTATCACCTGAATTGCCGGCGGTTGGTGTCCCGGCCGGACCTGTCCTTCGAGGATGCGGTTGATCTGGCGCGGAGGCCGAAGGTTTTTTCGGATTATTTGTTTCACCGGTACGCGAACCCCAGTTTTCTGGGCGCCATCGGGGCGTTGCAGTTGTTGAGTTGCCTGCCGGCGCACCCGGCGTCGGCCGGCCCGGCGCGGGTGCTGGACCTCGCGTGCGGGGCGGGCCACAGCAGTTTCTTGATTCGCCTGTTGTTCCCGGAGTTGTCCATCGTCAGCGCGGATCACGATTTCGTGAGCCTCTACCTGGCGAAACGGTTTCTCGCGCCGGATGCGACACACCTTTGCTTGGATGCAGAAGTGCCCAGTCCATTCGTGGACGATTATTTTGCCGCCGTCTTTTGTTTGGACGCGTTTCACTATCTGCATTCCAAGCGGGCGGTGGTCGCGGAACTGAATCGAGTTTCAACGCCGGAAGCGATCTGGCTCTTTCCCCATTTGCACAATGCCCTCCAGCATAACATTACCGCGGGCGTTCCGTTGCCGCCGGGACAGTATCTGGACTGTTTCGGTGTCGCGAAGCCGCGTCTCTTCGACGAAGCGACGATCCTGCACGGAATGACCCAGCGGGGCATGTTTGATTTGCGAACGCAGTCGCCCCTGGGTGAACTGGAAAAATCTCCGAACTTGACCCTCGTGGCGGGGCCACAGAGTCTTTGGCAGGAGTATCGGCAATTCCCCAGGAGCTTTTGCGAGCGGTGGTCGCGGCTCGTCCTGAACCCCATCTATCGTTGGCAAGACCGGGGCGACAAGCTGGAGGGAACTTTGACGTGGCCGAACGAAGTGATGCGAGAGGAGTGTCGCGGTGCGGAAGAAGTTTTGCCGGCAACCTGCCTCCTGGACAAGAAGGAACTTAAGACTTTGCTTAACCGGGATTCAACGGAAGAGGCGCGGTTAAAGGAACTCGTCGCGAAGTTTATATTGGTTCCCTTGCCGTTGAATTACCGGCGCGACAACGGCATGCCGGCGTAAAATACTTTGGGCCATGCGAATTGGTTTCGTAGCTCAGCCATTTGACCGGCTGGATCCGCCGGTTCAGGGTGGATCATTGGCGATTTGGATATACCAGGTGGCCAGGCGTTGCGCCGAGCGTGGGCACGCGACGTTCGCCTTTGCAAATCAAGGCAGGGCGTTTGCGTCCGGGACGGTCCGGAGTGAAGAGGTTACGTACATCTACACACCTACAGGTTTGAACCGGCTGCTCAACCGGTGGTCTTCGCTCCGGGAAGGCGATGCCAGGATTCCGGAATTTGCGTCGCCGCGGAAGGATTACGGCTATGCGCGTGAAGTGGGTCTAAGATCGAGGCGGCTCAAGTGCGACGTGGTCAACGTGATCAATTATTCCCAATTTGTTCCGGTCATCCGGCGGTTCAATCCCGGATGCAAGATCGTCCTGCACATGCAGTGCGAGTGGCTGACGCAACTGGATCCGACTGTCATCGAGCAGAGAATTCGGAACGCCGATCTGATTGTCGGCTGCAGCGAATACATCCGGGCAAAAATCGCGGAGCGATTCCCGAAGTACGAGAACCGCTGCGTCACCGTGAACAATGCCGCCACTTTGGTGGAAGAGCACACGGCCAGTGCATCGCAACCACTCCAGGTGTTATTTGTGGGCAGAGTGTCGCCGGAAAAAGGGGTGCATGATCTCATTACTGCATTCCATGACGTGCTCAAGCGTTTCCCCGAAGCGCGGCTGCATTTGGTGGGCGGAATCGGTTCGGCGCCGTTGGAGTTTTTGGTCGCTCTGAGCGACGAACCGCACGTCATGGCGCTGCGAAAGTTCTATGAAAAGAATGGCGACGACAAGAACCCCTATTTGAAGCACCTGGAACGGGCCGCCGGAAACGAACTGGGGAAGCGAATCCATCTTACCGGCCACGTGAATCACAGCCAGACACAATCTTATTACAACCAGGCAGCCGTGCTGGTTAATCCGTCGCTGAGTGAGTCGTTTGGCATGAGTCTGGTCGAAGCCATGATGCATCGGGTTCCAGTGGTGGCGACGCGAGTCGGGGGGATGACTCACATCGTAGAACACGGTCGAACGGGCCTGTTGGTGCCTCCAGCGGATTCCAAAGCGTTGGCTGGGGCCATTTGCAATATTCTGGAGAATCATGAAGTCGCCCGGCAGATGGGCGAGGCCGGGCGGCGGCGAGCCGTGGAAAAGTTTTCCTGGGAGCAGACCACCAAAGTGTTGCTCGAACATTGCGAACGGCTTCTAAGTTGATGGTTTGTCGAGTATGGCACAATTGAAGGCACTGAGCCGCATGCGAACCTCGCTCTACGCGCGTTTGGCCGACAATACGGGCCCGCGCACAACCAAGTCTGCTGTGGTGTTCGCTCCGCATCAGGATGACGAAACACTTGGTTGCGGAGGCACGATAATTCTGAAGCGAAGGGCGGGGACTCCGGTGGGCATTGTGTTCATGACCGATGGCAGTACCTCGCACCGGCGCTTCGTCAAATCCGACGAACTGACTCGATTGCGGAATGCTGAAGCGCTCGAAGCAGCGAAGGTGTTGGAAGTTGATCCCGAACACATGCACTTCTTGAATTTTCCCGATAGTCAGCTCGGGCAGATGCACGACGAGGCGGTGACGAAAGTCCTGTCTATCCTGAACCAAACCCGTCCGGACGAGGTTTTCGTGCCTTACCGCGCGGACGGAACACCGGATCATGAAGCCACCTATCGGATTGTTGTGGAGGCAGTGTACAAGTCGGGGCTGCCGCTAACCGTGTGGGAGTATCCGGTCTGGATTTGGAATCAATGGCCCTGGGTTCCGCTGCCTTTGAAGTGCAATCGCGACACCTGCAAGGCCGTATGGCAATCACTTCGGAACGGTCTGGGCAGGAGGATTTCCAAGATGTTTCGTAACGGCGTGTGCGTGCGCGGCGTGCTAGATCAGAAACGGGAGGCGCTGGCAAAGCATCGTACGCAAATGACCCGCCTCCAGCCGGGCGTAGATTGGCCAATACTGGCCGATGTATCGGGCGGAGGATTTTTAGAGTGTTTTTTTCAGGAGCACGAAATCTTTCATTGCGAAGAAACGGTGAAGGAAACCGCTGTGCGGGACGCTCAAAACCAACAACTGACATCGTCGGCTCGTGAATCTGTATGAAAACCGACGCTGATTCGATTCAGACGGGCTTCGATACGAGCCGCTTCCTGCTTGTGTTGGTTATGGCGCTCGTGGTGGCCTACACACTGTCCCCGTTTGAGTTTACCCAATCACGCACCGGTTTGTATGAAGGTGCATCTGAAGCTGCGGTGTTTGGCAGCGCAATCAAAATCCTTGCTCACATCGTGGCGTTTTGTGGAGTGGGCGTACTGATCGCCAGCGCTTACAGGGGCGTGCTGGTTTGCGGCCTCGGGCGGCTCTTGTTGATTGCTGCGGTTGTTTGCATCGGAATCGAGGTCGCGCAGATGCTCGACGCGTCAAGGCACGCGCGAATCACGGACTTGATCTCCAACTTCGCAGGCCTATCACTGGGGTTGAGTTCGTTGCGTTGGCCGTGGGTGCGTGTCCGGGTCGCGAACTTGCAAGAATGGTTAAGTCGAAATGCAGTCCGTTTCATCGTAAGTATTTTTCTTTTAGCAACGGGCATCTGGTCCGCCGCCTGCCTGTATCCAATGTTTGGATTGTCGAAGTTGGATTGGGATGAGAATTTCCATCTGATCATCGGAAACGAAACCGACCAGAGCGAGCCGTGGTTGGGAGAAATCCGGTTCATAGGCATTTTTGCGCAAGCGAATGCAAGCTTGCGATCTCAGGGTCGGGAGCGATTGCCTGCGAAAGACGCTGACGTGGGGTCGAAATTACTGATTGGGTACGATTTTACGCTGGGCAGGACGAACGAAGTTGTTCCCGCTGGTTTGTTGGCGGTCCAAGACCTGGCGCTGGACGTTCCACCGGACAGCGCGTGGGCTCAGCAGGGCGGTGGAATTCTACTGACAACGCCGACACTTTTGTCCAGCCGCGGTTCGGATGCCAAGCTGACAGAAGCCATCATCGCGGCGGGAGAATTCAGCATAGCCGCTTCAATCCGTCCCCTGCATCGCAATCAAATTGGACCGGCACGCATCGTGAGTTTGTCCGAGGGAATTTGGTCGCGGAATTTCATGCTCGGCCAGGAGGATTCCGATGTGGTGTTTCGCGTGCGAAACGGAGTCAACGGTACAAATGGCCTGAGGCACGCGTTGCGCGTCAGGGATGCTTTGGGCGATTCCCTACGCGATGTTGTGGCGTCCTACAATCACGGCGTTTCGTCCATTGCGATTGATGGCAAGCGTAGCGGTCCGACCGTGGATCTGCGGGAGCCGTTGGTTTATCTGTTGCTGGGATCACACGAGGGAGGGCGTGCCGTCGGCGCGCTGTTGCTGACGCTATGTGTCGCGCTTCCGGCGTACTCCTTGGTTTCGTTCTTGAACCGGAGTTGGTTGCGGCATTTGATTGTCGCTGGCGTTACTGTTGGTGCGGGCTGCGTGCCTTACGGACTGACGTGTTTGGTCGTGGGAGGACCGTGGAGGTTGAATCTGTTTTTCTGGTTCGCCATCGCTCTTGTTACCGTTTACCCACTGGGTCTGACTTATGTCTGCCGATCATGAACGACGCTGACCTGAAGCTGCGTCCGAGAATTGAATTCAATCTGACTTGATACATAACGTAAGAAACTGTTGAACCTATGAAAGTAGCCATTCTAGCTGGCGGCGTTGGTAGCCGCCTTTCTGAAGAAACCCAGATCAAACCAAAACCCATGGTTGAGATCGGCGCCCGTCCGATACTCTGGCACATCATGAAGCATTACTCGTCCTACGGGTACAACGATTTCGTGATCGGTCTTGGTTACAAGGGCGAATACATCAAGAAGTACTTTGTGGATTACTGTTCCTTGGAAAGCAATCTGACGGTCAAAGTCGGCTCCGGAACAGTGACCCGTCACGAAAACAACAGTCACCCGGATTGGAGCGTAGAGTTGATAGATACGGGGGTTGCTACCTTGACTGGAGGCCGAATCAAAAGACTCGCGCCTTACATCGGCAACAACACTTTCATGCTCACCTGGGGGGACGGTGTGTCGAACGTGAACCTCCACAAATTGCTGGAGTTCCATCGGTCACACGGAAAACTGGCCACGGTTACGGCGGTGCGGCCCACGGCCCGATTCGGACACATGACATTCGAGGGCGACTGCGTGCGCGAATTCTCGGAAAAGCCGCAGGCTGCGGAGGGCTGGATCAACGGGGCCTTTTTTGTGATCGAGCCCCAGGTGTTCGACTACATTGAAGGCGACGAAACCCAATGGGAGAAGGAACCCATGGAGCGGCTCGCCCGCGAGGGGCAACTCATGGCATTTCGCCATACCGATTTCTGGCAATGCATGGACACGCTGCGAGACAAGGTGCTGCTGGACACACTTTGGCAAAAGGGAAATGCCCCTTGGAAGACCTGGAAGGATTGAAGCGGTTCTTTCATCCAGTGCTGCGCACGTTGCGTTGGGATCCGGAAAAGCCCCGGGACAAATCTTCAGACTCCCCCGGATTGTGCGTCACGCGCTCTTGGGTCTAAATAAAGCCAATCGAACAACATAGAACAAACATATGCGAGTATTAGTCACCGGTCACCTCGGTTATATCGGCACCGTTCTCACCCCCATGCTCCTCAAGGAGGGATACGACGTGGTGGGCATGGATAGCGATCTTTATCGCGCCAGCACATTTGGCGATGGCCTGGTTGAGGTGCCCAACATTCAAAAGGACATCCGCGACGCGGAGGTTGAGGATTTTGAAGGCGTTGACGCCGTGCTTCATTTGGCGGCGCTCTCAAATGATCCGCTGGGTTCGATTGACCGCGAACTGACCTTGGACATCAATTACCGCGGCTCGGTGCGCGTTGCTCGGATGGCGAAAGAAGCCGGCGCGAAGCAGTTTGTCTTTTCGTCTTCTTGCAGCACGTACGGTGCGGGTGGTGAGGATATGAAGACGGAAACCTCCGATTTCAATCCGGTGACACCTTACGGTGAGTCGAAGGTCTTCGCCGAACGCGACATTGCCGAGTTGGCGGATCGTAATTTTACCCCGACCTACTTGCGCAATGCCACCGCTTACGGAGTGTCGCCGCGCTTGCGGTTTGACCTGGTGGTAAACAATCTCACGGCCTGGGCTTACACGACGGGGAAGGTGCATCTGAAAAGTGACGGCAGTGCCTGGCGGCCGATCGTGCATATCGAGGACATCTCCCGCGCTTTCATCGCCGTGCTCAAGGCGGATCGCGACACGGTGCATAATGAGGCGTTCAACATCGGCGCGCCCGGGGAAAACTACCGGGTCCGCCAAATCGCCGAGATGGTGCGGGACGTTGTGCCAAATTCCGAATTACGGTTTGCCGAGGGCGCGTCGGCTGATACGCGTTGCTACTGCGTCAATTTCGACAAAGCCATGAGCAAGCTGAAACATTTCCATCCGCAATGGACGGCGCGCAAAGGCGTCGAGGAATGTTATGCGGCCTACAAAAAATATGGCGTGACACTCGAAGAATTTGAGGGGCCGAAATACCAACGCCTGGCTCATATCCGCAAGCTCATCGCCGAAGGAGCAATCACGAGGGACTTGAAATTCATTCAGGCCGAGCCTGCGCTCGCTTCCTGAACGCCGTTCAATTTTTACGCCCGGTCGTTTTTCAAACGACGACTTCCTGTATTCATTATGACAAGCAACCATTCGCTTCAGCAACGGTGCAAACAATCGGTTTGCCGCGGCTGCGGTCGGCCAGAACTTGAACCGGTGCTCGACCTGGGTTTGATGCCGCCCTCTGACCGGCTGCTAACCAAGGAAACGCTGTCTCAGCCAGAACGGAAATTTCCGCTGGACGTTGGCTTTTGTCCGGACTGTTCCCTCGTGCAAATCCTCGAAACGGTGCCTCCAGAGTTTTTGTTCGGAGACGAATACCTGTACTTTTCGTCTTTCTCCAAAGCGCTGTTGGACCATTCAAGGGCGAATGCGCTTGATCTTATTGAGCGACGCAAGCTGGGTCCAAAGAGTCTGGTTGTCGAACTCGCGAGCAATGATGGTTACCTGCTCAAGAATTTTGTGGAGAAGGGTGTTCCCGTGCTGGGCATTGACCCGGCGCCGAAACAGGCGGAGGCGGCCCGGAAAGTTGGCGTCCCTACGTTGAACACTTTTTTCACCGACAAGGTGGCCGCTCAGTTGAAAGCCGAGAGCAAGCGCGCGGATGTGATCATCGGCAACAATGTGCTCGCTCACGTCGCGGATACGCACGGCTTTGTCGAGGGCATTTACACCTTGCTGAAGGACGACGGCATGGCCGCCCTCGAAATGCCGTATCTCAGGGACCTGGTTGACCACTGCGAATTCGACACCATTTATCACGAACACATCTGTTATTTCTCAGTGACCGCATTGGACAAGTTGTTTCGCCGTCACAAGTTGTTCCTGAACGACATCAAGCGGCTGCCAATTCATGGTGGCTCACTGCGATTGTACATAGAAAAGGTTGAATCGCCGTCGCAACGCCTGAAGGACCTCATGGCGGAGGAACGAAGACTCGGCGTTGATAAATTCGCTTACTACCAGGATTTCGCGCGACGGGTGCAGGCGATCCGCGAAGACTTGCGAAAGCTGATCCACGATCTCAAGCGTAGCGGCAAGCGCGTGGCTGCATACGGCGCGGCGGCCAAAGGCACGATCCTCCTCAACTTCTCGGGGCTCGATTCGTCCGTGATTGATTACGTTGTGGATCGAAACACGTACAAGCATGGGAAATTCATGCCCGGCGTGCATATTGAAATTCTTCCTCCCGAGAAATTGTTGGAAGACAAACCTGACTATGTTCTTTTGCTTCCTTGGAATTTTGCGGACGAAATCCTAAGCCAACAGGCTGAATACCGGAATCGTGGCGGGAAGTTTATTGTGCCCATTCCGAACGTGCGCGTCGTTTGACCGATTCACCACTTCTCGCCCATGATCGCAGAACAACCATTGCCGCAGAGTAAATCAAGCACGGTGGAATCCTCTCACGTCACTTGCCCGAATTGCGAACAAGGGCAGATGCAGGCGTTTTATGAGGTGCGAAATATTCCGGTGCATAGCGTCCTGCTGATGCCGACGCGTGAGCGCGCCTTGAGTTATCCTCGGCGCGACCTTCGGTTGGGCTTTTGTTCGCAGTGTGGTTTTGTCAGCAACATTATTTTCGATTCGAGCGTCCATGAATACTCCACTTCGTGTGAGGAGAGTCAGGGATTCTCGCCGACATTCAACGCGTTCGCGCGAGGATTAGCCAAGCGTTGGGTGGAGCAATATCATTTGCAGGGGAAGAGCGTGTTGGAAGTGGGTTGCGGCAAAGGCGAATTCCTTGTCCTGCTGGTCGGGCTCGGCATGGGAAAAGGAATTGGGATTGATCCGGCATTTGTGCCCGAACGATTGAACACGCCCGTCGCGTCGCGGCTGGAATTCATTCAGGACCTCTACGGCGAGAAATACACTCATCTCCAGGCAGACGTGGTGTGCTGCCGTCATACACTTGAACACATTGGTCCGACGGGAAGATTCATGGACACGATTCGGCGAACGATCGGGGATCGGCCGGACACTTTGTTGTTGTTCGAGTTGCCGGACGTGATGCGTGTGTTGCGCGAAGCGGCGTTCTGGGACATTTACTACGAACACTGTTCCTACTTCACCACCGGATCGCTCGCGCGTCTGTTCCGGCGGATGGGATTTGATCTCCTGGAACTGGAATTGGAATACGACGGTCAGTATATCGTCATAGCGGGCAAACCCTCCGCCACTTCGACACGGCCTTCATTCCCTGGTGAGAACGATCTCGAAACAGTTGCCGCCGAAGTCGCGCAGTTTCCGGCCCGATTCGCCCAGCTCAAGAAGCGCTGGCTTTCCACGGTCAACGGGCTGCGCGGTGAAGGGAAAAAAGTGATCGTATGGGGCGGAGGCTCGAAAGCGGTTTCGTTCCTCACCACGCTTGGTTTGACCGAGCAGATTGACTACGTGGTGGACATCAATCCGCACAAGCACGGCAAATTCGTTCCCGGCGCCGGGCACGCGGTCAAAAGCCCTGAGACTCTGAGATCGCACAAACCCGATTGCGTGATTCTGATGAATCCCGTGTATGAGAAAGAAGTGCGCGGCCAGCTTCTAAGCATGGGGCTCAATCCCGCGATTCTTCCGGTGTAAACTTCAGGTCTTGCGCATCAGTCGCGTGCGAGCGCGCGCAAAAACCTGTCAGCCAACCAAACCCAAACTCATGCGGCCAGTACTTCGGCCGCTTAACCCGTAGATCATTCCTCTGTAATCGCGCAGGTTTGGAAACAGTCCTCGCGAACCTGTGTCCATTGAACATAAAAATTCTGCCAGAGCGACCAGCCATCTCCTTCACTCCATCGTCCGTGAGGAGTGCCTTCGGCCTTGCATTTCCACGGGGTCGTGCTCTTGGTATTGTATTGTATGCGGGCAAAATCGAGCCTCCCCTTTCGGGGGGCGTGTAAATCCGGCTTGTGGATACTCACCTGCTTCGCCTTGGTTGGAGGTTTGCGGGCGGCGATCATCAGCGAGTTTATGGCCATCAACGTCGCCACCATTGCGGACGAGGATGGCGAATTCTCCGACTGGATCGAGGTGCTCAATCCAGAGGCCGGTCCGGTCAACCTCTCGGGATGGTTTCTCACCGATAATCCCCTGAGTCCCCAACGGTGGCAATTCCCCGCCACCAATCTGCCACCCGGCGGACGGTTGATTCTCTTCGCTTCGGGGAAGGATCGGCGTACATCCGGGACACCGTTACACACCAACTTCAAGCTTGATGCCGATGGCGAGTATCTCGCGCTCCTCAGGCCGGACGGCTCGGTGGCAACGTCCTTTAGTCCGAACTTCCCCAAACAGCACCGGGATGTAAGCTACGGCGCGGTAGGCGACACAGGAACGAACAACTTCCTGGCTGTTCCAACGCCGGGCGACCCCAACCCGAATGTAACCACGGAGTTTGCCGCCGATACTAAGTTCAGTCACAACCGCGGTTTCTACACCACGAATTTCGATCTGGTCATCAGTTGTGCCACACCCGGCGCGCTAATCTATTACACCACGAACGGAAGCCCGCCGAGCGCAACCAACGGCTACCTTTACACCGCACCTTTACCCGTCTCTCGCACCACTACCGTGCGCGCCCGGGCGGAAAAGCCGGGCGCGCGGCCCTCGAACGAGGATACGCAGACTTACATTTTCCTGAGAGACGTTATCGCGCAGCAAACGAACGGCAATGCGCCACTCGGTTGGCCGGCGGCTTGGGGCCAAAACGTGGTGGACTACGGAATGGACCCCGATATCGTCAACCAGCCCCCTTGGAACGCCACCATCTCAAATGATCTGCAATCGGTGCCCACGCTGTCACTGGTGATGCGACTCCCGGACCTCTTTGACCCTCAAACCGGCATCTATGCGAACGCGGACCAACGAGGTTTGGCATGGGAAAGGCCGTGTTCGCTGGAGTTGATTTACGCGGATGGTCGCGACGGTTTCCAGGTCGAAGCAGGCGTGCGCATTCGTGGTGGAGTCGGTCGCCTGCCGACGAATCCGAAACACTCCGTGCATTTTGCGTTTCGGGAAGAATACGGCGACGCGAAACTGAGGTTCAGATTTTTCGGTGCGACGGGCGATTCGGAGTTTGACGATATTGATCTGCGCGCCACATCGAATTTCTCGTGGGCTTCGGAGGGCGATCCGGACGGGCTGTTCGTTCAAGATTCGTTTTCCCGGGAAACGTTGTTGGCCATGGGACAACCCGGCGAGCGAGGCCACTGGTATCACCTCTATATCAACGGGCAGTATTGGGGACTCTACAATTCCTGCGAACGCCCGAACGCGAGCTTTGCCGCCAGTTATTTCGGCGGCGACCCGGAAGAATACGACGTGCTCAAGCCAGACTTCGATCTTGGCGCAACGATGCAACCCACGGACGGCGACGATCAGGCTTGGTCGCGCCTATGGGACGCGGCCGTCAATGGTTTTGCAAACAGTGCGGACTACTTCCGCGTTCAGGGACGCAACCCGGACGGCACGCTTAACCCGGCTTTCGAGAACCTGCTCGACGTTGTCAACCTCGTGGACTACTTGCTGATGATCGCGTGGACGGGCAACACCGATGGGCCCACTTACGGCAGAATCTTCGACTGGGATTTAGGCGAAGGCTTTCTCAACAACTATGTAACCTTCCGCAGCCGCAGCAACACGGGCGGGTTTCGCTTTGTCAGCCACGACGCTGAATGGACATTGCGGGACGTGCAGGAGAGCCGGATTGTCCTCTCCACGATACTGGGCAACCCGGCCAGTGGCGACGGCCCCGAACGCTCCAACCCCTTCTATCTCTGGACGCGGCTGCTGGCCAACACCGAGTTCAAACAACTTGTGGCGGATCGGATCCAGAAGCATTTCTTTGGAAACGGTGCGCTGACTCGCGAGGCTTGCACGGCGCGTTTCCAGGCGCTCAAGAATGAAATTGATCGAGCCATTGTCGGTGAGTCCGCCCGTTGGGGCGATGCACAGCACTCCACGGCGCCGCTGACGCGCCAGGACTGGGTGGCGGCCATCAATGACAGGCTGGCGAACTACTTTCCCTATCGCGCCGACATCGTGCTCGATCAGTTCCGTGCCGCCGGGCTTTTTCCATCGTTCGCGGCGCCGTCGTTTTCCCTGCCGGGCGGCGAGGTGACAAACGGAACGTTGGTGAGTTTGAGTCATGCGAACGCGAACGGAGCAGTTTTCTACACGGTGGACGCCTCCGACCCTCGAGCGATTGGCGGCAACTTGAATTCAACTGCATTGAATTTCTCGGATCCGATTCCCATCGTGACCAGCGTTCTGATCCGCGCCCGCGTGAAGAACGGTCCGACTTGGAGCCCGCTCGTCGAAGCGACTTTCTATCCCAATCGGGATTTCTCCGGGTTGCGTGTCACCGAAATCATGTACCACCCCCCGACGGCGGGTGGCATTGACGGAGATGAATTCGAGTTTCTGGAGCTGAAAAACGCGGGGACGGACACGCTGGACCTTGGGGGACTCAGCTTTACCGGAATTACCTATACGTTTCCGCCCGGCACTCTGTTGTCGCCTGGGCAGTTCTTTGTTCTGGCGCGTAGCGCGGCCAACTTTCAGGTGCGTTACCCCGGGGTAACACTCGGCGGCGTCTATTCCGGGAGGCTAGACAATGGCGGCGAACGGCTCGCGATTCGTACCCCGGGTGGCGTTGAAGTGTTGTCGCTGACTTTTTCCGACTCGGTACCATGGCCGGCGACCCCGGACGGGTACGGTTTTTCGCTCGTCAGCGTCAGCCCCGACGGTGCGCCCGACGCGAGTGACGGCCGACAATGGCGTGCCAGCAGCCTCTACGGTGGAAGTCCGGGCGCGGATGATCTGCCTTCCGCCATACCGCGGGTTGTTATCAACGAAATCCTCTCGCACACCGATCCGCCGCAGTCTGACTCGATAGAACTGTTCAACCCAACGCTGTCTCCCGCGGATCTTGGCGGGTGGTTTGTCACCGACGACCGGGCTTTTCCGTGGAAGTTTCGGATTCCCGATGGAACGACCCTCCCGGCGGGCGGGTTTCTCTATTTCACGGAGGCAGCTTTTAATTCCGGCGGAAATGGTTTCGCGCTGCAATCCACCGGCGATGAAGTCTGTCTATTCAGCGGGACTGCGGGGGGCACGAATCTGACCGGCTACTCCCACAGCGTGACGTTTGGCGCCTCGGCGAACGGAGTTTCGTTCGGCCGTTACGTCAATAGCGTGGGCGAAGAGCAGTTCCCCGCCCAGGCCAGCACGACGTTGGGCGCGACGAATGCCGGCCCGCGTATCGGCCCGGTCGTATTCACCGAGATACACTATCATCCGTTGACCAATGGCGACGAATTTGTGGAGGTGTTGAACCTGACCTCCGCCCCGGTGAATCTGTTCGACCCGAATCATTCCACGAACACATGGCGCATCAACGGTCTTGCTTTCAGCTTCCCGCCGCAGGCGACCATTCCTGGCAACGGTCTGGCGCTCATCGTCGGTATTGCCCCCGATGTGTTCCGTGCGAAGTATGCTGTTCCAACAAACGTGCTGGTGTATGGTCCGTACGGAGGTCTCCTTCAAGGCAGTGGTGAGCGGTTGACGTTGCAAAGGCCCGACAATCCGAACTTGGATGGGACCGTTCCTTTGCTTGCAGTGGACGAGGTTCGATACAACGACCAGTCGCCCTGGCCGGTCGCGGCGGATGGCGACGGTGCTTCTCTGCAACGGCTGATTTCGAATGCCTACGGCGACGATCCCACTAACTGGTTTGCGGGTGCTCCAACGCCGGGGCAGTTCGTGGCCGCCAACCCGGACAGGGACGGCGACGGCCTGCCAGACGCGTGGGAATTGGCCAAAGGCACGCTGGTGGGAATTCCGGATGCTGATGCCGACCCGGACGGTGACGGCATGACGAACTACCAGGAATATCGGGCCGGCACGGATCCCAGAAATCCCGCCAGCGTGTTCCGGCTTGGGATTTCCGTGACGCCAGTAGGGGAACCCTTGCTTGCCTTCACGCGGGTTGCTGGTGTCGGTTACGTTTTACAACGGCGGACTAATGTGGTCGGCGATTCGTGGTTCCCGCTCACCAATCTGGCCGCCGGGACAAACACCGAGGTTTTCAATTTCATTGATCCGGCCTCCGAACAGCGGTCGCGATTCTATCGGTTGGTCATACCGTAAAAGAAATTTAGATTGCAGTAAGACCGAACGAAAATTCGGATTCTGGTTACCTATTCGTCCTTCCTTATGCGTTGGTCACGCTGCAATGATTTCCACGTCGAGCCCCAGTTCTCTCAATTGCGCTTCAACTTCCTTTCGGTAGATCGGGTTCATCAACACGACGCTGTGAGGTTTGAATTCCTTTAGATAGGCAGGCGGCACAATCCGTTGCCCCGTGCCGGGCAAGTGTCGGCCTTGTTTGTGCGGATTGATATCAACCACGTACGGGATCGCTTTGTCTATCTTGAGCATGTTGAGAAAACTGACCGACTTGGCTCCGCCTCCCCACAGCGCGACGCGTTTGCCATCCCGTGCGAATTCAGCCAGACGGGAATTCCAATCCTGCGATCGTTCCCGGACCTGTTGCGAAAACTGGTTAACGGTTCGACAAAGGTCTGTCAGGCTTGTTGAAGGCGCGCTCGCGTTTTCCCCATCACGTGACAAGCGGGCTTCGAGAGACAGGAATTGTTTGCTGTACGTTTCCTCCAACCGCAACACCTTGAATCCGCACCGGCGAAAAACTTCGGCCAGCGACTCGGCGCTGAAATAATTACAGTGTTCGTAAATGATGTCCCAGATTGAAAGTTGGTCGAGAATGAAGCGAACGTTGGGGACCTCAAAATAAACGATGGCTGAACGGCGATCGCCGATTGTCCGCCGCACCATCGAGAGAAATCCCACCGGATCGGGAATGTGCTCCAACACATGGCGGCAGCAGATCAAATCTCCACGATGCTCGGTGTATTTTTCGCCATAGAAATCCGCCACGTAGGTGATGCGCTCGGCGGCCGGGCTTTGTATGCGTGCCCCTTCGTAACTGGGGTCGAAACCGATCCCGCGATTCCCGCCCGCCTCGCAGAGCAGCGTAAGAAAATGGCCTTTGCCGCAACCCAGCTCCACGACTTCCTTGCCTCGAATACCGTATGTGTCTATCAGGCGTCGAGCCAGTTGCTGCGCGTAGTCCTGGAATACCGGCGAGTAATCGAGCGAGTTGTCGTATCGCTGCGAGTATTCCAGCCGGCTCGGATCGAAGGCACGATTCCAGATGAACCCGCAACGTGCGCAGAAAGCCAGATCGAGATCACCTTTGGCGCAAGCCTTCGCCTCTTGCACGGTGTTCCATTGTACGCCGATGGAAACCGGCATCTGAGTTAAGGCGAAAAAAAACTGAACCTCTGTGCAGTGGCAGACTGGACAATTCACGGTCATAAATGCCGGGTCTAATAGACGAGTCTGGTGTCAGGGGCAACTCTTTAGCGACGGATAGTCAGTTTCAAATCGTCGAGCTCGCAAAACGCTCCGTGCAAGGTCCAACTGCTTCGATTGAACTTTCGGAGTTCAGAATTCTTTCAGATCACTTGATGTTCCGTAAGTGGCCGGACATTGATTTCCGTATTCAGCGGACGTGCATGTGCGGCGTTTTGACGGACGGTGTCTGTCAATTAGCAGTTCGTGAATCCGGGATACGTGCGCGGTCGTCTGACGGCTTCCATGTCGGGGTTCTTGCGCGGATTTAAGAGTCACTGATGAACTATATGCATTTGAAGAGATCAACTTGGTTATCGCTCCTCGTGCTCTTTGTCGCGCTGGCTTGTGATTTGACCGCAAGTGCGGCTTCGCGCTTTTCGGTCGCAAGCGGAAACTGGAATTCAACAACCATCT
>CAZCZP010000032.1:21660-24159 GCA_964502895.1 uncultured Bifidobacteriaceae bacterium
GGCGGCACTCAAAGCGGCTCGTTGAATTTTTCCTCAGGAGGCCTGCTTCAGGTTGGTGGAACGATGACGGTGAGTGCGCTCGGAGTGTTTACACGCGGCACAGGGACAATCGAATTCAATCGTGCCGGCACGCAGACAATTCCTGCATCGCTGGGACAATACAACAATCTGACGTTATCGGGCAGCGGCGCCAAAACAACTACCGGGATTACGGTGAACGGAATTCTATCAATGGAAGGCAGCGCGAGTGCAACCGGCAGCGCGGCGACCTATGGCGCGGCTGCCACCCTGCAGTACCGGGGAACGGCAAATCGGACGACGGGTATTGAGTTTCCGGCGACGTGGAGCGGCAGCGGGGGAGTGATCATTGCCAACACGGCTGGCACCATCACCCTCAATGGCGCCAAAGTGTTGAATGCGCCGCTCACCATTAACAGCGGCGCAACCTTGGCGACCGGAAACTTTGGCCTGACCTTGGGCGGCAACTTTGTCAGAAGCGGCACGCTCACTGCCGGAAGTTCAGCCATTACAATTGACGGCGCCGGAACGCAATCCATCGCCGGGTTTACCACCACCGGCACCGTAATGCTGACCAAGACCGCAGGCACTGCGACCCTTGCCGGCAACGTGACCGCGGGCGCGCTTACACTCAACGGCGGCGGAACGTTGCATCTGGGCGCGAACTTGACGCATACATTCTCGGGCGCCTGGACAAGAACCGCCGGCACGCTCAACGGCAGTTCCAGCACGCTCAGACTCGGTGGAAGTGTCAGCGGGAGCGGTGGAACGTTCACTGCGGGCAGCGGCACGGTCGAATGGAATGCGGCGGGACCGCAGACCGTCGCCGGTGTGACATACAATAACCTGACGCTTTCCGGCGGCGGTTTGAAGACAATTGCTGGTGTCACAGTAAACGGGGTGTGTTTGTTGCAGGGAACTGCGACCGCGAGCGTTGCGCCGGCTTATGGTCCCGCTGCCACGCTGGAATACCGGGGGAGCGGATTGCAAACGACCGGTCCCGAACTCGCCTCCACCGTTCCCAATCTCACCATCAACAACAGCAACGGAGTGAACCTCAATAGCTCGTCAACTGTGAGTGGCTTGTTGACGTTGAGTGCGGGAAGGCTCGGAGCAGGTGGTAATACGCTGGCGATTGCCGCGACCGGTTCAATTACTGGGGGCAGTTCAAGCAGTTATGTGAACGGCGCTTTGAGAAAAGCTTTCAACTCAGGCAGCGGCCAGGCGTTCACGTTCCCAATCGGTGATGTCTTGAGTTATACCCCGATCAATCTCACCTCAATGAATGTGAGCACGGCTGGCAGTATTACTGCAAGGACCACCGCTGGCGAGCATCCTGACATTTCGGCTTCCAACCTGGATGCAGGTCAGAACGTTAATCGCTATTGGACTCTTACCAATTCCCCCGTCGGCATTGGCATTTCGTCCTGCGACGCCACGCTCAACTTCGCTCCCGGTGACGTGGACGCGGGCGCCATCCCTGCACAATTTGTCGTGATGAATTACAATGGCACGTGGTCCTCGGCCGCAGTTGGCACGCGCACGAGCACTTCCATCCAGGCGACCGGCCTCAATTCTTTTGGCGACTTAGCCGCAGGCCAGCCAGCGGGGTCCGGATCTGGCCTTGTGGCACGCAACGACATTTACAGCGTATCTCAAGGAGGAACAGTCGCGATTCCCTCGCCAGGAGTACTTGGCAACGATTCGCCGGGGGGAGCAGGGCCATTGTCGGCGACACTTTCGACGGCGGCGACCCAGGGCCGACTCAATCTGACCAACAGCGGCGGGTTTGCCTACACTTCGACGAACGCCGCTGGAATGGACGGCTTCATTTATCAAGCGACGGATGCTGGGGGAAATTCCAGTTCCGGCGTGGCACTGATTTCAGTGCTGCCCCCCGGCGCGTTGTTCTACGACGATTTCAACCGCCCCGGAGGATTGGATGTGTTGACTCCGTGGGCGGTGCGGCATGGGAGTTGGTCCGTGACAGGCGGGGTTTTATCTGGCGTCACCAACGCTACCGCGCCCATTGGTCATGCCGACATTTACCTCACCAACAATTGGACCGATTACTCCGTTGAAGTGCGGGCCCGCGCCGCCTCCGACAGTTATGGGTGGGCCGTGGGTGGACGACTAAATCCGGTGACCGGCGCGTACTATGAGGTGTTTCTGTACGCCAATCCCTCGCCCGGCTCGCAGTGGCGACTGCATTTGACGAAGCATACGGAATGGGGACCCGCCGGCTGGGACGGCGACTACGGGTTTCACCCCGACGTCTTTCTCGACGTGACAGGAGCGGCACGGACCGCCCCGCACACAATCAAGATGTCGTTCGAAGGCAACCGAATCCGGGTTTATTTCGATGATGACCCCAATCCAAAAATGGACACGACGGACAACAGCTTTCCGCATAATGGAGTGCCGTGGCCGGTTTTTTCCAGTGGCGGGATTCTTGTGGGCCTGTACGCCGTAAATGGCTCA
>CAZCZP010000033.1:0-3538 GCA_964502895.1 uncultured Bifidobacteriaceae bacterium
AACCGAAGACGAACGAAGTCTATGACTTCATCCGCTTCGCGCGCACCGAAGGCCGTTTCTCGAAACACTTCGACAAGGACGGCAACCCGAGCGAGACGCTGCAAAAGGCCAAGCAGGAACGCCTCGACAACTGGCGCACGTTGCAGGAGCTGGCGGGGATTATCTAATTCCGAAGCCCTTTTGCATTAGAAGAGGCCGTCCAATGCTTCAATCAACACAGCCGCCCGCCCGCCCGGCGTTTCGTCCGTAAAGTCCTTCCCGTCGCAGGTATGGACGAGGCGGCAGGAAATTGAACCCGCCGCCGCCAACCCAAGCGATTAACTACCTCGAACTGGCCTCGGCCTTGTTGAGATCACCAAGAATCTTCGCGGCACGATCCCGAGTCGGCTGATTTTTTGACTCAGCTTGGATTCGAGTTGCCACTGCCTTGGCGTCGGCAGGAGCAGACTTGGCAATGCTGCCCGCAATTTTAAGTGCGGCGAGTTCCGCCTCGGCCTGGACTTGAGCATCAGCAAGAAACGGTTCAACGAGCTTGAGTGCCGCTGGGTCGGCCACGTTTGCCACGCCGGAGAGGATCGCTTTCCGGTCATCCGTGCGCTGGGTGCGGGCGAGTAATTCGGTGAACGTGGTTAGCTTTTGTTGATTGGGTTGGTCGCCGCTTTCGAGAAGGCGCAAGCAACCGCGCAACGCCAGAAAACGATGGGTCTCGTCCTCCGATTTGCGCAGGATATCGAGTAGCGCAGGCAACGCCTGTGACTCTGGCCAGTCAGACAGAACACGGATTGCGGTGTCGCGCACGGTGGGTTGCGGATCCGCGACGCCAGCTTGGACTGCGTCAAGGGCTGGGGGCGTGGCGACCACGCCGAGCACGCGGAGCAGCGCGCATTTCGCCCCGACCGGACTGGTCGAAAGGTGTGGCAGCAATTTATTGGCGCATGCGGCCTTGTCCGGAATCCGTGTGCAGGCTGATTCGAGCGCGGCTTGCACGGTAGCGACGTCGTCGTCAGATTTCGCCTTGGCCAACGCACCGATCAGTGCACCCAAGTCCTCGACTCCGACCGTTTCGCCCAACGCTTTGATGGCGGCGGGGCGGGCCTTGGAATCAGTTTCGTTGGCTATCCTGGTCAATTCCGGAACCGCGGCAGCGACGTGGCGCTGGCCGGCCAATTCAACCAGCGCGAGACGCGTGCCGCCTGTGGCTCGCGGCAGGCGCTGCATCAATTGCTCATCCACGACTTTGCCGGACCAGCCCGACAACGCGGCCTTCGCGGCTTGCGATAGGTCAGCGTCGCTCTCGGACATGGCGTCGAACAAAACCGGCACACCCGTGGCGTTGCCAAGGCGAACAATCAAATCCATCGCGATCAACCGCAGATTTTTTGAGCCACTCTTGGCCGTGGCGAGAATCGCCGGCAACACGGCTTCGTCACTTCGATCGGCCAGAGCAAGCAGCAAAGGCCCCTGGCGATCGGCAGCGGCCTTGCCCACTTCGGCCGTCAGCGCTTCCGTAACCGCGCGACCTGGAAGTTCGCGGGCGGTTCGTAGTCCAATGCCGAATACGGCTCGGTCCGCCGAGCGCAGCGTTTCGACCAATAGTGGAAGTCCATCAGTTTGCCTGGCCAGAATCCCGCCGCGCGTTGCTTCGAGCACGCGCTGCTTGGGCACGTCGGCTTTGCGCACCGTATCGTAAAGCTTCGTGGCTTTGGCAAATTTCTTTTCGGCGAGAAACCGTTCCGCGCACAGGACGCAACCTTGTGCAACAGCAGAACGAACTCCGGCTGGCGACTTGGGCAAGTATTTTTGTAAAGCCTCGGCCGCGTTATCGCCACCGATGCGGCCCAACGCCACCGCCGCGGCCGCCCCCACTTCCGCATCAGCATCCTTCAATTTCGTCTCCAGAATATTCACTGCACTCGCATCACGTCGGACGCCAATGGAATTGATCACGCCGATAAGCAGTCCGCCCTGCAACTTGCGTGCGGCGTTGCGCAAAGCTTCGTCGGCAGCCTTGCCCGGGATCACTTCAAGCGCGATGCGCGCCCAGGAAGCCAGTTCCTTGTCCTCCAACAACGGAGCGAGCGCCGGCACCGC
Source organism: uncultured Bifidobacteriaceae bacterium (assembly GCA_964502895.1). Classification (GTDB taxonomy): domain Bacteria; phylum Verrucomicrobiota; class Verrucomicrobiia; order Limisphaerales; family JADLHS01; genus WYBW01. The sequence continues at coordinate 2,092 of CAZCZP010000033.1, forward strand.
TTCCGGCCCGCCGAAGACGGCGAGTTGTTTGCAGGCAATGGCCTTGTCTCCGGGCGCCGCACTGGACTGAAGCGTGCTGATTGCCTTGCGGGCTTTCTCGGCAGAAGAAGTATGGCCATCGGCAGCCATCCCTGCGCTCGCCATTGCGATCAGCACCAAACACCCTGCAAAGTTCCAAACTCTTGTATTCATATTCCCTCGTGGTCGGTTGATGTTTTCCAGTTTGCCTGAATCAAGACTTCCACGGTTCACGTAACGCTTCGGAGCGCAAGCGGTTGGCCTCCTCGTCCCCGATGAACTCAGCCTTTGCCGGATCGAATTTCACCTTGCGATTGAGGAACAAAGCGATGTTCGCCGCGTGGCAGGTGACATGTGACCAGCACGCCGCGTCTGCGTCCGCGCGCGTTTTGCCTCGCGTCCGCACGCAATTAAGGAAATCGCGCACATGAAAATTTGCCGGGTAGCCCGCAATCCGGGGACGCGGGCCGGCAATCAACGTGGTCGGATTGGCGACCATTTCGCCGTTGTCAGCCGTTTCCACCCAGCCCGAGTCGCCTTCGAAGCGCACCGGGCATGAACCGAGCGGCAGCCAGCCGTCGTTGCGCATCACCAGCTTGACGCCGTTTGCATAACGCGCGTGCAATTCCTTGCCCTCCGGCCAGTATTCCACCGCCGCCGTGTTGTCGGCATTGTTCGCCCACTGACAGAGATCCACGCAATGCGAACCCCACTCGAGACAGCCTCCTCCGCCGAAAGCGCCCATGAAGCCGCCGCCTTTTTCAAAGTTGAACGCGTTCAGCAGCCGCTTGTTGTAAGGTCGCCACGCCGCCGGGCCCAGGAACATGTCCCAATCCACCTGATCCTTCGGCGGCTCGGACTCAGCCGGCAGCCAGCCGCTCATTTCGGTCACCAGCCCCATGGGATGCGCGTGCACCGTGTGAAGTTTTCCCAACTTGCCGCGCTGGGCCAATTCGCAGGCGAAAGCAAAATTAGGCAGGCTGCGTCGTTGCGTGCCAGCTTGAAACACGCGCCCCGTCCGGCGGAAAGTCTCCGCCAGCGCGAAACTTTGGGCGATGTTCCGCGTGCAGGGTTTTTCGCAATAGACATCCTTGCCGGCTTCGGCTGCCAGCATGGCGGCCGTCCCGTGCCAGTTTGGGCCGGTGGCAATCAGCACCGCGTCAACGTCGGGACGCACGAGCAGGTCATGCATGTCGCGATACATGGCACAATCCTGGTTGCCGTAAAAATCGTCGGCCTTTTTCTTAACGGCTAGCCGGCGTTCCTGCTTCACGTCGCAAATTGCCACAAACTGCACGCCCGGTTCAGGCAGGAAACACCCGAGCACATAATTACCACGGTTGCCGATGCCGATCGCGCCCAGCACGATTCGTTCGCTGGGAGCAACCGCGCCGTCACGACCGAGGGCGCGCGCGGGAATGAAATTAGG
>CAZCZP010000033.1:3638-6033 GCA_964502895.1 uncultured Bifidobacteriaceae bacterium
TACCTGTTCCCGATTCTCGCGGTTCTGATTTTTCTTGGCTTTGTCCTTTTGGAATTCTGCTTCGAGTTCAGAAAAGGGCGTAGGGCGCGCGCTTTTATTCGATTTGATCAAGAGCCTTCGATTCGACTGGTAATCGAGCAACTCGCCCTGTTGCGCCAACAGGCTCAAGCGCAGGCGACTCCCGCGTTGGCAACTTAATCACCGGTCGCATCAGCCCATCGGCAATGTCGAAGGACAATTCGCCATAGTGCAACGCGCCGCAGAGATGCAGCCAGAGCGTGTTCAGCATCGCGGTCGCGACGGTGAGGTTCGCGAAAAGAATCTGCGGCACGGACATCGCCAGTTCCGTGCAGCTTTGGTCCGTGGGCAAGCGGTCCGCCGGTTCGCGAATCTCGGGATGAAAGCGCGTCAGCGACGGCGAAACATCCTCGCCGTTGCGCCGGAGATACGCCTGCACATTGCCGTAAGTGCCGCGGCGAATCGAACCGGAGGCATCCTTGCCCACGCCATCGTTGCCACCCGAAAGCAGGAAAAAATTTTGGAGGTTCGCGGCGCAATAATCGTTCACCAGTTTGCGCGTGGCGTGGTTGTCCACCGTCAACAACACGATGTCGCCCTCGTGAATCAGCCGGCCAATGTTTTCTGGCGTGACGAATTCCTCAATGGCGATGAGCGACAGGTTCGATTCAGCAAAGCGCGGCAACAACTCGTCGCGAATCACGGCAGCCTTGTTGCCGCACGCCCCAAAGAACATTCGCGAGGCGTTGGACGGCTCGAAGGCATCGCCGTCAATCAGCACCAGCCGCGCGTTGCAGCCCAGTGACGCCAGGAAAATCGCGAGATTGCGCGCCACATTCCCACCCACGCCGCCGAGGCCGATGAGTTTCACCGAACAGTTTTCCGGCAACTCAGGTTTGAGCACCTGGCCTTGAGGAATCGCTGACGCACTCACGGCTTGGCTTCGGTTGTGGAATCCGCGCGCCGGGGAACTATCAAGGGCGCAGTCATGGTCGCGACTTCGTCGCCGTGCTTGTCGCCGTTCGTCGCAACGCTCTCGGGTTTGTCCACGATTACGGCGTCCTGAATTTCTGGACCTAACCGTCGCGCCGGCTGGATGACATACGTTGCGGCGGATGAGCTCCATGATTTCACCGTCAGCTTGTCCAGCCACTCGGGCGGCACTTCGCGTTCGCGGCGTCGTTGGTAGTCGGAGAAGATCGTGTCGAGGTCCTTGATGGCGAAGCGCACGCCGTCCACCGTCACCTCACAATGAAATTCCGGCGGCTCGTATCGAATGCGCCCCACGACAATGTGCAGACCGGCGCGAAATTCCTCATCCGCCTTGTCCATCGAAGACGCGTAAGCCGGCCCGTCCACGTGGCTGTGCATGTCGCCAATGAGCGTGAGGTTGGGCGGGAGCGGCGGAATTTCATACTGCAACTCCATGGGAAACAGGTCGCCATGCCAACCTCGCCCCACGAGGCCGACCTGTTCGGGTACGATGGGCACGACCGTCTCGGCAGTCTTGTCCCAAGCCAGCAACACCGCCGCTTCCGACGAATGACGGCGGCCCACGATGGCGAAGAAACCCACGACCTGTTCCACCAGTTTTCGCGGGAGCTTGGGGTAGCGCATTTTGAGAAAAGGCTGGTGCGCGGCAAGTTCACTGGGGAATTGTTCCACGCGCACGCTGCTGCGGAAGAACGGATGATTGCGACAGAGGAATAATCCGTCGCGCGTCAACAAATGAAAGACCGGCACGTCATCGGGAAGCGGCATGTCGGGCGCGAGCTTGACGAAGATCGGCGTGTGCAACTGGTCATTGTGAGAGTTCATCGAGTAGTTCCATGATCATCCGGTGCCGCGGTCGCGGCGCGGCAGTTTGATTGAAAATGACGCGAGCCAGGGCGGCGGCACTCGCGTAATTGGTCCGGTTCGCGCCGAGATTCTTGAACGTGCGCGCCGTGACTTGCGCGAGCGACCGGCCCGTGCTGAGCCAGGGCACGTCGAGCACGAACAACGAATCCTTCTCCGACGCCGCCTCCCACGCTTCAACCGTATTGACGCGTGGGTCCACGCCGCGCGACGCGGTGAACCAGCTCGAAGCCTCATGATTCTCGCTGCTCAAGTTGAAGCCGGTTTCGAGCAGGCAATGGCGCAACGCATCGAAACTGGTGACGAGGCGCTTGGGCTGGTTCGGTTCGCGCAGCAGGGCGGCGAAATTCAAATGCTGCGTGCAAATCCACGCCAGCGGACGACCTTCCTCCGGCACAAACTTCGAGCAATTGAGCAACGCGGGGAAAAACAATTCATCCGCGGTGTCCTTCAGCGGCGCGTTGCGGAAGAAACATTCGTTGGCGGCAGTTAACTGCAACTGTCCATTCGGCCCGGGACC
>CAZCZP010000033.1:6133-22442 GCA_964502895.1 uncultured Bifidobacteriaceae bacterium
GGAAGAAACATTCGTTGGCGGCAGTTAACTGCAACTGTCCATTCGGCCCGGGACCAAACACCACCAGCACGACCAGATACGGCAGGGCGATGCGCACGGAACGGTATTTCGTGCCTTTGCCAAACGGCACGGGAGAATCTCCGGCAATCCAGCGAAAGTTGTGGACGCGCGGCGGACACTCATAAACCCAGATTGAGTGGGTGCCTTCCGACAAGATCAGCTTGATGCCGTCTGGCAACAGCACGCCGCAGGTGTCCATGCGCGGCGGCGCAATGCGGGCCAACAGCAATTCGAGCGGAAGCTTTGCCGTTTGACCTTCCGGCGACGTGGCAATTGCTTCCGTGCCTTCGATGTGGATGTGTTCGCTCATGAACCGCTCTTGCATTCAAACGACGCATCCCTTTTCACCCGCCCGCCGCACGAACATGAGCAACTGGCCGGGGCGCACGACGGTTTCGTCGCCGACTTCGTTGCCAGCCAGCACGGCTTGACTGCGCGGGTCAATGTCGAACCGGTCGCGAAAGCGGTCGCGGATTTCTCCGACGGTCATGTTCGCCACCGGCAACTGCTCGGCGTACTGGCCGGAGGAAACGGTCACCAGTCCATCGTCGCCCAGCCCGTCGTCAAAAATGCCGCCCAGCCCGCCACCGCTGGAGGCTCGTTCTCTGGGGGATTGAGTTTGTTCGTTCATAGTTCGGGTTTCGGAAAAGTTGTCGGCCAGATTTATGCTGCTGCAACATGATTTCGGACGCGCTCCAGTTCGATTGGCAATTGCGCCGGTTGCGCAATGCGCCGGACGCTGGCCACGCGCACGCCGTCCGGCACGTCCGTGTATTCACGCGCGTTGTGCTCGGTGAGTTGGTCCACCACGCTGCGAATCTGTTCATCGAACGCGCGCACGAGCGTTTCAAACTTCAAACCCGGCGCGCCGCCTTCGTGCGTTTCGTTCCTGCATGTTTCCTCGGCGGCCTGCCGCACCGCGCGATCAATCAGCGCGCCCGTGAGAAAGTCGCGGCGATAACGCACTTGCGGCGTCGTGGCGCCGGCATACATCAATTCGACCACGCCCCGGTCCGCGCCGTTGGGGCTGAACAGCCAGCCCGTCACGTCTGCGATCATCTTCCGCTGTAATTCCGCCGGCAGGTGTCCGTTGTTGGAAAACAACGGCAGCCGATGAATGTGCTTTTGCAACACGGCGACAAACGCCCCCTTGCGATTCAAGCGCCCGAAATGTTCCACCGTCCCGCCAATGCGCCGCAGGAACGCGCGATCCACCGACTGCGGCTCATTCGTCGTGCCGATGAAAATGATGAAACGCGCGCGCAAATCTTCGCGCGTGGAATCGAGCCGCTGCAACGCCGTCGTCAGGATGCGGTCATAGATCGGGTCGTGCCCGCGGGCGCGCGCCAGCCCGTCAATTTCCTCCATGATCGCCAGCACCGGCAATTTCCAAGTCCGGCCATCCGGCGCAACGAACGGTTCGTCAGCGAGTTGCTCGACTTCCGTGAAGAAGCGGTCCAGTTTTTTATCGCTGTCACCCAGCCATTTGGAAAGCACCTCGCTCATGCGCAACCGGAACACGCGCGGCGGCAATTGGTCCATCGGCACGCCGGTCACTTCACTCATGATTTCGTACATCCGCCGCCAGATCGCCTGCAAGGCGAGGGTTTTTCCGCTGCCGCTCACGCCGGCCAGCAATTTCATCACGCAGCGCGGCAGGTGGTAGCGGCGGCGCGCGTCGGGGTTCAGCAATTCCGCGCGAATCAACGACGAGAGTTCTTCGATGCACTTCGGCGGCGCGCCGATGTCGCGCTCGACCACCACGTCCGGCACGGGCGCTTTGGCCAGGTAACGGTAATGCGCCAGCCCATCCGGCGACGGCAACACGTCAAAGGCCATCGTCTGTTTCGGGTTGATGATAACGCTCATGCCGGGCGTGGCTTGCTCGGACTTCGCCTTGTCCATCAGAATCGCTGACGCGATCAGAACCGCGCGCTCGTCTCCGCGGCCTTTGACCTCGATGTGCCGTTCGTCCACCCAGCGTTCCAGGTTCACCACTTCGCCGACTTTGAAAGTCGCCGCGCGCTTGAGCAACGCGCGGCCCTTGCCCTCGAGGATGACGCGGTCGCCGGTTCGCAATTCACCGGCCAGCATCGCGTCGGGCACGGCCGTGTAAACCTGGGTGCCGTCATCGAGCACGACCAAAGCCTGCCTGACCGGCGAGCCGTTGTTGTCGCAGAGGCCGATGAACACACCGTTGCGCAACGGTCCTTCCATCATCTCGCGGATCAGCGCGTTCAACTCGTTGACTTTTTGCGCATGCACATCTTCGAGGTCCGGCCCCGCGCCTTCCAGCAGCGAAGCCAGGATGGCCTTGTTTTCCGCGCCGTTGTTGTTCACCAGACCCTTCAATAATTCCAGCCGGTGATCCAGCGGCAGTTCCCCATTGGTCAGCATCGCGTGGAGTTGATTTGATTTCTTAAGTTTCGGCATAGGTCAGTTTCTCCGGGGTTGAAGTCGCGAACTGCGACGGTTCAGGGTTGAAATCCGGGATTTTGAAAAAGCCGCGCGATTGCAGCCGCCCATCGTGCAGGCCGAACAGCGCGTTCACCTTGTCGCCTCGCGCGGTCAGGCCAAAGATGTGGCACAACTGCCAGGGTTGATGCGCGAAAACGGCGCGCGTCCAGTTCCGGTCCTCCTGCGAAACAAACACGTTGTTCAAACTGCACACGGGCCGGTGCAGGCAGGCTTCGCAAGTCTTGCCTTCGTTCGGGACAAAATTGTGGCCGTGCGCCTGGCCCAGAATTTTTTCCGCGCGCTCCGGCTGCGCGGCCCGGCGCGCCTTCATGATCTGCTGAATGCGCGTCCAGCTCTGGCTCGAATAGGACAGGCTGAATTCTTTTTCCTCGGCCTCACAGACTTCGAGCACGTCGGTGACGACACAGAAAAATTCGCCGGAACTTTTGCACGCGCACAACGAGCCGATCAGCACGCCGCCAGTTTCAACGGGCGGCACGGCATCACCGCCCCGGCGGGAAAGTTTTTCCGCCCGCGCAAACGCCTCCTCCGTGAAAAAGACCGGGAAACGGTCGTCCTCCATCACATCCACGGCCGTGGCTTTTTCGAGCAACGGTCGCAGTGGCACGTTGAGGTAAGAGAGCGCGGGAGTTTTGATGCGGACCTCGAACGAACCGCTGATGGACGGCGAAGGCGTGGCTGGTCGGTTGCGATCGAGTTCAACCTCGAAGAGATAAGATTGGCCGGGCTGAAGCGTGCCCGCCGTCAGCAGCCGGGCCGCAGCGCGCTGGGCAACGGGAGAAAGACTGTGGATCGTGAATGGCCGCCGCACGCATTCGCCACGCGGGTCGGTCAATTCGAGATCGAATCCCTGGCAACGGCGGTTTGAGCCTTCCTTCAACGTGGGCACAAGGCGGACAGGCAATTCCGCCAGCGGCACTTTCGGATGGCCGCGCCGCAGGCAGCCGTCGCGCCACGCTTCGCTAATGACGTCCGAAAGGTCGGCGGGCAGGACGGGCTCGCGCGCCAGGTGTTCGCGGTTTGGTTCGGATCGCAACACCACGGCCAGCGACTCGACCTGGTCGGCCGAGGGCAACTTATTTTTTCCGGAGACAACCATAAAATTCACGGGCGATGCCTTGGAGATGCCAGCGGAAATTGTGCGGCTTGCGCGCCGCAGCGATGCCGTGAAGCAGCATTCGCAACAACGCATGACGCAAAACGAGCGTGGCGAAACAAGACCGACCGGCATCACGTCGCGGACCCCGTTTTGGTTCAGGCAAAATCGTCGGTTGAACAGTAGCAACGAAGCTCGTGGAGGTTCGTCCGCCGAGAAATTCCCCAACGCGAACGGAGCGCGGCTGCGGTCGCAGACCCAGCCGCAGCGTGGCCATTTCGATGCGAACGCGGCGCGCCCTTCGCACACAACCGTGTTCTACTTCACGAGCGGGCCACTGAAAGGCCGGCATTCCCGTCCAGACGTTGCCTCGCGCGAGCGGCAGAATTGTCTTCATATCATTCATGCACTGAATCGTTGGTCCACAATTTTCCCCGTCGAGGCGGGAGCAGCCTCCTTGCGCCGCTCCCGCCCGCGCACAGGGGCATTTCCTCAGCCGGCCCCCAAATGAGTTTTGGGATGCAACGTCAGGCGCGCCTCGGATTCGATCTGCTCGCCGATGGCGCGGTGCTCGTCGAGGTAGTTCCCGGTGCGGTCGTCGCGCAACGCCCAAGGGACGTTTTGCGGCAGGGCCATCCGCGCGGCCAGCGCCTGCGCGACCGCGCCGGCGGGCGTGCTGCGTTGCACGTCGCGCGCATCAATCAGATGCGTGCCCGTGACGTCGGCGGCTTCGAAGTGGAAACCGTTGCCGTTGTTCCCGGACGAAGTCCGGGGCGCGGGCAACAAGGTTTCAGTGTCCATGAGACTCATGTGTTTGACTCCTTTCTGGTTGTGGTTTCGACGACGGCGCGAGCTTCAGCGCTTCCGATGCAATCGTTGCATCCGCCAAAAGCTCGACCGTTTCGACCAGCGCCGCGACGACGTGACGAACGCCATGCAGCCCGGCCAAAAATAAATCCTCCGACGCCGGCGCTCCGGTGAAGTCCACCTCGCAAGCCACCGCCAGATTTTCTCCTTCGCTCGCGAAGCCCAGCCGCACGAGCCGCCAGAGCGTTTGCGCGTCGTTCAAAATGGCGCGCAGCCAGTCGCGGCGCACAAAGGGCAAATCCGCCGGCACGACCGGCAGAATCAGAAACCGCACGGCCCAGCGTTCGGGCGTCAGAATCAATTCGCCCTGGCGCACCATCGGGCCGGCCTGGACCGTGAGCGCGCCCGGCGTCAGCCACGATTCCACCAGCTCGCGCGCGGGCGGTTGCCAGCCGGGCGCAACGCCGTCCTTCGCGCTGGCCAGCGCCCAGGAGAGAAAGGCGTCAGGCGAGGCAGCATTCGCCTCGTCGCTCCACTCGGTTTCGTCGCCGGAGCGAACGGCGGCGGCGGGAATCTCAAACACGCGGCGGCCGGCCTGACCTCCGCCGATGTGCTTCCACAAACCGGGCCGGCCCAGATCCCGGACCAAATCCGGGGGCGGCGGGTCGGTGACAGTTTCGAGTTGCAACCAGCGGCCTTCGTTGCGGAAGGAAATCTTCTCGTGATGATAACGGCCGTCGCCGTTTGCCGCGAAACCGGCGCGAACGAGCGCCTCATGCCAGTGCGGCACGAGGGGGCTTTTCAATTTTAGCGAATCGGGTTTCATACTTTGGTTTCCGGGTTGACTAGGAATGGCTCACGTGAAAGTGGAATTTTTTTCAGATTATTTTCGCACGACCACCACTGGGCGGCGGCGGGGTTCATGACGCCGGCGGAATCGCCGGGGTCCAATTGAATCGTTTGAAACGTCAGCGCGCCGTACGCCATGAGCAGGATTTCCTTGAGCGGAATTCCGACCGGCAGGTTGGGGCCCAAACACAAAACCTGATTTTGATCCCGGCTGACATTCGCGTGCCAGACCGGGCCCGGCGACAGGATTTGCACGAACGAGTAGCCGGGCTGCGGCGACGTCAACACGGCCTGCCGATACATGATGCCGAGCACGGCGCGCGGGGAAATGTCGAGCGGCGCGTCGGGGCTGCGGAGGCACGGCACGGTCGTTTGCATTTCTATCACCGCGCGCAAATCCACCGTGACATCGAGCCACTCGATTCTGAGCCGCCGCGACAACTGCGCGAGTGCCAGCACTTCGTGAACTTCCACCAACTTGCGCTGACGCCAGGCCGCCGGGCCGCCGCACGTCGCGCGCGCAAACTCGGAAATGCGGCGATGATGCTCATCCAGTTCAACTTCATTCAATGCGGACAAGCCGCGCCGCGGGATTGGAGTAATGACTTCAGTGCTCATGTGCGGAAGGTTGAGTGTCCGGCTCGCGGAACAAGACCGACTCGGCGTCATTGCCGACAAGAACGCAACGAGCCTTCGCCGCGCCAAGTTCATCCAAAGGCATTTCGAGCGCTTTGCCCAGCAGGGCCGCCGCGACGTTGCGGTGAGTGAAAATTGGTTGAGCCAGAATCGGCTGCCGGCATTTCGGGCAAAGGCCGACTTGCTTGCGCCCGGCCGGAACGAAACGGCGCACAACTTTTGGTGAATCGCATTGGCACACGCCGGATTCAACCCAGCCGAAGCCGTCAACCGTGAATGTCACCGGCCCGGTGTTCACGCCGAGGCCAACAACTTTTGCCAGTTCGCCGGGCGTGGTTTTCGCGAGCGGCTTTTCCAGCGCGGCCAAACTCCACTTGGCGTGGTCAATGGGACAATTCGCGTTGCGCGTCAGCCGTGACGTGACGCTACGATTTGTGAAGCCGCAGAATTCTATAGTGGTGTCGAACACCGGCTCGCCAAGCCGTAGCGCCAAGCGCAAAATCTGGTTCACCGCCAGATCAGCAGCGAGCGAACACAGGTTGCTCGTGCTGACGGTAGGGGGAATAGAGGGTTGAGCAGTCATTCAGTTTGGCGCGAATCCGTCGCAGCTAAAACGGACTTGTTCGTTCAGCATCCGCCACTCCACGTTGCCGAAGCCGCAAGCGGGACACGGCCCTTGTCCATCCGCGTTGCCGAATACTCTGACTTGAGCCGTCAGCGTGTCGCCGTGAACGGAAGCTTGCACGAGCGGTTTGCCGGCGTGGACGCAGCGTTGGCCAACTTCGATTTCCGCCGCGAGATTGTCCGTGGCCAGCACCACGAGGTCGGCGCCGGCAAATGCGTCCAGCGGAAGTTCCTCCACGACGCCGTCGAAAGCGAACACGCGCGTGGCCGGACTGATCGCCTTGCATCGGCGGGCCGTGGTCAGGGCTTTGGATTTGCCGACATCGCGTGATTCGATGTCGTGGGTCAGCATGCTTTCCGGCTTGAAGCGCTTTGGATCAACCAGCCACAGCCTCGCAATACCCAACCGCGCCAGGTGAATGGCGATGCGTCCACCGACACTGCCGACACCGACGATAAAAACTCTGAGGGCATTCAGCTTCGGCGCCGCGTCCACCGGACCGCCGACAAATTTCGGCAGACGGGCCGCGGGATCGAGCGTGGCGTGCCCGTGCTCCAGAGAGCACGGTTTGATTTCGAGAAATGGCGCGCGGCTACGCATGGATCAGGTCAGGCCAGTAAGTGAACCCCTCCTTCAACGTGATGGGCCGCTCGCACCCGATGCAGGCGTGTTGGAGTCGGGTACACTGCAAACCATCCGCTTCGCCGTCGGGGCTGTTGTGCATCGCGACACCGCATGAGCAGATATAAACTGTCGCGGATTCCGTGAATGGAACGCGGCAGACGGGACACTGTTTGCCGATGAGTTCGGGCGGTGGTTTGCCGTTGCGGGGCCGGTTGAAAAATGTGACGTGCAACGTGGTGTCGTCCGGAAGTTGCAACGAATCTTTCTCCGCGAGGACCGCCGCGCGCGGCGCCAACTGGCCGTTGACGCGCAAGGGTTCGCCGTGGGAGTTGACTGCCAGCAAGCGCAGTTGGCGACGGCTGTTGACGATCTGTTCGACAACCATCGCGCCGGCGGCGAGCGGATTGCCGGTTTCGAGCCGGGGTGGTTCACCCGGGGTAACAATGACGGCCGCCGGTTGAGCCGGCACAGGCAGCGGCTCCATGCGCGGCCGGCTTGCGCCGTCACCGCCCATCGGAAAATCCGCGACCAGGTGAATTTGTTGAGATTCGAGGTTCAACATGTTCTGTGTTCTGTTTTCGGTTCATGGGAACGCACGGGTTCGGGACGCGTTTCCAACCCCACTTGGTCCGCGAATCGGAAAAATTTAATTTTTCCGCAAGCGCGAAAGCGCGTAGCTGGCGGATGTGGGGGCTCCTAAAGCGAGCGCCGCAGGAATTCAGCCGGCACGAAAAGCAAGGGAGGAAAAAGAAATAGAAGAAAACTTACCGGCCAGACTTTTGATTTTGCCGTTCCGGTTTCGGCAACATCGCCTTGATGCGATCACCGAGTGTGCGATCAATCAACAGCGTATTCACGAGCCCGCGGGAAATCGCTTCGATTATCAAGGCGGCTTTTGCCGGCCCCCAAGCGACGAGGATGTTGCCGACCCGCTGCCCTGGTACGCCCGCCGCCGCAACCCATTTGAGGTGATCGAGTGTTGCGCCGGTCCAACCGCGGTTGAGGTCTTCCACAAGCTTCTTATCCGCCGGCTTGAGACCCGGTTTCTCAATGAGCCACCCGCCGATGTCACCCAGGATGATTTGGTCCAGTTTGACTTTGGTAAGTTCTTTCTCCTGTTGTAGTCGTTCTTCGATCAAGTCGCCTGTGCTGTGCTCCAAAGTCTCCATCCCCGGGACCACGATGCCGGCGCCCGTGATGATGGTGTCCACCTGATTGATCAACGGCGCGCGTTTTCCGAAGATGGTGTCGTAACCGGGAAGTTCCTCGATGTGCTGCCGCCAGGCGGGTTTGCCGTCCGCCGTCGCCGAGCGTAGCGCGCGGTTGACGTAAGCCCGCACGCCCATGAGACACGGAAAAGACTGGCGGGGCTTGCGGGTCAGCGCGTCCTGCAACGTCGAGGCCAGCCAGGACGCGGAGTACTCCAAGCGGCGCTGGTTCATCAAAAAAATCGGGTCGCCGCACAGGGGAATACACTCGATGCGGCGCAGCAGATCGCGGTCGAGCGTGTCACTCAAGACCTGGAGATGCTTGACCAGCATGTAAACGGTGCGCCCCCACATCACGCCAACCAGCCCGGAGTTCCGCAGCAAGTGGCCGATCTGATGGGCGGCACCGCGCAGGAACTGATCGTATTCGCCCGGCACCATGAAGGCCTCAAAGTGAATACTCTTGGGGACCAAATCTTTCAGCACCGGAGTGAATGTCAGGTCCTGGAAGAAACGATTCTGCACCGCCTCCCAATCCTCGTCGCTGATCTCGTGTCGCAGCACGGTTGGCACCCGGCTCAGGTATTTCCAGGCTTCGGCAGCGGCGAGCAGCCGGTTGATGTAGGGCTCTTTGTGGTGGAGTTCGTCCGCAATTTTTCTTTGCGTCCAGCCCAGGGCCAGATAGCGGGCCGCCGCAATCGCGAGTTGCCGCGTCTCGGGGTTTTTCTTGAGGATGTCGGGCGGGCTCATTGTGCCGGGTTACCCATTTGATTCCGACACGGAACAAACGCAAGAAAAATTATTCGCGCCGGATCTCAGCTTGGGAAATTTCCTCCGGGAAAGAAATTATCCGCCAGAGTTGGCGGTTGTGTTCGCCACCTCGCGGGAGAATAAAGTCGGGGCATGATGTCACCCAACCCAACCTTCACGTTTGCTCCAAAACAAAAAACATTCACGGGCTATCCCGCAACGGCGCACGCCGGCACCAGGTTGAAACCGTCGCGGGCGGTCCAACGTTTCAGCGCGTCCGCCGCATCGCGGCGGCCCGCGGCAGGAATCATGTTGAAAACTTCCGCTGAAATAATTCTTGCCGCCGGGGCGACTCGCGAATAGCGTCGAACCCGTAAGCCTCGCAAACCGACGATATGAATTGGCTCTGCACAATTTCCGGTTTGTTTTCGCGGGCCGTCCTTCGGCCCGTCCGGCGCCACATTTGCCTTTTCGGAAACCTTTTACAATTCTTCAGGCATCTGACCGACCGCGAAGAGCGCCGGTCGCCGACGTTTGATGCCAATCAAAGGACGTACCCGCTGCCGCCTTGGGCGGATTGCGGGCGCGAATTCTCAGATGAAACCAAACCGCTTTTATCCGTCGCGCGTACGCTTTCCCGAACAATTGGAGGAAATTCTCCTCCGCATCCGGCTGGTCCGCTTCGAGTCGCCCGTTCCGGTCCTGGCTTATTTGGTTAGCCTGTGCCGCCGGCTGCAACCCGAAGCCATCCCGCCTGACTGGTTGGACTTGCCGTTGCGCAAGCTGGCCGGGGTCCTCCAGGAAATTCTGGCCCGGCAAAAACCCATCTCGGCCAACTCCGTTGCCGTCTATCTCGATGACCTCTGCTATCAACTCCGCCCCCGGACGTTCCGGGTTCTTCCCGAGCAGACGCCATCGCGCGAACTGGCGGCGTATTGGGGAGCGAGCACGCTGCGTGATTATTTGAACCCAGACATCGAGGCGAACTTCGAAGCCTTGGTAATGCTCGGTGCGAGAGCGATCGCAGGCGCGCAACTCCGTTGGCATTCACAAAAAGTCTTCGCGGTCTTCACGGCGGCGCGATGGAAGGATGTTTCGTTGCATCTTCAGTCGCGGTATGGACTGGACAAATCTATTGCGCAGGGACTGACGCAGGAAACATTCGATCGCGTCAGGCGGCGGATTTCCAAATTCGATCCCGGCCGCGCGCCGCTCATTGCGTTCACATACAACGAAGCGCGGTTGGTTGTGTTTGAGCATTGGAAAAAATTGCGGCGGCGAAATGGCCGCGAGGCGAACCTGGAGGGCACGCGCGATGACGGCTCCGCGGTCGAGCGCAATGCCGGCGTTTCCACTCCGCCAGAATTGGATCGCGAGCGCGAGGCCGTGAAACTACGGCTCACTCGAAGTCTCTTTCGCCTGTCCAAGCCGCCGCACCAGATCATCGTGTTCATTTTGTGCCGGTTGCTTGGTGTGCCGCCGCGGAAGGTTCTCGAAAAATATTCCCGCCTTCCGTTGCGCACAGTCGCCCGCATCGCCGAACGCGAATACTTGCGGGTCAGCGAAGCGTCCTCCGGCTCGGTTCGCGCCGGCTTCAAAAAACTTCGCGCCAGGATGAACCGGCCGTTGACGGAACTCGTCCGGGGCAAAAAACACCAGGCCGCTCTGGGTTCGCTGGCAGGCAGGCGGGCCGGTGACATTCCCCTCGGGCAGTTTTTTCCCGGCGCGAATGTTCACGCCCAGGCCCGCGAAATTGTCGAGGCCTGGAACTCCGTCAAGAAAGCGCTGTCAACCGGCGTGAGTCGTTGGGCCTGGGTCCGCCGCAACGCCTGATGTAACCGGAAAGAAACAAAAAAGCCCTCGCCAAACCCGTGGGCCGGGAGTAAAGGGTGGCTCGTGCAAAGGACGAGGACGCAGAAAAAAGAAGCAACAAGGGAAGCAGCACCGGCCAGAAGATCCAGGCATTTGAGCGCCGGAAGGCTCTACGACTTTCTGCAAGTGACCACGCCAGAGAGCGCGGATCTTGAGATTGCCGCGCACCTGGCGGCGTGCCCCAAATGCGCGCGCCTCGTCCGGCAGCTCGAACGGGCCCAAGCCGCAGTCGAAACGTGGACCGCGCAAACTGCGCGGCGCGCGAAAGCTCTGCGCCGCCAGCGGCGAACCCGCTCAACCCGGTGACGCGAACTTCGGTTCTCTGTACCTCGGGCGTATCACGTCATTGGCGACGGCCACGGCTGGGCCACTTACAGTTCGCTTGACGTCGCGCGCAATTCGGCGGCAGCTTTCGGGCATGAATTCGATTCCGATGTTTCCCCGCCGCTCGTTCCTGGCCCGCGTTTCGGTTGCCGCAGCGCTCCCGTTCGCTGCGCAAATGTTCGCGCAGTCCAAACCCGTCCGCATGACCTTGAGCCTTTCGCCCGGCGCCATCGGCGTCAGCGCCAACCAACACGAAGCCGTCCGCCTCGCCGCCAAACACGGATTCACCGCCGTCGAACCGTTTCCGCAATTCCTCGCCGGACTCGACGATGCCGCGCGCGAAGAACTGCTGGCCGAATTGAAAACCAAAAACCTCGCCTGGGGCGTGGCGGGTTTGCCCGTGGATTTTCGCGGCGATGACGCCCGCTTCGAGCAGGGGCTTGTCGAACTCCCGCGGCTCGCAGCGGCTTTGCAACGTTGCGGCGCGACCCGCGTGGGCACGTGGATTTCTCCGGGACACAACACGTTGAATTACGACGCCAACTTCGAGCGACATCGGACTCGGCTGGAAAAGGCCGCCAAAATTCTCAAGGAGCATGGGCTGCGATTCGGTCTGGAATACGTGGGAACGCCGTCGCTGCGGGCCAGGTCTGCGCACCCGTTCGTTTACAACTTGAGCGGCACGCGCAAGTTGATCGCAGCCATCGGCACGGGCAATGTCGGACTGATTCTGGATAGCTGGCATTGGTGGACGGCGGGCGACACCGAAGCCGCGCTGTTGGAATTGCGCAACGAAGACGTGGTGGCCGTGGACCTCAACGACGCTCCCGCGGGCCTCGCGTTGGAACAACAACAGGACGGCCAGCGTGAATTGCCCGCCTCCACGGGCGTGATTCCGGTGAGAAAATTTCTGGAGGCTCTGCGGCAGATTGGCTGCGACGCGCCGATTCGCGCCGAACCCTTCAACAAGAACCTGAACGCCATGGAAAATGAAGAAGCCTGCGCCGCAACCATTGCCGCGCTGCGCAAGGCGATGGCGACGCTCAACGCTGACTCGGGCCGATGACGCGAGCCAAATGAAGAGTCTGACTGAACATCTCTGGTTCGAGACGCCGCATCGCCGCGATTACCTGAACATCACTGACAGAGTTGAGAAACTCGTCCATCAGAGCGGCGTGCAGGAGGGCCTTTGCCTCGTCAACGCCATGCACATCACCGCGTCGGTTTACATCAACGACGCGGAGGATGGGCTGTTGCAGGACTACGACGCGTGGCTGGAGAAACTCGCGCCACACGCGCCGACGTCGCAATACCAGCACAACCGCACCGGTGAGGACAACGCGGATGCACACCTGAAACGCCAGATCATGGGCCGCGAAGTTGTCGTGGCCATCACCAAAGGGAAGCTCGACCTCGGCCCATGGGAACAGATTTTTTACGGCGAGTTCGACGGGCGCCGGCGCAAGCGGGTGTTGGTGAAAATCATTGGTGAGTAACCTGCACGCCGGGTTCAATCGCGGCTGCCGCTGGTTGGCGAATAAAGAGCGGCTCGCGCTTCTCAAAAAATGCTCACGCTGTGAATTGTTTCATTAACACCCAACTTCAGTTGGGTGTCAGCGTGTCCCAGGCGTTTCAACCGCTTCAGCGGTTTGTGAGTGCGGGTAAACCGCTGAAGCGGTTTTATGGCCGAGCCTGCCGCAACCACCCAGCTGAAGCTGGGCGTTAATGAAAAGGGCGCCAACCATCGAGGCTTTCGCTTACCGCAACCCCTCTAAGTTTTGAGATGCACCCCGTGCGGCGTTCCCTTCATTTTTGTTCCTCGAATTTCCCGTTTATGTCGGATACGCTGAGGCGCATGGCAAAAAAACTTTTGATCATCACCGACGACGCCGGCGAATCGCAGGAGATTTATTACGCGAAACATCGCTTTCTCGAAGCCGGCTGGAAACCGCTCATCGCCGCGACGAAGAAACGCGCCATCCACGGCGTCATTCATGACTTCGATCCGGACTGGAACACGTATGTCGAGAAACCCGGCTACCGGATCGAAGCGGACCTGGCTTTCCGGCAGGTGAAGGTGCGCGACTTCGCAGCCGTGATGCTCATTGGCGGACGCGCGCCGGAATTTCTGCGTCACGAAGCGCAGGTGATCCGCATCGTCCAGGAATTTGCCCGGCAGGGGAAATGGATTTTATCCATCTGCCACGGCATCCAGATTCTGGTCGCGGCCGGATTATGCAGTGGGCGCAAGCTGACCTGCTATCGAAACGTGCGGCTGGAGGTTGAGCAAGCCGGCGGGAAATGGGTGGACCATCAGAGCGTTGTGGATGGCAGGATCATTTCGTCGCAAACCTGGGAGAGCCACCCGGAGTTTTATCGCCATATCTTCGAGCATCTGTGAGATGGCCGCCCCAGTTGCCGAACTGAATTAGACCGGTTCGGTTCGAAGAAAGAAGCGCCGGGCTTCAGCTTGCCGCGCGCTGAGTGCGTAAACGCCCGCTTGACAGGAAATGCGAATTTGCAAACGCTCCCCGGACTGAATCGCCAGATCGTGTATCATCATGAAAAAACACTTCTTCAATTCCACACGCAACCGACGCAGCACAAAAAAACTGCTGGCCATCCTGGCTGGCGCGGCGTTGGTTTCAACGGCCGTGTGCGCCCGGGCGGAAGCCGGCTTCACCACTTTGTTTGACGGCCAGACGCTCAAGGGCTGGAAGCTGATGGGCAAAACGGGCGAGGGTTACGGGGTCAAGGACGGCGTGATTTACTGCGCCCGGGGCGGCGGCGGAAATCTGCTGACGGAAAAGGAATACGGCGATTTTATTTTCCGCTTCGAGTTCAAGCTGGAGGACGGTTCGAACAACGGCGTCGGCATCCGCGCGCCGCTGGACGGTGACGCCGCCTACGGCGGAATGGAAATTCAGATTCTCGAAGAAGGTGCCGCCGACCGTGGCAAATGGGGCAAGCTGCGTCCGGCCCAGTACCACGGTTCGATCTACGATGTAGTGGCGGCCAAGAAGGGTGCGCTCAAACCGCCCGGCGAATGGAACACCGAGGAGATCACCGCCATCGGCCGGAACATCAAAGTCGTGGTCAACGGCAAGAAAATCGTGGACGCAAACTTGAACGAGGTGACGGACCCGGAGATCATTCGCAAGCATCCGGGCTTGTTCCGTGATCGCGGCCACGTCGGTTTTCTCGGCCACAACGATTACCTCGAATTCCGCAACATCCGGATCAAGGAATTGCCGCAGAAGGAAAAGGACAACTCGCCGCCCAAAGGTTTCAAGGCATTGTTCAACGGCCGCAACCTCAATGGTTGGAAGGGATTGTTGAAGGATCCGAACGACAACCCCATCAAACGCGCCGCGCTGACTCCCGAACAACTCGCCGCCGCGCAGAAGGAAGCTGACGAAAACATGCTCGCACATTGGAAGGTCGAGGACGGTGCTCTTGCCTTTGATGGCAAGGGCCGCAGCCTGTGCACGACAAAGGATTACGCGAACTTTGAGATGCTCGTGGATTGGAAAATCACGCCGCACGGGGACAGCGGTATCTATCTGCGCGGCTCGCCACAGGTGCAGATTTGGGACCCGCACACCAAGCCCACCAAAGCTGGCAGCGAAGTCGGCTCCGGCGCGTTTTACAACAACAAGAAGAATCCCCGCGTTCCGCTCAAAGTTGCTGACAAACCCATTGGCGAATGGAATCGCTTTCGCATCCTGATGGTTGGCGACCGCGTGCATGTTTTCCTCAATGGCGAACTCGTGACCAATGATACCGTGATGGAAAACTACTGGGATTATACAAAGCCGATGTTCCCCAGCGGCCAGATCGAACTGCAAAACCACGGCGACGAGCTTTGGTTCAAGAATATCTACATCCGCGAATTGCCGGCCAAGTGAGTATCATCAGCAGGCGTTTTCCCCGCCGGGAGTTTCTGCGCCGCACCACGGCTGCAGCCGCCGGGTTGTGGCTTGCGGGTTGCCGGACGGCTCCGCGAAGAATCTCCGCCAACGAAAAGCTGAACATTGGCGTCATCGGGGTCGCCAATCAGGGCAGCTACGACATGAACAATGTCGCCGGCGAAAACATCGTGGCGTTGTGCGACGTGGACGACAACTTTTTGTCCGCCGCAGCCAGAAAATTCCCGGGAGCGAAAACCTACAACGATTTTCGCCGGCTGCTCGACCAGAAGGACATTGACGCGGTCGTCATTGCGACACCCGACCACACGCACGCCGTTGTGACGGCCGCCGCTTTGCGCAGTGGGCGTCATGTTTATTGCGAGAAGCCGCTTACGCGCACGATTTCCGAATGTCGGATCGTCACTGAACTGGCCCGGAAGCAGAAGCTCATCACTCAAATCGGCACACAGATTCACTCCGGGGAAAATTATCATCGCGTCGTCGAACAGATTCGGCAGGGCGCAATCGGTTTTGTGAACGAAGTTCACGTTTGGGTGAACGCGACCTACGGTGGGCAGGATTGGCCAAAAGACGCACCGCCTGTGCCGAAGAATTTGAATTATGATTTATGGCTCGGGCCGGTTGCCGAAAGGCCATACCACCCGGAGGTTGTACCGCGCTGGTGGCGGCACTGGTGGGCGTTCGGCGGTGGCGCATTGGCGGATTTCGGCTGTCACTTCATGGACTTGCCGCATTGGGCGCTCGGCCTGCGCGCGCCGTCGAGCGCCGAGGTTGTGGACGGCCCGCCAGTGCATCCGGATTCCACACCGCCGTGGCTGATCGTGCGTTACGAGTATCCGATGACTGGAGGTTACTTGCCGAGCTTCGACGGAGTTCGCCCTCCGCTGAAACTCACCTGGTATCACGGCGGCAGGAAACCAACGCTCCTTCCGCAAGCCATCGCAGAAAAATGGGAAAGCGGCGTGTTGTTCATCGGCGAGAACAGAATGTTGCTGGCCGACTACACTCGTCACGTCGTTATTCGCGAACCGGACTTCAAGGACTATGC
>CAZCZP010000033.1:22542-23618 GCA_964502895.1 uncultured Bifidobacteriaceae bacterium
ACTGTCGGCGCCAAAGATTTCCAGATTGAAACAGCCGCAGGAGATTTCCAGGCCGCGCGCCCACGCCTGGCCCGTGGCCAGCACAAAGACGCCCAGCAATCCAACGATGGTCACCAGCGCGGTTTCGCTCCACTGATTCGCGATCAGCAACAAGCCGCACAACAACTCCAGCCACGGGAGCACCACGGCCACTGCTTGAAGCAGCGAGCGCGGCAACGCCAGGTCGTAGGCGTAAATCGAGCCAAGGAATTCCGTCGGCTCGGCCAGTTTCGAAACCGCTGCCCAAAGCATCAGCGCGCCGAGCAACACGCGGAACACAACCCACCAATGATTGGAGAGATTCGCTTTCATGGCTACGGTTGCGGTGGTTGCGGCTGGCTGCGCGCCAGTTCTTCCTGTTGATACTCTTGATAGCCGCCCGTCATGTATTTCACCGTCGGCCATTTGTGGTAAACCGCCAGGCGGTCGGCCACGCGCTTGGACTGCGAGCAACTCGTGCTGGCGCAATACGTGATCAAGACCATGTTCGTCGGCACCTTCTTCAAGAATGCATCCACTTCTTCGTTTCGGAGCGTCTCCGGTATTGAAATCGCATCCGGGATGTGGCCCGCGTCATACAGGGCGGTGAGCCGCACGTCCAGGAGCAGCGCCTGGCCGGAAGCGATCAACGGTTTGGCTTCGTGCCAGTGGATGGGCGCAGGATTCGTCGCCATCTGGGCGGACGAATTGCTGGCGGCTGCGGCGTTGCTCGCCAGCGAACTGCTCATCCGGGCGATGACCTGGTTGGAAACGTGCGCGGCCACATTCGGCGACGAAGCCGGATGCGGTGGCATCGGCACCGGCTGCCGCAAGGGTTGGAGCGTTGTGTGTTGCGTGGGTTGCGGTGCGGTTATGGCGACACTCGTGGTTGAAGCCAGGTTAAAATTTGTCAGGCTGGTCATCGGCGCGGCGGGTTTGGGCGCGTCGCTAAAACGCACGCCGATGGGATTTGCGGAGTTGAACGTGAACCCGAGCGCCGCGCTCAACCCGAGGAGAGCGGCGAGTTGAAACCCGATTCGTTGAACGAGCGGCCGGGA
>CAZCZP010000034.1:0-1467 GCA_964502895.1 uncultured Bifidobacteriaceae bacterium
TACGTCGCGGACACCGGCGAGCCATCACCCAAGGGAATTTATGCGTGGGATATCGCCGACGGCACAAAGCTGCGCAACAAACGCCGCTTCTGCTCGATGGAACTGAAAGGCAAAGGCGCGGGCGGCGCGGATGGAATTCGCGCGGACATCGAAGGAAATATTTGGGCCGCGGCAGGCTGGGTCGGGGATGGTTACGACGGCGTCCATGTCTTCTCGCCGGAAGGCGAGCGCATCGGAATGATTTTGTTGCCGGAAATTTGCGGGAATCTTTGTTTCGGCGGCGTGAAGCGCAATCGGCTTTTCATGGTGGCCAGCCAGTCGCTCTATGCGGTTTACGTTGAGACGCAGGGAGCCCACATCACGTAGGCCTTCTGCAATCAACCAGCGCTCGTGAGTTGCAGCCAGTCTGCCCCACCGGTGGGGCGAGCATTCGCCATTCGCTGCAGCGCGCACGGTTGGGCCACCGTGTAAACAGGGCGACCAAGACAAGCCCGAGAATGCCAAAGGACTGGGCTGACGGCTCCGGAATTGGGTTAGAGGAAAACTGGATACCGTCGAGCATGCCCGACCCGCGCCAAGGCACTGCAAAACGTACTTCCCCCGATTGTCCAGCGTACGGAGAAATGTCGATACCCCATCTCGTGTATGTCGGCGTACTGTCCAAGGCGACCCGGGAAAGAGGTTGGCCGTTGAAAGAAACCTGAAAACCGATGTTTCCTAAGTAGATCAATGACTGTGCAGTGACGGGTATCTGTCCGGTTTGAAACACCGCCGCGCCCCCGAATTGCGGCGGTGAAAACTGCGACCCGCCTTGCAGCAGGATTGAGTATTTCCCCGAAAGTGCAGGCCTAAAGGAGTCTATTCCGTGAAGTGTTACTGCCGCTGAGTCAAGTGCGATACTATTGAAGGTTACAGTCGTATTCGGATCTGAATATCCAGCGTTAAAGTGTGGCGACCAATCCCATCCCGGGATTGTCGCATTGGTGATATACAAAGGGCCCGAAGGGTTAGCAACGAGTACCAGTAGGGTCGTATTCTCAAAGCCAAGATTCTGGAAAGTGCTTTGCCCTCCCGCGCCGAGCGCACTTAGCAGGAGCAAACTGGAACATGCCGCTGTTCGGACATTACATCGAATACTGGTTCTCATAATGATGCACTGCTCCTACTCAGATGTGTGGAGGGGAAATACTTCCCTGATCTTGGATATTAACCGGGCAAACCTGGAAATCCCTTCCGCCGTTCATAGCTCAATCCTACGCCCAAGGAAACCCCCGTCAATCCACCCGTTTTGACTTTCGGTGCGCAAGAAAAGCGGCCTCTGTTTCCAGAGCCGCGGCGGAAAGCAGAGCGCGTCGCTCCGGCGCGCCGCTCTTAGAATGTCTGGCCACGGCGCCCGGTGCGTTACTTTCCTTTCGCCACACCACGACTCTTTCGGTATCCATAGCCGCCCATGCCGGAACGGCTGCC
>CAZCZP010000034.1:1567-8089 GCA_964502895.1 uncultured Bifidobacteriaceae bacterium
CTTCACGGCGAATTGCCGCCGCGCGATCAGGACGCCGCAGTCGAACGCTACGAGCAACGCAAGGTGGTCGTGGCGACAAATGTTGCGGAGACTTCGATCACGATTGATGGCGTGCGTCTGGTGATTGACAGCGGGCTGGCGCGGATCCCGCGTTACGACGCCAATCGCGGAATCAACACGCTGCTCATCGAAAAGATCAGTCAATCCAGCTCGGACCAACGCGCCGGACGCGCCGGACGCACCGCACCGGGCACTTGCATGAGGCTTTGGTCGCAACCCGAGCATGACGAGCGCGCGCCGCACGAGTTGCCCGAGATAAAACGTCTGGACCTCGCGGAAGTTGTGCTCACGCTTAAAGCCGCAGGAGTGGAAAATCTGCACACCTTCCGCTGGCTGGAGAAGCCGGATGAAATTTCACTGACCCATGCCGAGGAACTTTTGACCGATCTCGGCGCTTTGGATCACAACGGACGCATCACCTCAGTGGGGCAGAAGATGCTCGCCTTTCCCGTGCATCCGCGTTACTCGCGCATGATGCTGGCGGCGCAGGAATACGGCTGCGTTTATCAGGCTTGTCTTGTCGCCGCGCTCACTCAAGGACGCGACCTGCTGTTGCGTGGTGGGGGCAAGGAAGTGCAATCCGATCGGGAAGACTTGCTCGGCGAAAAGGCGTCGTCAGATTTCTGGATTCTCATGCGCGCCTGGACTTACGCGCAGAAGAATCAATTTCGCGTGGACGCCTGCCGCAAGCTCGGGATTCACGCTGTCACGGCGAGGCAGGTCGGCCCGTTGCATGAGCAATTTCTCCGCATCGCCAAAGCCGAGGGTCTCGACACCCAGCCGCGCGAGGTGAAAGACGAGGCGTTGCAGAAGTGTATTCTTATCGGCTTCAGCGACCGCGTGGCGCGGCGGCTGGATCAAGGCACGTTGCGCTGTGAATTGGTTCATGGCCGGCGTGGTTTGCTTGCGCGCGAGAGCGTCGTGCAACACAGTTCGCTCTTCGTCGCCGCCGAGATTCGTGAAATCGAAGGCCGCGACCGCGAAGTGAACACGCTGCTTTCGTTGGCCACGGCTATTGAGCCAGATTGGTTGAAGGAACTTTTTCCCGATGACTTGAAATCCGAAATGCACGTGCAGTTCGACGGCACGGCAAAACGGGTTCAGGCGGCGGAGTTGGTTCGCTTCCGCGAACTGGCGCTTTCCGCGAAGCGAGTTGATCCGCCGCCCGCCGGCGCAGCGGCGCGATTGCTGGCCGAAGAAATTGTCTCCGGCCGGCTGCCGCTGCCGAACTGGGATCACAGTGTCGAGCAATGGCTGTTACGGCTGCGTCTGCTTTGTCAGCATTGTCCGGAGTTGCAGCTTCCGCCCATCACCGATGAAGACCGCAAACACATCATTGAACAGCTTTGCCTTGGCGCGATGAGTTACAAGGACCTCAAGGAGCGCGAGGTTAAACCCGTGGTCATGTCCTGGCTCTCAGAAGCGCAGCGACAATTGCTGGACAAGCACGCGCCCGAAAGACTCGCGCTGCCCAATGGCCGCACACCGAAGGTTTCCTACGAAGCGGGCAACCCGCCGCACATCGCACTGCGCATTCAGGAACTTTACGACGTGAATCAAACACCGCGCATTGCGATGGGCCGCGTGCCCGTGCTGGTCCACATTCTGACGCCCGGCATGAAACCGATTCAAATCACGCAGGACCTGGCGAATTTCTGGCGCGAGCACTATCCGCGGATCAAATCCGAGTTGCAGCGGAAATATCCGAAGCACCTCTGGCGCTGATGAATGCCTGGAAGAACTTGTCCCGTGCAGGGTTGAAAGCCGCGGGAAATTTCAGAACATGACATTCACAAATTCGCACGCGTCTGAACGCCGCGCTGCTCGTCTATTTTCCGCACTACCGCGGCAACACATTCGGCTATGTTCAGTTTATCGGTGCGCAATTCGACTTCGGGGTGCGAGGGCGGCTCGTAAGGCGCGGAGACGCCGGTAAAATCCTTTATGATTCCGGCACGCGCCTTGGCGTAAAGCCCTTTTGGGTCGCGCTGTTCACACACCGACAAAGGCGCATTGACAAAGACTTCCAGAAATCCGCCGGACGGCAACATGGCGCGCACCATCTCGCGATCCGAGCGATACGGTGAAATGAACGCGGTTACGCAAATGATGCCCGCGTCCGCAAACAGCCTCGCCACTTCACCGACGCGACGGATGTTCTCCTTGCGGCTCTCGGGTGAGAAGCCGAGATCAGAGCAAAGTCCCTGGCGCATTTTGTCGCCGTCGAGCACATAAACCTGCCGCCCCGCATCAAACAATTCCCGCTCCAGCGCGTTCGCAATAGTGGTCTTGCCGGCCGCACTCAGCCCCGTCAGCCACACGACCAAGCCCGCGTGGCGATTGCGAAGCGCGCGTTCCTTGTGGTCCACGCTCTGAAAAACTCTGTTCATGGGATATGCGCGGGTTCGACCGCGCAACTGGAGCGTATCAGCGCGCCACCGGGTTGACCATCCCGTTTCCAGCAACGCAGATCCGGTCACGGCTTCTGCTTGCGACCTCCGGCAACGAGCCGTTAGCCTGTCCGGGCCATGCGCTCGGAATTGCTGAACCACGCTTCACGGATTGTCGTGAAACTCGGCACGGGTGTGCTTACGGACAGTCGCAAGCAACCCGACCCGGCGCAACTTGAGCAACTCGTCGCACAAATCGCCGAGCAACGCAACGCAGGCAAGGAAGTTGTGCTTGTCACCTCCGGCGCGGTCGGCGCTGGTATGGGAGTGCTGGGTTACGCGAAGCGGCCAAACGAGTTGGCTGAGCTACAAGCATGCGCGGCCGTCGGTCAGACGCGGCTGATGGCCGTTTACGAAAATTTGTTTGGCGGCCACAACTTGCGCGTCGCGCAGGTGCTGCTCACTCACGATGACCTCGAACACCACGAACGGCATCTCAACGCCCGCAACACGCTGGTCACGTTGCTCGCCCGCGGTGTCGTGCCCATCATCAATGAAAACGACGCCGTCTCCTTCACGGAAATCAAATTCGGCGACAACGACACTTTGTCCGCGCTGGTCGCGTCACTGTTGCCGGCGGACCTGCTGGTCATTCTCACCACCGTGGATGGCGTGATCGAGAATTTCGGCAAGGCGAACCCGCGCACGATCCCGTTGATCGAGCAAATTGACGCCGCAGTCGAAAAGCTCGGCGGCGGCACGGATAGCGAAACTGCCGTGGGTGGGATGGCGTCAAAAATCCAGGCCGCCAAAATTGTTGTGCGTTCGGGTATTCCGCTAGTCATCGCGTCGGGCCGGAAGAAAAAAGTGTTGGCCCGCGTGCTGGCCGGTGAGGACGAGGGTACGTTGTTCGTCCCGCAACCGATCAAGCTCAAGGGCCGCAAACGCTGGATCGCGTTCTTTCATCATCCGAAAGGGGCACTGTTCGTGGACGATGGCGCAAAGAAGGCGCTTCGGGAAAATGGCAAAAGCCTCTTGCCGCCCGGCGTGTCGCGATGTGAAGGGGAGTTTGCCGCCGGCGACGTGATCCGGATTTGCGATATGGACGGAACGGAGTTTGCGCGCGGCATCGCGAAGTTTGGAGCTGCAGAAGTTCGCAACCGCACGCTGGCTCGCGTGGAACTGGTGCATCGGGATGATCTGGTGATCTTGTAGCTGCGTTCGTCAGAACGCGGCCATCCAATTTGCACAGACTCGTGTCCGCAACTACAGAGCATTGAAAAAGAAGTCCGCCATCGAAGATTTGTTGAAGGTCATGGCCCGCCTGCGCTCACCGGGTGGCTGCCCGTGGGACCGCGAGCAGAATCATCGCACGCTCCGCCGCCACGCCATCGAAGAGGTCTATGAGTTGATTGACGCCATCGAGTCCGGTGACGATCACGAAATGGCCGAGGAACTTGGCGACCTGCTGCTCCAGGTCGTCTTCCATTGCCAGATGGCAAAAGAGCGCGGCGCGTTCGATTTTGAAAAAGTCTGCCGCCTCCTCGTGGACAAGCTCATTCGCCGTCATCCGCACGTGTTCGGCACAACGAAGGTCAAGGACGTGGACGAAGTCTGGGCGAACTGGGAAAAGATCAAGCGCGCCGAGAAGAAAGGCACGCGCCACGAACGTCCATCCGCGCTGGACGGGATTCCGAAACATCTGCCCGGCTTGCTCCGCGCCGAGAAGTTGGTGAAGAAGGCGCGCAAGGCCGGCTTGCTCCGGGACACAGTAGGAGCGCGTCCTAATCGGGCAAGGGTCAGCAAAGCGGACATCGCGAAGCAGATTTTCATTCTGGCGGCAGAGGCGCAAAGCCGGGGTTGGTCTGCCGAAGAATTATTGGGCGACGAGTCGGCAAAACAGGAGCGGCGCTGGCGGAAGTTGGAGCGCGCAGCCAAACGACCTTGATTCAAATTGGACAGGTTGTTTATCGCGCCCGGATCGTTCCTACGTGACTGACGGGCATAAAGCGGCCGTTGCCAACATATTCCAATTCCACAGCAGACAGTCTGGTGCCACTGAGAGAACCGGTTGTGCCGGGAGTCGTGGTCGCCTGCGAGGAGACGTAAATCTGCGTGGAGGCGCCGGCGACTGCGAGCGTGCTGCCATCGGACGAGGAAGCCACCGCCGCCCAGCCCAACGGCGAAATCAGGGAAGCAGTGCGCCGCAGCCAGGTGGCGCCGGAATCTGTCGAAATGTAAATCGCGTCGGGGTTGATGACGGCGGCGAGCTTCGATCCATCCGCGGAGGAGGCAACGGAAGTCCAGGCCTGGGGCGAGCCGGGGCCGGTCGCCATCCAGTTCGTCCCAAAATCTGTGGACATGTAAATTTCCCCGCCGCTGACCGTGGCAACCAGCCGGCTGCCATCGAACGAAGATGCGACAGCATTCCAACTTCGATTGCTGTCGTGCGGTCCCCAGTTGAGACCCGAGTTGGTTGAGGTGTAAATTTGTCCACCTTGCAACGTGGCGACGAGTCGCACGCCGTCTCCTGATGAAGCCACCGAGGACCAGTTTCCGGGACCGAACCGCGCGGTCCAGGATGTGCCGGAATTGTCGGAGGTATAGATCTGTCCGGCACCGCTGGTCACGGCAACGAGCTTGACGCCATCCAGCGAAGAGGCAACTGAAACCCAATTCCGGTTGACGTCACGCGGTGTCCAACTCAATCCGGAGTTGACGGAAGTATAAATCTGTCCGGCCAAAACCACCGCGACAAGTTTGGCGCCGTCTGCCGAAGAAGCCACGGCCTGCCACCCGCGCGCTGAATCCCGGGACGTCCAAGCTGCGCCATAATTCGTCGAAGTGTAAAGAAAGCCACCGTTGTGCGCGGCCACCAGTTTCTGTCCATCCGCCGAAGAAGCCAGTGCCTTCCAATTACGGCTGGCGTCGCGTGGCGCCCAGGTCAGCCCGACGTCACTCGGGAGGTTGCCAACGAGGATGGACTGGCCGGCGTTCTGCGCCACAACCCAGCCGCCCGCGCCACTCGCCGACACTCGAACAGTTTCCCCGATCTCGATATCGGTCGGCAGCGTCACGACCACGGCGGTTGAATCGTTCGTGGCGAGGTAGCCGAAGTTTGCGGTCGCTTGCATGTTTACAGCCGTTGGAATGATTTTGAAGATGAATCCCGGCACATTGGTCAAGCCGTTGCCATTGCCGTTGAAAAACGGCGCGGAGACGTTGGAGGAAAAGTTCGCCGGGGCGTTCAGCAGCGCCACGTTTGGGGAGAGCCGCGCGTCAAGCAGCGTGCCAGTCAACGATCCAGCGGGCACGTTGGACAAACCCGCGCCGCTGCCGTTGAATTGTGTGGCCGTGACACTGGCGCGGAAAATCACGTTGCTGGTCAACAACGCCACGTTGGTTGAGAGCTGGGCATCGGGCAGCGTGTCGGTCAGGTTGGTGGCCGAAAAAGTCCCGAGCAGGTTGGCGGCGCTGAGCGAACGAATGGCGTAAGGCATCGAAGTGATCGGCTGTCTCGGTGACAACGTCGCGAACGCGCCAGCAGATCCAAAGGCACGCGCGCCAATCTGAAGCCAGCGCGAGCCACCGTCGAAAACGGCGCTGCCGAAATCCAGCGTTACCGTGAACAGCCCATTGGTAACTCCGACCGGTGAATGCGTGATGGTATTGCCAACCTGATTCGGCTGTGTGGCCGTATCGTGCAGCGTGAACCTCAAATCGTACAAGCCGGTGGCCGGAGATCCATTCTCCGACAACTGGCCTTGGTAGGTGAACAGGGAGGTTTGCGCGTTGGTAACAACGACGAACAATAAGAGGCACGCTGGGCCGGACAACTTCAATTGCACGCCGGGTATTTACCACACTTTCGCGCCGGGACAAGTGGAACAAAAGTCCCACTGGAACAAGTCGGCTCGACAAACTTCAATAACACACTAGCCTGACCCGCACTTATGACCGATCCGCGCTACACCCGGCTGGCCAGACTTCTCGTCAATTACTCGACCCGCGTGAAAAAGGGCGACCGCGTATTGCTCGACGCGATAGACGTGCCCGACGAATTCACCATCGA
>CAZCZP010000034.1:8189-23247 GCA_964502895.1 uncultured Bifidobacteriaceae bacterium
AGGGCGACCGCGTATTGCTCGACGCGATAGACGTGCCCGACGAATTCACCATCGAGCTCATGCGCGCCGTGCGCGCGGCTGGCGGAGATCCGCTGGTTGAGGTCCGCCACACGCGCATCACCCGCGAAATCCTGCGCGGCACGAACCCGAAACATGCATCGCTCATCCGCGACCTCGACCTGGCTCGCATGAAAAAAATGCAGGTTTACATCGCCGTGCGCGGCGCGGAGAACATCAGCGAAAACTCGGATGTGCCTTCGGACCGCCTGGCGTTGTTCTCGCGCATTACGCGGCCCGTCCTCAATTGGCGCGTGAACAAGACACGCTGGTGCGTATTGCGCTGGCCCTCGCCCAGCATGGCCCAAAGCGCCGGCATGAGCACCGAGGCATTTGAGAACCTTTACTTCGACGTCTGCACGATGGATTACGCGCGCATGGCCCGCGCCATGTTGCCGCTCGAACGCCGGATGAAACTCGCCAACCGCGTCCATCTCAAAGGCCCGGGCACGGACCTCACTTTCAGCATCAAGGGCATTGGCGCGAAAATGTGCAAAGGCGACCGCAACATCCCCGACGGCGAAGTTTTTTCCTGTCCCGTAAAGAATTCAGTCAACGGCGTCATCTCGTTCAACACGCCGACGATTTACGCCGGCACAAAGTTCGAGAATGTGCGGCTGGAATTCAAGGATGGTAAAATCATCAAGGCCACCGCCAACCACACCAAGCGGCTCAACGAAATTCTCGACACCGATGCGGGCGCGCGTTACGTGGGCGAATTCTCGCTCGGGTTCAATCCTTACATCCAGAATCCGATGTGCGACATCCTGTTCGACGAAAAAATTGCCGGCTCGCTCCACTTCACGCCGGGGCAGGCCTACGAAGTTTGCGACAACGGCAATCGCAGCGCGGTGCACTGGGACATGGTGCTCATCCAGCGCAAGGACTGGGGCGGGGGCGAAGTGTGGTTTGACGGCGAAATGATCCGCAAAGACGGCATCTTCCTACCCAAGGATTTGAAGGGGCTTAATCCGCAGAATTTGAAGTAAGCGGATTGGAGATTCCGGACATGCAAACAGCCTGACCGTTTAGGTTGACTGCAGAGATTTGGAAGAATCTGGTTGCGAGTCAGAATCTGCGGCACGCGGTTCCACCAGAGGTTCGGCCATTTTTGGAAATGTCATTTGCTGAGATTGAAGCTCTCCCAGTGATGACCGAGTCGTGGAATCGGGAAACCGTCTGCAGGCCACGTTTAGATGTCGCCGAGATGACTCCTAGCTATTTCCTACCCGCCAGCACCGCCAACTGACTTTGCGCATACTTCCTCAGCAACACTCTCTGTTCCGGCGCAAGAATGAGACAACCAGTAAGCAATTTATCTAAGCCGATCCCGTCAATTCCTTCAAATCCGCGCGCACCGTTTGGTAAGTCGTGCTGTAAGCCAGCACCTGCGGGTCAGGTTCAACGTTCCAGTGTTTGCAGGCATCGCGGTACACGTCCGGCCACCAATTGCGATGTTGCGTCAGGCCTTGCGCGCGCCAGTTTTCCCAGTTCATCAACACGCGCGACCAGCAGTCGTCGCCGTATTTCACCGCTTCTTGAGCATTGGGAAATTCCTTCAGGTACCAGTCGCGCCCGATACGCGCGTGCAGCACTTCATCCGCCCAATCGTAATCCTGGAACAGCGCGGAAAGCGGATTGTGCGAAGCTTGGCCGACCTCCCATTCGAAACGTTTGCCATTCTTCGGCATCAAGCCTTGTTCGATGAAGTAAAGCACCGCATGACGTTCGATGGGCTTGAGCTGCGTGTTCAGCGCGAGCGACCACGTGTAGTTGATCATCACTTTGTTGGGCCAATCAATTCCGAGATTCGCGAAGCCCACTTCGCCCATCATCGCGTGGCGCGCCTCATCCCAAAGCTGGCGGGTCATGTCCTGGTAATAGCCCCACGGTTTATCGGGTGTCTCGGTGATGATGCTGGCCATCATTTCCGGCACATCCACTTCGCGGAGTCGCTTGTAAAACATCATCAGCGTCTTTGGCTCGGGCGGAAACTTCTCGTCGTAAAGAAAAACCTCCGCGTTCACACCCATGTTGTAAGGATCGGGGAAGCGTTCATCGCGCTGCGGCGTGCCGTCGTATTTGTAAGGTGTGGCCGAGTGCTGGCGGGAAATTGCTTTGCCACTCGGTGGCTGCGTTCCGTCGAGTTCGCCAGCGGCGGTAAGGCAATCGTCGAGCAACGCCAGCCATTGCGTCGTTCGGTTTCGGGCCTCGCGGTCCACCAGGCTCGCAATGCAGCGCGCACCGAATTCCGCCATGTCTCCAATCTCCAACAGCGCGAACCGGCACAAGCGTACCGAAGGCGCATCGGCCAGCGGATTGGTGTCCGTTTGATGCTGTTCCAACGCCTGCTCCAGCATCGGCAACGCTCTTTCGTAAAGGCCGAGCAACAATTCCTCGGTGGTCGGTGCGCAAAGGATTTCGTCGAAAAAAATCTCGAGGTTCGGGTCGGGCACGTGTTCGAGGCCCAGCGGCGGCTCGCGCATTTCGCCGACGCGTTTGCGCAACGCAGAAACATGTTCGGCGCAGAGATGCGCGTGCAGACTGAACCCCATTTTCAACTCGTAAATCGGTTCCGCCGTGATGCGCGCCGTAAAAATCTGATGCAGGCGCTTGAAGGCGTAGTGATAGCGCTTGAGCCGGCGGACGCATTCTTCGACGGACAAGCCGGGTTTCATGGCTTCTGACATTGGCGCGAGGCCGGCCAGGGGCGGCAAATTGCGATACGATTTGGCTGCGTTCATAAGCGATTTGGCTTCGCGCTCAACCTACCATCGCCGCGCGGAGGTTCGAGAGGTTTTTGTGATCAAAACTGGGCGAGCGGCAGCCCGACTGTGCCGGGCGTGACTTCGCTCACGCGTTTGACGCGGCTTGCCGAATTGAGCGCATGACTTCATTGCGAGGTCTGTGGCTTCGGTGTACTTTGGAGCGGGTGCCATGAAAAGCGAATTACATAAGGATCGGGAAGGCGCAAACTCTCTGCGGCATCGGACCTCCGCTTTCACACTGATTGAACTTCTCGTCGTTATTGCCATTATTGCCATTCTCGCGGCGATGCTCCTGCCCGCACTTTCAAAGGCGAGATTGAGAGCGCAGGCTGTGATGTGCATGAACAACGGCAGACAGCTCCTGTACGCCTGGCAACTCTATGCGGGCGACAACAACGACAAAGTCGTCGGGAATTTTGGCCAGGCCGAGACCGATGCTGAGATTGCTTACGTCAATGCCACCAGGTCCTATCCTTATCGCACTTGGTGCTGCAACAACATGTATTGGACCACCGCTTCGACGATCACAAACGTGGACCTGATCAAGAACGCCGCGCTGGGTACCTACGTTGGCGGCAATCTCGGCGTTTACAAATGTCCAGCCGACAATTTTCTCGCCCCGCTACAGCGATTGCAGGGTTGGACCGCGCGTCCTCGATCCATGGCCATGAACGCGTACTTTGGCCCATATAATCCAACCTGGGCCAGTGGAGGGAACAATTTTTTTCCGGATTATCGCCAGTTCCTAAAGATTAGCAGCACGCCCAATCCTGCCAATTTCTTCGTAACTCTGGACGAACATCCCGACAGCATCAACGACGGGTATTTCCTGAACGATGCCAACCCCGCGTCTTTCTTGCGCTGGGGTGATTTGCCGGCATCCTTCCACAACGGAGCGGGTGGTATCTCATTCGCAGATGGGCATTCAGAAATTCACAAATGGAAAAGTCGGGCAACCATTCTTCCCGTCCGGTATTCAGGCGGATTCCAACAGCTCCCGTTCACCATTGATTCCGGCGGGAAGGCGGACGCGGAATGGATCACGTCACGTACGAGCGTCAGGAAGTAGCGTTCGATTGAACCGTCTCTTCGCTATCTGATACCCCAGCTCCGCCGGTCGAAATCAGCGCATTCAGAAACGCGTCGCGGAATTCGGACTGAATTGACATTGCCCCGGCGCTGCGACAATCTGCGTGCATGGCAAAGCCTGCACTGGGTCGCGGTCTGGGCGCGCTGTTGGGTGGCACTCCGGTCATTTCCAAACCAGCGCCCATCGCTCCCGTCGCACCAACGACACCTGCCGAGATCACACCGGCAGCGCCCACACTGCTGACGGTGGTGCGCGACGTGGTGCAGCGCGTGCCATTGAGCCGGGTTCGCCCGAGTTCGCTCCAGCCGCGCAAAGATTTCCCCGCCGAGAGCCTTCAGGAATTGGCCGACTCCATCCGCGAGCAGGGAATTGTTCAGCCGTTGATTGTCCGGGAACAAGGTGGGCAATTTGAATTGATCGCCGGCGAACGACGCTGGCGCGCGGCCCAACTGCTCGGTCTGACCGAAGTGCCGGTGCTGGTTCGCGAAGCGGATGACCGTGCCGTGCTGGAAATGGCGCTCATCGAGAATCTCCAGCGCGAAAATCTGAACCCAATTGAAGAAGCCCAGGGTTACGCGCAACTCGTTGGCCAATTCCAACTCACGCAGGAGGAAGTCGCCGGCAAGGTGGGCAAGAGCCGCGCCGTCGTCGCCAACGCCTTGCGCCTGCTCAAGCTGCCCTCGGTCATTCAGAGCTATATCCGGGAGAATCGTATCTCCGTGGGCCACGCGAAGGTGATTCTCGGTTTGCCCGACGACCAGCAACAGAAGCTGGCGGCCGAGCGCATCATCAAGGAAGCACTCAACGTGCGGCAGGCGGAAGGACTGATCGCCAAGCTGCAGGCGCGCGATCCGCATCGCGCGATGAAACCCGGCGTCATTACGCCGCTGCCCAAGGACGCGAACGTGGCGGACCTGGAGAATCGTTTGCGCGAGCGTTGTGGAACGAGGGTGCAATTGCGCTACGCCCACGGCAAGGGCGCGATTGAGATTTCTTTTTTCAGCGATGATGAACTGGAACGGATTTTACAGATACTCGGCGTGAGTCCCGGGTGACGGCTTTGGGTGGCCAAGAGATTTTTCCCCGATGGTTTCAAAAACATGAACACTCCTGAATTGCGCGAAAACTGTGCCAAACAACTGCAAGCGGCCGCCACGCGCGCCGGCCAACTCAAAGCGTTCGTCGGCCTCGACGGATTCGTGGACGAAATTCTCCACGTGGTGGACAAGCGCGAAAGCGCGGAAAAATTCACACGCCTGCCCACCATCGCCAAGCTGGCGGACCGGCTCGCCGCCGCCGCGGGCAAGAGCACGAACATCGAACTGGTCAGCCAGATCAACAAACTTGGCGGCAACGGCCCCATCATGGCCAACGCCCTGGCCAGCCTCGGCTTGCAGGTCAGTTATCTCGGCAACCTCGGCTATCCCAGCCTGCATCCCGTGTTCGCCGATTTCGCCAAGCGCGCGGAGGTTTATTCCATCGCCGAACCCGGTTACACGGACGCGCTCGAATTCGAGGACGGCAAAATCATGTTGGGCAAACATCAATCGCTCAAGCAGGTGAACTGGGCAAACATCAAATCGCGGTTTGGCGCGGAGAAATTCGCCGCCAAATTTACCGGCTCGGATTTCATCGGTTTCGTCAACTGGACGATGTTGACCGCCATGAACGACATCTGGTCCGCGATTCTGCGCGAGCTTTGCCCCAAACTCACCGGCCCGCGCCGCACGATCTTCTTCGATCTGGCCGACCCGGAAAAGCGAACGCACGAGGATATCGTCAAGGCGCTGGAACTGATTTCGGCGTTCGAGAAATACTTCGACGTAATCTTCGGCCTCAACGAGAAGGAGTCGTCGGAGATTGGAAAAAATCTTGGCCTCGATACCCGCGACCATTCGCCGGAAGGCCTGGCGGATTTGGGCCGGCAGATTCTCGAGCGCGTGCCCGTGAACACGTTGGTCATTCATCCGACTTCCTATGCGCTGGCGATCAGCAAGTCCGGCGCGGCGACGGTGGAAGGCCCCTTCACGCTCAAGCCGCTCATCACCACGGGCGCGGGCGACCATTTCAACGCTGGATTCTGTCTCGGAAAATTATTGGGCCTCGACAATGCCCTGAGCGTGCTGGCCGGCGTCACCACGAGCGGATTTTACGTCCGCACGGCCAAGAGCCCGAGCATTGCTGATTTGGTTGGACTTCTCCGCAATTGGCCGACGGCATGATTCTCGAAGTCGTTAAATACGGCCACCCAGCGTTGCGCCAGAAGGGTGCGCCAGTTGATTCGATCACGCTCAAAGTGAAGCAGCTCATCGCCGACATGTTCGAGACGATGTACGCGAACAAAGGCGTGGGACTCGCCGCCCAGCAAGTCGGCCAGCCGCTGCAATTGACCGTGATTGATGTGCGCGGCGTGACCGACCGGCCTTCGTCGCTCGAACTCAAAGGCAAGGCAGCGGATGTTCAGGGCTTCATGCCGTTGGTGTTGCTCAATCCCGGGATTACTCCCGTTGGCGATCCTGTAACCGGGCCGGAAGGCTGCCTGAGTTTTCCAGAAATATTCGCGGACATTTCGCGGTCGGAATTTGTCGAGGTCAAGGCCTTGAACGAAGCCGGCGAACCCATCGAATTTCGCGCCGGCGGTTTGCTTGCCCGCGCGATTCAACACGAAGTGGATCACTTGAACGGCATTCTGTTCATTGATCGCATGGACCGGAAGACCAAGGAGGAGTTGCGGCCCGAACTGGAGGACTTGCAGGCTGACACGCGTGCGACGTCGCAGAAGCCCGGAAAAAAATGATCGCGTGCGATGCCGTGGCGACACCCGCGCAAGACCTGCCGGCACTAACGGAGCAAACGTGCGATTCAAAGCGGCCCTCACTTGCCTGATGCTGTTCGCGGCGGCCTGCTGCTGCAATACGCCTGAACTTCTCTGCGCCGAGAGTCTGGCGAGCACGGCATCCAATGTTGTCGCCCAGCCGATCGAAATAGCCGGCGTTCACAATGCTTTTCGCGTCACGGAAAAAATCTATTCCGGCTCGCAGCCAGACGGAGACGCTGCGTTCACCGCGCTCGCGAGGCTCGGCGTCAAAACCATTGTGAGCGTGGACGGCGGCAAGCCCGATGTCGAAACCGCGCGCAAGCACGGCCTGCGTTACGTTCACCTTCCCTTCGGCTACGACGGCGTGCCGACGAATCGTGTAGCCGAACTCGCGAAATTGGCCGCCGAAATCAGCGGACCGTTCTTTGTCCATTGCCATCATGGCTTGCATCGCGGACCCGTCGCGGTCGCCATCATGTGTGAAGCGACAGAAGGGTGGAGCCCCGCCAAAGCTGAAGCCTGGATGCACGAAGCCGGCACAGCGGGCGATTATCCGGGACTCTATCGTTCGGTGCGGGAGTTCCAGAAGCCAACCGCTGCACAACTCGACGCCGTCATTGAACTGCCGGAAATCACGAAACCCTCCTCGCTGGTCGAGGCCATGGTGGCGATTGATGAACACTTTTCCCGGCTCAAAGCCTCACAAAAAGCCGGCTGGAAAACTCAGCCCGGCCAGGCGGACATCTCACCGCCGCACGAAGCGACTTTGCTTTGGGAGCAATTCCGTGAACTGGCGCGCACGGCAGACACCACCAATCGGCCCGGGGATTATCGCGCGAACCTGGCTGAAGCCGAATACACCGCCGGTGCGCTCCGTATGCTGCTTCGTGATGCCGCCTCCAGGCCGACGCTCGACACCGCGTTCAAGCAAGTCACGCGCTCGTGCACCGACTGTCACCGAAAATATCGCAACGAGTGATTTGGGTCGGCGGCGGAAACTTACCGCTTTCCAGCCGGCGTTTTTGACTTAACTTGCGGCCATGCCGTTTATGGAACAGATGACGCAGTTGGCCAAACAGGCCAAGGCCGCGTCGCGCGAACTCGCCAAACTGACGACGGCGGAAAAGAACTCCTGCCTGCTCGCGATGGCCGACGCGTTGGAAAAGAACGGCGACATGCTGAAAGAGGCCAATGCACTCGACATGGAGGTGGCCGCCAGGATGGGTTTGAGTTCCGCGATGCTCGACCGGCTCAAGCTGGACGACAAACGCATCGCGGCGATGGCGAGGGGCTTGCGTGAGGTTGCTGCGCTTCCCGATCCAGTGGGCAGAATTCTCGACGAGCGAACCCGGCCCAACGGCTTGAGGCTCCAGAAAATCTCCACGCCCATCGGCGTCGTAGTGATCATTTACGAATCGCGGCCGAACGTGACGGCGGACGCGGCGAGTCTTTGTTTCAAATCCGGCAACGCAACGATCCTGCGCGGCGGCAAGGAGGCACTGAACTCAAACCAAAACATCGCGAGAACGATGATTGAGGCGGGTAAACGGACCCTCACAAATTTTCCCGAGCACGCGATTCAAGTCGTGTCCTCGCCCGAGCGCGAAGCCATTCCTGCTCTGCTTTCGCTGACGCAATACGTGGACTTGTGCATGCCGCGCGGCGGCGAGGGACTGATTCGCGCGGTTGCCGAGTGCTCGAAGGTGCCGGTCATCAAACACTACAAAGGCGTTTGCCATGTGTTTGTGGATGCGGACGCTGATCTAAAAATGGCTGAGGCGATTGCGATGAACGCAAAGGTGCAGCGGCCCGCCGTTTGCAACGCGATGGAAAC
The DNA here is from genome assembly GCA_964502895.1 of uncultured Bifidobacteriaceae bacterium. GTDB lineage: Bacteria > Verrucomicrobiota > Verrucomicrobiia > Limisphaerales > JADLHS01 > WYBW01. The sequence goes on from CAZCZP010000034.1 coordinate 16,757, forward strand.
ACTGCTTGTTGATAAGGCGGTCGCGCAAAAGTTTCTGCCGGTCATCGGCCAGCGTCTGGGGGAAAAACACGTTGAACTGCGCGTTGATGCTGAGGCTGAAGGGATTTTGAAGACCGAAATCCGAAACCCGAAATCTGAAATCAAACGCGCCGCCGAGCAGGACTGGTTTACCGAATACAACGATTACATCCTTAACGTCCGCGTCGTGGACGGAGTGAAGGCGGCGATTGACCACATCAACTACTACGGATCGGCGCACTCCGATGCCATCGTGACGCGGAACGAGGCGCGTGCGAAACAATTCCTCGCGGAAGTGGATTCCGCCACGGTTTATTGGAACGCCTCCACGCGCTTTACGGATGGCGGCGAGTTCGGCATGGGTGCGGAGATCGGTATCAGCACTGACAAGATCGGCGCTCGCGGTCCTATGGGACTGGAGGAACTGACGAGTTATAAGTGGGTGGGGATTGGAAGTGGGCAGGTGCGGACCTGAGCACTCGAGAATGGAATGGAATTCCTTGTTGAGTTGTTTTTTGAGGTGGTTCTCCAGTTTTGCGGTGAATTCCTGGTCGAGCTTGGCTGGCGATCAGGAAAAGAAGTGTTTGAGCGGCGCAAAGTCCGCAATCCCTGGCTCGCGGGCTTGGGCAGTCTGCTTCTTGGGTCGCTGGTTGGCTTGGCAAGCTTGATCGTCCTGCCGCGTCACTTCATTCAAACCGAGGCGCTTCGGTGGACGAACCTGATTATCACTCCAGTGGCGGCAGGCTTGGTAATGTGGTGGATCGGTCGCTGCCGCATAAAGCGTCACCAAGGCGCCATCCGGCTCGAAAGCTTTTGGCACGGCTTCCTTTTTGCACTCGGCATGGGATTGATCCGATATCTTTTTTGCAAATGATCTTCATTAATGCGAAACCAAGCATCTTTTGAGCGGTGGACTTGTCAGGTGCTAAACATTAAGCCAGACTGCGACCATGCAAGCAGCGGAAAATGCCGACTACCCGGGCGCGTCAGACTGTCAGGCCTGCAAAGCGAGTGGCCAGGTTTGCCCTGAGTACGCCTTTGGGAGGGTTAATTTGTTGCAACGATAGAGGGAGTTTGACCACCGCATCCATGTTGCCACCGGAGGCTGCAAGGGCCGTCCGCGACAGCCTGCCGAAAGGCGGACTTTTCGCCGGTCATGATTGGCGCGTCTCCCCTGCGCCATTCACTCTCGGTCCCGAGTTCGCAAAGGAACTCGAATCGCTCGGGCGCGTGTTGCTTCAGTTCTATCGCGCGGTCAACTTGCTTTATCGCAAGAGCGCCGAAGGCAAGCAGCCCGAGTGGATCGCGCGCTGGCTCGACCTCGGCAAGCCACAGGCATTGATCGAACTTCAACGTTCCGCCGCTTTCAAGAATGACTTGCCTCGCGTAATCCGCCCCGACCTACTGCTCACCGAGCATGGCATGAGCGTTACCGAACTTGATTCCGTCCCCGGCGGTATTGGGTTGACTGCCTGGTTGAATCAGACCTACGCCAACCTGGGCTTCTCCGTGTTAGGCGGTGGCGACGGAATGCTTCGCGGCTTTGAAAGCATTTTCGGCGATGCGGCACGAGTGCAAATCATCGTCTCGGATGAATCCAAAACGTATCGGCCTGAGATGGAATGGCTGGCCGGTCAGATTCGTAGTTCAAGGTTCAAAGTTCAGGGTTCAGAGTTTACGGACTTTGCGGACGGCGACGCCGTGTATCGCTTCTTCGAGTTGTTCGACATGGCGAATGTAGCGAATGCCAGGAAAATTTTTGATCTCGCCGCAGAGAAGCGAATCCGCGTCACGCCGCCGCCGAAGCCGGTCTTCGAGGAGAAGATGCTGTTCGCGTTGCTCTGGAATCGAAATCTGCAAGGATTCTGGCGGCAGGAGCTGGGCGATGGCTTTTTCAACCGCTTGAAGAAACTTGTGCCCTACACCTGGGTGGTTGACCCATCACCGTTGCCCCCGCACGCCGCGATTCCGGAGTTGAATCTGACGGACTGGCAGCAACTCAAAAGTCTGTCGCAAAAGGAGCGTGAGTTGATCCTGAAAGTGTCGGGCTTCTCCGCACATGCCTGGGGCGCGCGCGGTGTGTTCCTGGGCAGCGACCTTTCGCATGAGGATTGGTCGAAAGCTGTGGACGAAGCGCTGGCTCACTTCGCCGAATCCCCGCGCGTGCTACAGCGCTATCACAAGCCTTCGCTCGTTGAAGCAAGCTGGTTTGATTTCGAACGCAACGAAGTCGTGCCAATGAAAGGGCGTGCGCGGTTGTGCCCCTACTATTTTGTATCCGGCGACGGCGACACGGCTCGCCCAACGCTCGGCGGCGTGCTCGCAACCGTCTGTCCGGCGGACAAGAAGATCATTCACGGCATGACGGAGGCGATTTTTGCGCCGTGCTCGACGTGAGCCCACTTCACCGGCACTCCTGAATTGTCACCTTTCACTGCTCCGCTATAGTTCGCCGGCATGTCAGTCCAGAACCGCATTGTCAAAGTGCAAAAGCGCAACCGCGCGCTGGTAAGGTTTGACGAGAACCGCATTCGCAAAGCGATCCTGCGCGCCGCCGAATCCATCGGTGGCTTTCGGCAGGATTTTGTCCCCGGGGTTAATGACAAGATTTTCGATGCCTACGGCGACGAGGAAAGCATAGCCACGTTTCTGGCGGATGCCGTGGTGATCTGCCTGAACTCCGATCCGCATCATCTCATCGCAAACTTTCCTCCCACCATCGAAACCATCCAGGACGAGGTGCTGCACGCCCTGCATAGCTACGGATTCCAATACACGGCCGACGCCTACGAATGTTACCGCTGGGGGCGACACTGGTTGCGCGAAGGCGCGATCACGCCCGCCAAATTCGTGGGCAACGGTTTTCCGCAGGAACGGATGCAGCGCACGCTCGCCTGGAATCGCAAGCGCGGCGTGCATACCGTTGCGAGTCTCAACGAATCAGTCCGCAGCGGCAAGATCAAGGAGGTCGTGGATGAATCCCTTGCGGATTATGAAAACTCGCTCGATGAGGCCGCGGAAAAAGTGCTGGCGCGCTCGGACGGCAGCAACCAATTGCGCATGATCTGGGTCACCGGGCCGAGTTCCTCCGGCAAGACCACCACAACCGTCAAGCTCACCGAGCGGCTGGAAAAGCAGGGCCTGCGGTTTGTGATGCTGAACCTCGACGATTATTTCTGGTCGCTGGTCGAGCATCCGACCGACTGGATCAACGACCGCAACTACGAAGCCCCGGAAGCGCTCGATATTCAGTTGCTGAACACGCACCTCCGCGCGTTGCTCGAAGGCGAAACGGTGGAGAAGCCGGTTTACAGTTTTAAAGAGGGCCGGCGACTGGGCACCAAACCGGTTCGACTCGAAAAGGATCAGGTCCTGTTGCTGGACTGCTTGCACGGGCTTTATCCGCCATTGACCGAGGGCATTGATGCCATTGCGCAGTTCCGCCTCTACATCGAAACGCAAAACGTCCTCTACGAAGGCGACGGGGGCACGAATCGTTTGACCAAGTTCACGGATGTGCGGCTCATTCGCCGCATGTTGCGCGACGCGCATCATCGAAATTACACCGCGCTACGCACGATTCTTCACTGGCACTATGTCCGCGCTGGAGAACTGTTCAGCATCATCCCGCTCATGGGCCTCGCCGACCACGTCATCAACGGCGGATTCCCTTTCGACCTGCCGGCGCTCAAACCGTTCTATGCCGGATCGGATGGGTTGTTGCCGCGACCCGAGGACTTCGAGCCGTACGCCGGATTTCTTGACGCGCGAATGCGGTATGATCGCATCAAAGCGCTCCTTGATTCTGTCGAAGGGTTCACGAAAGAGCAGTTGGCGAGTAACGACATTATTCCGGGAGATGCCGTGCTGCGCGAATTCATCGGCGGCAGCACGATAAAGATTCCGCACAACGAATGAACCCAGTTCAGGGTGCGGGCGCAAAGGCCACGCGCCCGGATTGGTTCGTCCCCAAGAAGAACCCGAAACCAGCTTCCTGTTTCTGAAACAAAGCGCCGCTATAGGAAATCGTCTTGCCGGAACCGGGATCGGTTGCGCTTCCGGAGAACAAACCCGTGGACGGCACAATGGTTGAGGAGAGCCGGTTGCTGCTCAGATTTGTCACCCGATTATTCGCGCCCAACGCCACCGCGTTCGTAAACGGTTGAATCAGGTTGCCAAAACTGAACTCAACCGCGCCATTCGTCAGATTCAACACCCGCTGGCCGGTCGCAGGAGCCACGTAGCGCGAGCCGAAGGCTTCGATGCGGTTCGTAAAGCCCGTCGGGAAAAATTTATTCGCCGCGAGCGCGGGCTTGGACCAACCAAGCGCCCCACCCAGATCAGTATCCAACCCGTCTTCAAGCTCAACCCAACCGAGAACCGAGCCTTTCCCGCCATACAACGAAACGTAAAATGGGAAATAGCCGTCCTCCGAAACCGGAACACTGAAACTGTTGAGCGAACCGTCCGCGAGTTTGCCGCTGTAACGCAGCAGGCCCTGCCGATTAATCACGAGCGAACCAAAACCAAATCCCGCCGGGTTGACGGATGGATTACCATCCTGGCCCGGAATTGCCATGGTGTAACGTCCGATGAACGGCGACGAATTTGTCCCGGGATAAACCGGCGCACGAAACCCCGACAGCGTTGAGGACCAAACTCCGTCGCCTACAAATCCAGTCACCAACGAAGTCAGATTCGTCACGTCCAGTTGCATCTCGACCGACACAACATTCGTCACCGAAGGCCGCAACGAAAGCCGCGAACGGCCCAACCAATCAAACCGCCCGATAGCGGAATACCTGCGGCCACCGAGATAAAAACTGCCACTGTAAGAACCCGGTTCAGTCAGCATGATCGAGCATGAGCCCGAGCGGTCGTGATTGCGAACGTCGTCGTCTCCAAACAAACCGTAGTAATTCCCTTTCAGACTGACAAACGGGTTGGTGACAAAACTGGCTTGCAGCACCAGATTGGATTGCATCAGAAACGGCAGGGACGCGTTGGAGGAGATAACATCACCCGTCCAACCGGCAAAAAGATGACGCAGAGCCGGGCGCGCGGTCATCGTGTAACTTTTCCCAATCTCCAGTAATTGACCGCTCCAATTCGGGCTTACTGTTCCGTTGCCATCAACCGCCAAAGTGAATGGGCTGAGCACAACAAATGTAACCGTGCGCGTGACCGCGGCGGATAAATTTCCGTTACGGTCGCGCGCGCGGGCGCGAATCGTGTTCGGGCCCGCCGTCAAATTGGCGACATTTGCGGACCAGGCTGTGGTCCCCTCGGCCAACTGGTAGTTGCCGACGCCATTTGCGTTTTCCAAACGGTATTCAACCGCGGCGACACCGCCTGCGTCACTGGCCGTCCCACGAACAGTGAAAAAGGAATCCGCCAGTCTCGCGTTGTTGGCGGGCGCGGTAATCGCGACCGTGGGCGATGTCGAATCCGGCACCGGAAAGGCAGCTCGCTTGAGGGCCACCGCGGCGATAGCCCATTGCAAACCTTGAAAGTTCACGGTGTGGGACACCGTCGTGGTAGCTCCCGAAGCTGACTTGCGCGAGGAGACACCGTCAGAAAGACTGGTCAGGTCGGCCACTCGCCAATTCTCCAACTGTCCCGCGCCGGGAACGCTGGTGCCATCATCGTAACCGAGAACATCCACAATCATCTCGCCGGCGGCGCTGGCCACCCGGACGGAGGGAGCGCTGCTCAAGCCGGTGGGCGGTCTGAACGCTCCGGTCGCGGTCGCGACGGCACGAGTGGACGTCGCTTGATGGACCCCGGAAAACGCGCTGGCGCCAAAAACTATTTGTTCAGCGTTGGCCGAAGCGGAAACTGACACGGTGTAGTTGCCTGCCGCTTTGTCGCCGACTGCCAGACCGAACAAATACACTTCGGCAAACGCATTTGCACTCTGGGCCGTACCCAGAAACGTCATGGGCACGCCGTCGTAACTTGCGGCGGAAATCGAAACGTCAGAAACCGCGTCCCACATCGAGACTCCGACCACAATGTAACCATTGGTAAGGTTCCCTTGCGCGAGCGTCAGGTTTGCGCCGTTGTTGCCGTCTAAATCGCGGGCGCTTGCCGCGGAGTCGAAGGTTATCGGAGTCGAGGCTGGCGCGAAATTAAAGTTGGTTTGGGTTGCGGAAATTCGGTCAAGCGGGTCATCCCGCCCGGCTATGTTCTCCATGGCGAGCGTATATGTGCCTCCATGCAGCGGGGACGTAATCAGCGTTACAGTGCGTGCGTCCGGTCCGAGAAGTGCCCAAGTCACGACCACTCCCTTGTTGATATTGTAGTTGCCCGACAATTGAGCCGAAGTTTGGTCAAGAGGTTTGCTGAAGACAATTTGCAGAGTCGTCGAGCCAGCCGCAGCCGCCGATTCCATGACCAATGGCGTTTTCCGATTCCCGTCATTTCTCCAGAGGTGGAGGAGGTTAGAGTCGTCGTAGGCGATGCTGATCAGG
>CAZCZP010000035.1:0-8144 GCA_964502895.1 uncultured Bifidobacteriaceae bacterium
CCGCACTTTTAGTCTCCTTTGATTCTGGCGCGCAAATCAATTGGTACGTCCCCAAGACCAATTACTCCATCGCGCGGAACTGGAATGAGCGGATCCTGGAGGGCATCCGGATGGACACGCCGCATCCTCCGGTTCATGCGAGGAATCTGTTCACCTTCTCGGTGTGCATGTACGACGCCTGGGCGGCTTACGATACGAATGCGATAGGTTTCATCTATCGCGGGAAACATACTGCGCCGGACGTGGCCGCGGCGCGGCGCGAGGCGATCAGTTACGCCATGTATCGCATGATGCTGGAGCGGCATGCATACTCGCGGACGGCCACCAATCAGTCGTACGCAAACCCCGCGTTCATGGCGGCCCTGGGTTATGACACGAACAATGTTTCACGCGACACGTCCACACCGGCCGGCGTCGGCAACAGCATTTACGACGCGGTTTCCGCGTGGTTCATCAATGATGGTTCGCGCCAAACTAACGGCGTGCCATATCCCACTGCCAATCCCCCCGGTCCAGTCTATCCGGATTATCCTTCGGGCCATCCCCGCCGGTATGCGTTTCTGAACGGGCAGATGAATCCAGCTTTCCCGGGCACCACCTTTGACGGAACCAACACCCTGGTGGATGTCAATATCTGGCAACGGTTGTACGTCACCAATTCCATTGATCAAAACGGCTTTCCCCAACCTCCCCTCCAAGGTTACGCGGGGAATCAATGGCTCTGGGTGCGTCCCTTCGCGCTAAGTCGAATTGACGAGAACAAACCCTGGATTGATCCGGGTCCGCCTCCGTTCCTAGGCACGGCGACGCATGCGGAATTTCTGACAAACCTGGTCGCGGTTATTCGTGCCAGCAGCCAGTTGACGACTGAAGACGGTGTGACGGTTGACATTTCGCCCGCAAGCTTTGGCAATAACACCTTGGGGGCAAATGATGGCACTGGTTACACCACCAACCCCGTTACCGGCCTGCCCTATACTCCCAACGTGGTCCTGCGCGGGGACTACACCCGCGCGCTCACGGAATTCTGGGCGGATGGACCCTCCTCCGAAACGCCACCCGGCCACTGGAATTCGATTGCGAATCATGTTTCCGATGACATGGCCGACGACCTGATTCCCTTCCGAATTGGCGGGACCGGCCCCGTGGTGGATCGTTTGGAATGGGACATCAAACTTTACTTCACCTTGAACGCGGCTTTGCACGACGCAGCTTGCGCGGCTTGGAGCGTAAAGCGTTACTACAATGGCTGGCGGCCGATCAGCGCCATCCGTCATTGCGGCGGCCTCGGTCAATCCAGCGATCCCGGCCTGCCGTCCTACCACACCAACGGCTTGCCGCTGGTGACGAATTTGATTGAACTCGTCACCCAAGCCACGGTTGATTCCGGCCGTCACGCCGGGCTCACGCCCGGCAAGATCGCGGTCTTTTGCTGGCCTGGTCAGCCCGAATTTCCCGACACCGAAACCAGTGGAGTCCGCTGGGTTCATGCTGAGTCATGGATGACTTACCAGAAAAAGACCTTCGTGACTCCGGCCTTCCCCGGATACATATCCGGCCACAGCACTTTCAGTCGTTCCGCCGCCGAAGCGATGACGGCTTTCACCGGCTCCAAGTGGTTTCCGCATGGTCTCGGCACCTTCACGCTCCCCACTCTCGTGAACGAGCTCGGTCCGACGCAACCCGTCACGCTGCAATGGGCATCCTATTACGATGCCGCCGACCAGGTGGGCCTCTCGCGCATCTGGGGCGGAATCCATCCGCCGGCGGACGATTTGCCGGGACGTCGCGTCGGCTCGCAGGCTGGCACGAACGTGTGGGCGCTCGCGAAGAAATTCTTCGATGGCTCCGTAATCAATTCCGAGGTTCAACTCACGACACGACAACTCGATGCCAGCAATATGGAGCTTCGTTTCAATGCGGTGCGGGGACTCTATTACAAAGTTCACACCTCCGCGAACGCGGGAGGGCCTTACAGCAACGGCGGGCAACCGGGCCAGTTGGCGTTCGAGGCTTCAGTGGCCAGCACAAACTCGCTGAGCGAAGGCCAGAAGTTCTTCCGTGTATCCACTTCGCTTGCTCCTTGAGTTGATTGCGGATACAAGTGAAAGCTGCATGAAATCGTTTCGCGCGACGGCACATGCCTTTACTTTGATCGAATTACTGGTGGTCATCGCGATCATCGCGATCCTGGCCGGAATGTTGTTGCCTGCTCTCAGCCGGGCGAAAAACAAGGCCCAGAGAACTACGTGTGCGAACAACCTCAAACAGGTCGGGCTGGCCATGCGGCTGTGGGCCGATGATAACGACGGGAAACTCCCGTGGAAAGTGGACCAAGCCCTCGGCGGCGGAAAACCAAATGGGACTGGCAACGCCAAGGTCAACCTCCAGTTTTCCGTCGTGTCGAACGAACTCGCTTCGACAAGAATCCTGCTCTGTCCGAACGATGTGCGCCGCGTTTGGGCAACGAACTTCGCGACCGTTTCGCTGACCAACGTCAGTTACGCACTTTGCAACGAAGCGGATGAAAAGCGGCCCCGCATTTTCCTGGCAATTGACCGGAATCTGGTCGGTTTCGATTTCACCGGTCTGCCGGACAACATCAATTGTTTCATCCTGACCTCGCCAAATACCGGAGCCGCCACCGCCAGATGGCGAAGAGACATCTGCCATGGCGCGAACGTTGGAATGGTTGCGTTGAGCGATGGCTCCGTGCAGCAACTCAACGATGTCCGTGTTGTGACAACACTCGTCGGTTACGACCCCGTTAAAGAGACAGATAATGGAAACCTGCAGTTCTACTTTCCCTGAGCGCCGACGGCCAAAGACTCCGGGCGACGTTGACATTCAACTGTTGCGCCGGCAACTCGACCAATGAATGGCCCTGTAGCAACCCCGCCCAGCGGGCCCGTGAAACAAAAATACGTGCGCGCCATCGGCCCGCGCCTGCGCGTGCTGCTCTACTTCATCTTCGCGCTGGTCGCCGTTCTCGCGGCCAACTCCGTCTATCTCAGCGCCATCACTTATCTGGAATGGCTCAAGGCCGATCCCAACTCCACTTACCAGAACTGGTTTTACATGGTGATGTTCGGCACGCACCTCGGCCTTGGACTCTTGATCGTTCTGCCCATCGTCATCTTCGGAATCATCCATATCAAGAATTCGCACAACCGGACGAATCGCCGCGCGGTCTCGGTCGGCTACTTGCTGTTTGCAACCAGCCTTGTCGTGTTGATCACCGGTCTGTTGTTGATGCGCGTGGACATTTTCCAGTTCAAGAATGTTGGCCTGAAGAATCCCAACGCGCGGTCGGTGGCCTATTGGGCGCACGTCATCACGCCGATTCTGGCCGTGTGGCTTTACGTTCTGCACCGGCTCGCAGGACCGCGCATCAAATGGCAACTCGGCCTGCGCTGGGGCGCGGCGGTCGGGGTCATCGTCATCGGAATGATCGCATTGCACTCGGCGCATCCGAAGAAAAGCCCGATCGGCTCGGTGGAAGGCAAAAAATATTTCGAGCCTTCGTTGGCCCGCACAGCTTCGGGGAATTTCATTCCCGCCAAAACCCTGATGATGGACGACTATTGCCTGAAGTGTCACGAGGACGCCTACCAGGGCTGGTTTCACAGTTCCCATCGGTTCAGTTCGTTCAACAACAAGCCGTATCTGTTCAGCGTGCGCGAGACCCGGCAGGTCGCGCTCAAACGCGATGGCAATGTGAAGGCCTCGCGCTGGTGCGCCGGCTGCCACGATGTTGTCCCGTTCTTCAGCGGCGCGTTCGACGATCCCAACTTCGACGACGTGAACCATCCCACGTCACAGGCCGGCATCACCTGCACCGCCTGCCACGCCATCACGCACGTCAACAGCACGAAGGGCAACGCGGATTACACGATCGACGAGCCGATTCATTATCCGTTCGCCTACAGCAGCAATCGTGTTTTGCAGTACCTCAACCAGCAACTCGTCAAAGCCAAGCCGGAGTTCCACAAAAAGACGTTCCTGAAACCGTTCATGCGCACCGAAGAGTTCTGCTCGACGTGCCACAAAGTCAGCCTCCCGCAGGAGTTGAACAAATACAAAGAGTTCCTGCGCGGCCAGAATCATTACGACACCTACCTCCTCAGCGGCGTGTCCGGCCACGGCGCGCGCAGCTTCTACTACCCGGAACAGGCTGTCCAGAACTGCGCCGGCTGCCACATGCCGTTGCAGGAGTCGAAGGATTTCGGCGCAAACTTTTTCAATCCTACGAATACTTCGGCGCGTTTCATCCACAGCCATCTGTTTCCGGCGGCCAACACCGGCGTGGCGCACATCCGCGGCGACACCAACACCGTCAAGGCGCACCAGGAGTTTCTCAAAGGCACGTTGCGCGTGGACATCTTCGGCCTCAAGGAGGGCGGTTCGATTGACGACAAGCTCATCGCGCCGCTGCGGCCCAAAGTGCCCGCGCTCAAACGCGGCCAGCGCTACTTGCTCGAAGTCGTCCTGCGCACGCTCAAGCTTGGCCATCCGTTCACCCAAGGCACGGTGGACTCGAACGAGGTTTGGGTGGATACGAAAGTGACGAGCGGCAACAAAACGATTGGCCGCAACGGCGGACTCGGCCCGCACCAGGAAGTTGACCCGTGGTCGCACTTCGTGAACGTCTATATGCTGGACCGTTACGGCAACCGGGTTGACCGCCGGAATCCGCAGGACATCTTCACACCGCTTTACAACCATCAGATTCCGCCGGGCGCAGGGCAGGCCGTGCATTACGAATTCGTCGTGCCGGAAAATCAGAGCGGCCCGCTCACCGTCGAGGTGAAGCTGCAGTACCGCAAGTTCGACACGATCTACATGAACTACGTGTTCGACACGAACTACACCAAAGGCGCGCCATTTACCGTAACCAACGATCTGCCGATCACCACCATCGCCGCGGACAAAATCACCTTCCCCATCGAAGGCGTGAACGTGGAGGCCGCGCAACTGGCCGCCATCAACGCGCAGACTTCCAACATCCCCGTGTGGCAACGCTGGAACGACTACGGCATCGGCCTGTTCCTCGAGGGCAACGTCGGCGCGGAGAAAGGCCAGTTGATCCAGGCCACGGAAGCATTTGAGCAGGTGGAGAAGCTGGGTCGCGCCGACGGCCCCGTGAACCTCGCGCGCGTTTATTTCAAGGAAGGCCGCTTGGAGGACACGGTTCAAGCCCTGCAACGCGCCGCGGAATTCGATCCGCCCGCGCCGCGCTGGATCGTCGCGTGGTTCAGCGGCCTGGTGAACAAGCAAAACGGTTTCCTCGACAAAGCCATCACCGAGTTCCGCAGCATCCTCGAAGACCGTTACCCTGAACTCGACAAGCGCGGATTTGATTTCAGCAAGGATTACGAAGTCATCAACGAACTCGGCCAGACTTACTATGAGCGTTCCAAAATGGAGCGCGGCGATCCGGCGCGACAGAAGGAATTCCTGATCCTGGCCGCCGCAACCTTTCAGCGAACCCTGACGTTGGATCTGGAGAATCTCACGGCCCACTACACCTTGTCGCTCATTTACGCGCAACTCGGCGACGAAACGATGGCGGCTCACCATCGGCGCGAACACCAGAAGTATTTGCCTGACTACAACGCGCAAGACGCCGCCGTGACCGCTGCGCGCCGCGCCGATCCCGCCGCCAACCACGCCGCGCAAGCCACGGTGATCTATCCGTTGCAGCGCCCCGGCGCACCGGAATTGGATGGCGCGGCCCGGAATGTTGCCACAGCCAACCCGTGAAAACTCAATCGAGCGAGCGCCTCACGCTCAATTGTGACAGCCGACGCGAGTCGGCTCTTACTCCATGCCGTTTTCAAATGGAGCGGACTCACGCCCGCTACCACGAAGTTCAGGGGGAATTCTTCACCCGCATCTGAACCCCATCAACACGCACCCGCACCCGCTCATGAGGAACGAACCATTCAAACCTGACCACGACGACGAGGAGTTGGCCCACGCCGATGACACCATCATCGGCAAAGCCGTCCGCTGGTCGCTCTTCATTCTCGTTATCATCGGCGCGCTGTTTGCGGGCACGGTGCTGGTGCTTAAACGCAAGCCCGCGCCGCCGCCACCGCAAATCACAAAGCTCGCCGCCCCCGTTTCGCCCGAACGTCCGCAGGCGGAAATCCCCGCGGCGAAGTTCACCGACGTCACAAGGGAAACCGGCATCACCTTTGTTCACAACAACGGCGCTTACGGCGAAAAGCTGCTTCCCGAAACGATGGGCGGCGGCGTGGCGTTTTTCGATTTCGACACCGACGGCCACCAGGATTTGCTCTTCGTCAATTCCACTTATTGGCCCTGGTCGGTGCCCGAAGGAAAACAACCCACCACGCCGGCGCTCTATCGCAATGACGGGCGCGGTCATTTCAGCGATGTCACCAAAGGTTCGGGCTTGGACGTGGCTTTCTATGGCATGGGCACGGCCATCGGCGACTACGACAACGACGGACGCGACGACGTGTTCATCACGGCGGTCGGCGGCAACTTTCTTTTCCGCAACGAAGGACAGGGCAAGTTCCGCAACATGACAACCGAAGCCGGCGTCGGCGGTGCGACCAACGACTGGAGCTCGTGCGCCGCGTTTTTTGATTACGACAATGATGGCCGGCTCGATCTCTATGTCGGGAATTATGTCAAGTGGTCGCGGGAGATTGACGCCGAGGTTGGCTTCAGGATTGATGGACGCACGCGCGCCTACGGTCAACCGATGAATTTTGCCGGGGCATTTTCGCGCCTCTATCACAACGCGGGCAATGGCAAGTTCATTGAAGTTTCGACCCAAAGCGGTTTGCAAGTGAAGAATCCCGCCACCGGTGTGGCCGCCTCCAAAACCCTTGGTGTCGCGCCCGTGGACATTGACCGCGACGGCTGGATTGATCTCGTCGTGGCCAACGACACCGTTCCGAATTTCGTTTTCATGAACCAGTCCCGCGCGGGCGGGAGCACGTTCCGGGAAATCGGTGCCCAGTCCGGTGTCGCCTTCGACAGCTATGGCAACACACGCGGCGCGATGGGCATTGACACCGCCTGCTACCGCAACGACGGCAAGCTCGGCATCGCCATCGGCAATTTCGCCAACGAAATGACCGCGCTTTACGTCCAGCAAAACTCGCCCACGAGTTTTTCCGACGAAGCCATCACCGAAGGCGTCGGCCCGGCGAGCCGGTTGCTGCTCAAGTTTGGCTTGTTTTTCTTCGACTACGATTTGGATGGCCGGCTCGACCTGCTCACCGCCAACGGGCACCTGGAGGAAGAGATTGCCAAAATCCAAAAGAGCCAGGCTTACAGACAACCGGCGCAGTTGTTCTGGAACGCGGGCGACAAGAGTGGCGGAAGCTTCGTCGCGGTCCCACCGGAAAAGGCCGGCAGTGATTTGTTCAAACCCATCGTGGGACGCGGCGCGTCGTTCGCGGACATTGACGCCGACGGCGATTTGGACGTGGTGCTCACGCAAACCGGCGGCGCGCCGTTGCTCCTGCGCAACGACCAGAAGCTGAACCACCATTGGCTTCGCCTAAAGCTCGTTGGCACGAAAAGCAACCGCAGCGCCATCGGCGCGTGGATCACAGTGCGCGTCGGCGGACAAACTTTGGCGCGACAGGTCATGCCCACGCGCAGTTACCTTTCGCAATCAGAACTGCCCGTCACCATCGGACTCGGCAACGCCGCCAAACCGGACGAAGTGGAAATCAAATGGCCGGGCGGAACGATTCAGAAAGTGGCCGACATCAAGGTGGATCAAGTGACGACGGTTACTGAGACTCCCTGAGTCTTGGCCCTTGCGCCTGGTGCGTCCGATTACCGCCAATATCCAGAGCCCTGCTTTGATGGAAGAAATCTTCCGTCCCTCGTCCAATTTCTCGAACCGGTTTGGAGGCGTGGAGTCCCTGCTCACAATTTCCAAGCCCATTCATTTTCAGGTTTCTCTCCGACGGCGTAGTGGATATTGTGACCCGAACTCGACAAGCCAGAAATGACGCCGTGCAGACTTCGAGAGACATTGCGGCGAACTCGGCAGCATCGTCCACAACCCGGCGGAAGTTCCTCATCAAGTCCGCCGGCACGACAGTCGCAATCGGTCTGCCAATAACCGCACGGGGAGCAATTTCCCGGGA
>CAZCZP010000035.1:8244-14312 GCA_964502895.1 uncultured Bifidobacteriaceae bacterium
GCACGACAGTCGCAATCGGTCTGCCAATAACCGCACGGGGAGCAATTTCCCGGGAGAAAACCGGGACAAACACGAAAGCAAACAAATCCATGAACACGATTACTACCAAAGACGGAACGCAAATCTATTACAAAGACTGGGGTCCGAAGAACGGCCCGGTCATCACCTTCAGCCACGGCTGGCCGCTTTCGGCGGACGCGTGGGAATCCCAGATGTTCTTCCTCGCCTCGCAAGGCTTTCGCTGCATCGCGCACGACCGGCGCGGGCACGGACGTTCCAGTCAGCCGTGGGATGGTAATCACATGGACCAATACGCGGACGACCTTGCGGAGTTGTTCGAGACGCTCGACTTAAAGAAAGCGATGATGGTCGGGCACTCGACCGGTGGTGGCGAAGTGGCGCGGTTCATCGGTCGGCACGGAACGAAACGCGTTTCCAAGGCGGTGCTGATGGGCGCCGTGCCTCCGATCATGCTCAAGACCAAGAATAATCCGGGCGGGTTGCCCATCGAGGTGTTCGACGGATTCCGCAAAGCCTATCTCGAAGATCGTTCGCAGTTCTTCCTGAACGTCGCCAGCGGACCGTTCTTCAATTTCAACCGGCCCGGCGCAAAGGTTTCGCAAGGCTTGATTCAGTCGTGGTGGATGCAGGGCATGATGTGCGGTCACAAAAACGGCTATGACTGCATCAAGGCGTTTTCCGAAACCGACTTCACCGAGGACCTCAAGAAATTCGACGTGCCCACGCTCATCGTTCACGGCGACGACGATCAGATCGTGCCGATTGATGCGTCGGCAAGATTGTCCGCCAAGCTGGTGAAGAATTCCGTGCTCAAGATTTACCCCGGCGGTTCGCACAGCCTCGGCGACACGAGCAAGGAGCAGCTCAATCAGGACCTGTTGGACTTCGCGAAATCGTGAACGGCAGCGCGGCGTGAGCGCCGCGTTCCGGAAGCAGGGCTTCAGAGCAGGGGCGCAGCCGTGTCACAGACCAGCCGCAGCAGTTTGGCGGGCGCTGCGACTGGCTTTCAGCACAGTCGCGCTCCGATTCATGATGCCTGAAAGGCATGGTGACTGAAACAACACGGTATTGGGCGAAACGGATAAACCGAGTTAGAAGTGTTCGCAGTCGGTCAACATTTAAACAGATCAGCGAACGAAAATTATGAGCACGAACCATTCAAATAAACTGACGGGCAAAGTCGCGGTCGTCACAGGCGCGTCCAAGGGCATCGGCGCGGCCATTGCCAAACACCTCGCTGCGGAAGGCGCGGCGGTCGTCGTCAATTACGCCTCCAGCAAAGCCGGCGCGGACAAGGTCGTTGCCGCAATCACCAGCGCAGGCGGCAAAGCCGTCGCGGTGCAAGCGGACGTCGCGAAGCAGGCGGATATTGATCGGTTGTTCGCTGAGACGAAGAAGGCGTTTGGCCGGCTCGATATTCTCGTGAACAACGCGGGCATCTACGAATTCTCCCCGTTGGACAGCATCACGGCGGATCATTTCCACAAGCAATTCAACTTGAATGTGCTTGGGCTCATCCTGTGTTCGCAAGCCGCGGCCCGACTGTTCGATTCCGCCGGCGGCAGCATCGTCAATCTCAGTTCCATCGTGAGCACGCTGGCCTTTCCGAACGCGGCGGTTTACAGCGGCACGAAGGGCGCGGTGGATGCCATCACGCGCTCGCTCGCGACCGAACTCGGCCCGCGCCAAATCCGCGTCAACGCCGTCCGGCCCGGCATGGTCGAGACGGAGGGAACGCACGCGGCGGGCATCGAGGAGAGCGAGATGCAAAAGCAGGTGCTGGCGCTGACGCCGCTCGGGCGATTGGGCAAGCCGGTGGACATCGCGGGCGCGGTGGTGTTTCTCGCCTCGCCGGAATCGTCGTGGATCACCGGCGAAACCCTGATCATCGCGGGCGGCTCGCGTTGATTCATCAAGGAGAATCCCATGACTGGCCTGACTCCACTCGGCATCGTTCACACAGCAATCAGTCTGGTTGCCCTGGGCGCGGGAATCTTCGCACTCGTTCGCGACCGGGAAATCTCGCCGCGCAACGTCGTGGGAAAACTCTACATCTGGACTACGGTGCTCACCTGCCTGACCGGTTTTCCCATCATGCAACACGGCGGCTTCGGCAAGCCGCACGCGCTGGGCATCATCACGCTGGTGGTGCTGGTCATCGCGGCGCTGGCGGGCAAAGGCAAGTTCGGTCGAATCTCGCGCTATGTGGAAGTCGTCAGCTATTCGGCGACGTTTTTCTTCCACTGGATTCCGACCGTCGTGGAGACGACCACGCGATTGCCGGTGAGTTCGCCGCTGATCAAGGACCGCGACGGCCCGGAATTGCAGGCCGCGACCGGCGTGTTGTTCCTCTTGTTTCTCATCGGGGCGACGTTGCAAGTCTTGCGACTGCGCAGGAGCGGTCGTTCGCCCAGCGCCGATGGAAAACTCATCGAAGGCGTTTTCCCAAACATCGAAACCAAATAAACACAAATCAAAGAATACTATGCCAAACTATCACAAACTCTATACCCCGGAAGACAGCGCAGTCGTCTTCATTGACCACCAACCGCAGATGACTTTCGGCGTGGCCAACATTGACCGCGCCACACTCATCAACAACGTCACGCTCCTCGCCAAGGTCGCGAAGGAATTCAAGATTCCCGCTGTGATCACGTCGGTGGAAACCGAATCCTTCAGCGGTTACGTCTGGCCCCAATTGCTCGATGTGTTTCCGGGTCAAGCCGTCGTGGAACGCACGTCGATGAATTCGTGGGACGACGCCGGCTTTCGCAAGGCCATCGAAGCTACGGGGCGCAAGAACATCATCATGACCGGCCTGTGGACAGAAGTGTGCGTCACCTGGCCGACCATCGAGATGATCGCCGCCGGTTACAACATCTATGTCGTCGAAGATTGCTGCGGCGCAACGTCACAGATGGCGCAGGAAGCGGCGCTGTCGCGGATGGTACAGGCAGGCGCAATCCGCCTCACGACGATTGCGGCGTTGCTCGAATGGCAACGCGACTGGGCCAAGCGCGAGCATTACAACAATCTCATGACCCTCATCAAAGCGCAGGGCGGCGCCTACGGCGCGGGCGTCGAATACGCCTACACGATGGTTCACAAAGCGCCGCAATCCGCGAAGAAGCCGCAGGTCGTGCCCAAGAAGGGCGGACACTGAATTGCAACGGAGCGCGGCTGTGCCCACAGGGCCAGCCGCAGCCGCGTGAGAACGTTCTGCGGCTGGTCTTCGACACAGCCGCGCTCCGCCGAACTACTTCACCATGGCCATCCACGTCGCCATCACACGTCGCGTCAAGCCGGGTCGCGAGGCGGATTTTCAGGCCGCGCTGCGTGAGTTTTTCCAGACATCGTTCGGTCACGGTGGCGTCCTGGGCGCGACCATGATCGTGCCGCCGCCCGGTTCGGACTCGCGCGAGTTTGGTATTCTGCGCTCCTTCGCCAGCGAGAAGGAGCGCGACGACTTTTACGCGTCGCCGATCTTCAAGGCATGGGAGCAGAAGTGCGTGCCCCTGACGGAAACCAATTCCTGGACGCTGCGTCCGCTGCACGGACTGGAGGCGTGGTTTCGGTCACCGCACGCGCCGCCGCCTCGCTGGAAGATGGCGCTCGCCACCTTCTGCGGCGTGTTTCCGCTCGCGATGCTGTTGAATCTCGCGCTCGGTCCGGTGATCCGCGACTGGCATTTCGTCCTGCGCAATGCCGTGTTCAACGCCTGCGTCGTGGTCCTGCTGACGTGGGTCGTGATGCCTCTCGTGACGCGCGCGCTTAACAATTGGCTGCATGCAGTCGAAAAGAAATGAATCCCATGAGTTCAAACATTGTTCCAGATCTGATTCTCCACAACGGCCGCATTACGACGCTCGATCCGAAGTATCCCGACGCCAAAAACATCGCTGTGAAGGATGGCCGCGTCGTGGGCGTGGATGAAGCAGAAGAATACGAACGCGGCCCAAACACCAGGGTGATTGACCTCAAAGGCCGGCGTGTCATTCCCGGCCTCAACGACTCGCATCTGCACGTCATTCGCGGTGGCTTGAACTACAACATGGAGCTGCGCTGGGACGGAGTCCCTTCGCTGGCCGATGGTTTGCGGATGCTGCGCGAGCAGGCGCAACGGACGCCGCCTGGCCAATGGGTGCGCGTGGTCGGCGGCTGGAGCGAATTTCAATTCGCCGAACGCCGCATGCCGACGCTGGACGAACTGAACGCGGCCGCTCCCGACACACCGGTGTTCATTCTGCATCTGTATTGTCGCGCCCTGCTGAACCAGGCTGCGTTGCGCGCCGTGGGTTACACCAAGGACACACCGAATCCGCCCGGCGGCGAAATCCAGCGCGATCATTCGGGCAATCCCACCGGCCTGCTCATCGCGCGACCGAACGCGACAATCCTCTACGCCACACTCGCCAAAGGACCGAAGCTGCCGCCGGAGCATCAGTTGAATTCCACGCGCCATTTCATGCGCGAACTGAACCGGCTCGGGCTCACGAGCATCATTGACGCGGGCGGTGGATTTCAGAATTACCCGGAGGACTACGCGATCATTGACGAGTTGCACAAGCGAGGCGAACTCACGTTGCGCATCGCCTACAATCTTTTCACGCAAAAGCCCAGGCACGAGAAGGAGGACTTCGCACGCTGGATCAAGATGACCGGTCCAGGCCGAGGCGACGATTTCTTTCGCTGCAACGGCGCGGGCGAGATGCTCGTGTTCAGCGCCGCCGACTTCGAGGACTTCCTTGAGCCTCGACCCGACTTGAATCCATCGCTCGAAGGCGAATTAAAGGAAGTCGTCTCGTTGCTGGCCGCAAACAAGTGGCCGTTCCGGTTGCACGCGACTTACGACGAAAGCATCACGCGTTTCCTGAACGTCTTCGAGGAAGTGAACCGCGAAGTTCCGTTCAAGGGGCTGAACTGGTTCTTCGATCACTGCGAAACCATTTCCGACCGCAACCTGGAACGCGTCAGGGCGCTTGGTGGCGGCATCGCGATTCAACATCGCATGGCATACCAGGGCGAATACTTCATGGAGCGCTACGGCAAACAGGCTGCCGAACGCACGCCGCCTGTGCGCAAGATGCTCGAACTCGGCGTGCCGGTTGGTGCGGGCACGGATGCAACGCGCGTGGCGAGTTACAATCCCTGGGTGTCGCTCTACTGGCTCACCACCGGCAAGACCGTCGGCGGTGCTTCGATGTATTCAAACAAGAACTGCCTCAGCCGGGA
The DNA here is from genome assembly GCA_964502895.1 of uncultured Bifidobacteriaceae bacterium. GTDB lineage: Bacteria > Verrucomicrobiota > Verrucomicrobiia > Limisphaerales > JADLHS01 > WYBW01. The sequence goes on from CAZCZP010000035.1 coordinate 13,498, forward strand.
GCAAGCACTGAGACTCTACACGCAGGGCAGCAGTTGGTTTTCGAGCGAGAGCGGAAAGAAAGGCACGCTAGCACCCGGTCAACTCGGCGATCTGGTCGTGCTCACTGACGATTATTTCGCCGTGCCGGAGGAAGAAATCAAAGGCCTCGAATCCGTGCTCACCATCGTCGGCGGCAAAGTGGTTCATGCGACGGAGGAATTCACCCCGCACGCCCCGGCGCCGATTCCCGTGCTGCCCGAGTGGTCGCCGATCAACGTCTTTGGCGGCTACGGCGCACCGCTGGATGTTCGCAAAGCCGCGCGCGCCGGAGTGCCGATGCCGCAACATCAGCACGACGCCAAGTGTCATCATCACGGTTGCGACCACTCGGCGCATCAGCTCTTGGCCGGCATCGAAGCGGCCCGAAACCGCTACGCCGGATTCTTCGACCTGGGTTGCGACTGCTTTGCGTTTTGAACGTCTGAATGATCCACCGTATGAACACGCAAAAGAGTGAGCTTGGACTTTTACATCATGAACACAGCTGACGATTCCTCGAACCGCACCGTAGCGCAGACATTCTTGTCTGCGGTTCGCGGGGCATTCCTGTCCCGCGTCTCTGCAACGAGCGGAACTGGCGACTGGAAAGTCGCCCGGACCCGCAGGCTGGAAAGCCTGCGCTACATCTCCGCATCCCTCGCTTCCTGTGTTCTATCAATACAAGTGTGATTCGCACGCTCGCCGTGTTCGTGCTCAGCTTGCTGCTGACGGGTTGCGGGAACAACGCTGCACCAACCGCGCCGCCACCGCCAACCGTTTCAGTCGTCCAGCCCGT
>CAZCZP010000035.1:14412-23221 GCA_964502895.1 uncultured Bifidobacteriaceae bacterium
CCCATTCAGGGGCGCACCAGCCGCGCGGCGTGACGGCCGGCAATCTCGTCAGCGGAGGCGCGGACGCAACGTTGCTCACCATGGTCGTGTCGCAAGATCCGTTGTATTGTTTCGGCCAAGGAGTAAGGCGCATCACGATGTTTGGCATAAGGGGGTAGCGAACCGGCAGTGAACTTGCAAATTGCCGGCGCGAGGCAAGTTTGATGCGACCCACGTGATTCCAAACCGACTTTCACATCTCACTTCTTTGACGGCCAAGGCAGACTTGTATCGCCAAGCGGCTGCTTTTTGTAACTTCACCTGGCGAAGACAACGTGGAATTCGGATGCGAGAGCCGAGGGAAAGAGCGGGATGTGGGAAAGTTCTTGCGCCCCTACAGTGCTTGTGAAAGCCTCGAATCCATCGGGGGAACGTGGATAGAGCAGTGGTCCGCGAGGAGATCGAACGTCGGTGCGGAGTAATTGATGAGGTGCCCTGCGTTCGCGGATCCAGGATTGAGACTGCAAAATGTGAATCCCCCGGTAAAGCGCTCCCCAGTTCCGAAACCGTGGCGGGCGATTTGACGCAATCCAGCGTTTCCCGGCGCGACGGTCTGGCCGAGTGGTTCCGCGATGCACTGAAACGAAGCATGTATTTTCCCACCACTCACTGGAGCCTGCTGGCTCGAGCTTCGGTAAACGGCGAAACCGAGGCGCAGGCTGCCCTGAGCGATTTGTGCCATCGTTACTGGACGCCGCTGCAACGGTTTATCTTGCTACGTGGGTACGGCGAAGCCGAGGCGGCGGATTTGACGCAAGAATTCCTGATTCATTTGATGGAGCACTCCGCGCTCCGCAAACCCGATCCGTTGCGGGGAAAGTTCCGCTCGTTCCTCCTGGGTGCGCTGACGAATTTTCTTTCCCACGAACGGGCGCGGCGACTGGCCAAAAAGCGGGGTGGAGAACACACGCACGTGGCGGTGGATGGTGAAGGGGTAATCGTGCCCGCGGCCGCGAATGATGTGGCGGAATTCGACCGCGCGTGGGCGGTCACCATCGTGCGAGCGGCCTTGGAGCGAGTGCAGCAGGATTACAGCGATTCGGGCAAGGGAGAATTGTTTGGCGTGATGCGTTCTTACCTTCCGGGGGGAAACCCGCCGCCGCCGTACGAGATAGCCGCGGCCAAGGCAGCCATGAGTTTGCCGGCTTTCAATTCCGAAGTTCACCGCATGCGCCGGCAGTTTCGCGACTGTATATGCGCGGAAGTTGCGGGCACGGTTTCCGCCCCGCACGAGATAGACGAAGAAATTGCCTACTTGTACCGCGTGTTGATGGATCGAGGTACGGATTTGCGTCCGCCTGAAAGTTGAGGCGCGCAGTCGGTGAGAAGTGTGTATGAAGTCCCCCGTGTTATGCCACACGTGCGGCCGTCCGCTCGCGGAGGATGGTTTTTGCGCCTCGTGTCTCCTCGGCTCGGTGCTGGAAGATCGCGGATGGTCCCCGGTTGAATCGCAACCCTCCCCGGCGAATAAATTGTTCTTTTTCATTCCCGGACACGAGGTGATGGCTGAAGTCGCCCGCGGTGGGATGGGGATTGTTTATCGCGCCCGACAGATTGAGCCGCCCCGGGAAGTCGCGATCAAAATGCTGCTGCCACACCAACTCGGTTCGGCGGGAATGCGGGAGCGGTTTCGCCTGGAGGCACGCGCCATTGCGGCCTTGGATCACCCGGTCATTCTCCCGGTGTATTTGGTGGGCGCGCAGGACAGGATGCCGTTCTTCACGATGAAGTTCGCCACGGGCGGCACGCTGGCGCAGCGGAAGGCACGGTACAGAAGCGACTGGCGCGGGATAGCCAGCCTGATGGCGACGCTCGCCGACGCCGTTCACTTCGCGCATGAACATGGCGTGCTGCACCGCGACCTCAAACCTGGAAACATTCTCTTTGACGAACATGGCCGCGCATACGTCAGCGATTTCGGGCTGGCCAAAGTGATCGGCGAGGACAGCGATCTGACGCGCTCCGTTGATTTCCTGGGCACACCCCATTACGTTGCTCCGGAGGTTGCGATGCGCTCCGCGCGCGAGGCCACCACCAGCAGTGATGTCTATTCACTGGGTGCGATTCTCTACGAATTGCTGGCAGGCCGTCCGCCGTTCGAGGCCGACGGCGTGCCGGCGCTCTTGAAGAAGATTTCGGAAGAGGAGGCAACGCCGCCGTCTCGTGCAATCCGCGCCGATGGCGCCAGTCCTGTGACGGTCCCGGCAACGCCCGGAACCCTGGCTTCAGTTCCGCGCGACCTTGAGATCATTTGTCTCAAGTGCCTGGCGAAAGAACCCGGCCGGCGCTACGCCAGCGCACTTGAACTGGCGAATGACTTGCGCCGCTGGCTCGCCGGTGAACCCATTCTTGCGCGGCAAACACTCGTGCTTGAACGGATCTGGCTCTGGTCGCGGCGGCACCGCTTCACCGCCGCGCTGATTGGAGCAGTGGTGGTACTGCTGATCGCCCTCATTGCCGGGCTGTCAACGGCCGCCGTCCGCATTGCCGAATCAAGGCGCGCTGCGTTGCTCACGGTGGAAGCACTTGAATCGCAAAAAGCCAACGATCTCCTGGCCGTCGGCAATACGGCGGAGGCCATCGCGCTGGCAGCACGGCGCGTGCGGGCGAATCCGGAAAATTGGGCGGACGCGGCGCGCCTGATGTGGACCTTGCAGCGCCGCCGCTGGGCGCTGCCGGTGCGCGCGCCTTCCCGGCCTTTTGCTTACGCCGGAACAAACATCGCGCCAAGAACCATACTGGTCAGGGACCATGACCGGCTGCTGGCACTTTTTTCGGCCGGCACCAACCTGATTGTTTACGATGTGCTCTCGGGAACGAACCGTTCCGCCTGGCCCTTGCCGTTTACGCCGCAGAGTTTTGCCATCGCCGAGGAGGCCGGCATCATTGCGCTGGTCAGCAGCGATCAGCGGGCACGGTTCTTCGAATATCTTACCGGTCGGATGTTGGCGCGTGATATTGCTCCCGTGAGTTCGCTGCGGCTGGACGCCAAGGGTCATCGGGCATTTCTGACGGCCCCGGATCGGAGCGGTCAACTCCTGGATTTACGCACCGGCGAGACCCGAACGGTCGTTTCGCCCCCGGTGGATAACCCGCGTCTGACTTTCGCCGAGTTTGTTGCAGAAGGCCGGCGTCTGGTCTTTTCGGAAGGCGAGCGCACCATTCGGATGTTTGATTGTGCGAACGGAGTCTTGACCGACCAGAAGCTCAGCATTCCCGAACAGGCGGCGGGTTTCGCGGTCAGCCCCGACGGAGAGGTTGTCATGACGCGCACCCAGGACGGAACACAGTTTTGGGAAGCGAAAACCGGGCGCGAACTTCCCAGCCGGCCAGAGGTAAGCGTCAGCTTCAAGCCGGGCGCATTTCGTCCCGGGACCTCGCAGTTTTATCAGGGCGGTAACACGTTCGGCCTGGCGGTTTTCGATCCAATCAAATGTGAAATCGTCAAAATGCCTGCGCGTGGAGCGTTACTGGATGGCCAGTGTTTCCCGGATCCAGCGGGCAGCCGCGTGGCCGCGCGGTTCGCCCGCTTCGTGGGAATTTATGACGGCGAGACCGGCCAACTTTTGTGCGAACCGCTGCCCATGACCTCACAACTGGCGCTGGGCCCTCGTTTTACCGATAACCTGTGCGCAACACTCGATCACAGTGGTGAGTTGATTGCGTGGCAGGTGAAAACGAACCGGCTTAAGCCCATCGTGCTAAGACATACGGCAGCGGTTCAATACGCATGTTTCAGTCGTGATGGCGGGCGCGTGGTCACCGCGTCGCACGACGGTACGGCCCGGATTTGGGACGCTAGAACGGGGCAAGGCCTGGCACGACCGTTGGCACATGGTGACAAGGTCTGGTCAGCGTGTTTCAGTCCGGACGGTCGGCGGGTGGCGACCGCGTCCTGGGACGGCACGGCGCGTTTGTGGGACGCGAGGACGGGCGAGCCACTGAGTCCGCCGCTGCGCGCGGGCGCCTATCTCTTCCACGTGGAATTCAGCGGGGATGGCGCTCAACTGTTGACCTGCGGAGAAAACGGAACGGTCCGCACCTATGATGCGGACACTGGCGGATTGTTGTTTGAATTCCCCGAGAAGGGTCCGGTTTATTGGGCGGCCTTTAGCCCGGATGGCCGGATGATTGTGACGCGGCCAATGTATGCCAACCCGAAACTTTGGGACGCGCGCACCGGTGAACGCATCCTGGAACTCAAGGAGATGGTCTCTCGCCAGAGCCCGGGCGGCGTGGTGACGCGTGGCGATTTTAGCGCCGACGGCTCGTGGCTTGCGCTTGGCTCGCCGGATCGTTTCGCCACCGTCTGGCACCTGCCCGACGGAAAACTGCACGCTGTGCTCAACCATGTCGAAGTCGTGCGCACGGCATCGTTGAGTCCCGACGCACGAACTGTTCTCACCACGGCCGATGATCTGACCGGCCAGTTGTGGGATTTGGAAACCGGCAAAGCCCTGTCCTCGCCGCTGGCGGCACCGCGCAGTCCTTGGGCGCCGCGCAACACCGGCAATTCCATGCGGGCCGGTGCGATTCACCCGGACGGGCGGATGGCCATCACCGGCGGCAGCGACGCGGCGGCGCGTCTGTGGGTTTTGCAAAATGGCTTCCCCTTGGGAGAACCGGCGGAATTCGGCGGGTCCGTGATGCACGCGGAGTTCAGCCCGGACGGACGGCATGTGTTGCTGGCATGTTTCGACGGGACCGCGCACATTCTTCCTTTGCCGCCCTTTGTTGAACGGGCACCGGCCTGGCTCGCCCCCTTGGCTGAAGCGCTCGTCGGCCAGCGGTTCGATTCACACGGCGCGGTGGAGTCCGTTTCTCCGGCGGCACTCTGGGAGCTGGGCGAGCAAGTGCGCCGGGCACCACCCACCGACGAAGCCGCAGCCTGGATGCGAAAAGTTCTCGACCTGTAAAGGCCCGTTGCGAAAGCTTCTGCATCGGGTCTGGCGCAACTCACCGGGTTCTGCCACAAAAAAAATGAAAGTTCTTGCCGCCGTTCCGTAAGAAGAGAGCAAGCACTCTTTTATGACACGATCCGTTGGGTCGTCGCTTGCAGAAGGAGGGCCGGAATCCAATTTGAATCAAGCAGTGAAGAAACCGCCGGTAATCCTTGCCGCCCTGCTTTTTGCGCCACATATCGCGACGGCCCAAGGAACTTTGACAGTGCTCAATACGGGCGGTGGCATGCCATTGGTGACCGCTTCCCAACAATTGCAGGTCCCCTCCAGTTCAGTTCCCGTTCCGCTCGTGTTCGAGTTCGGGTTCGGCACGGATGAGACGGTTTCGCCAGGCGCGTTTCTCGATTCCTTCACGATCACGATCCAGGACGCGGCGATGATGACCACGTTGGTCCTGCTTACCGCTGACGCCAGCGGGATTGTCTGGGCGCCGTCCACGCCGGGGGGTGTGGTGATGTCCCCCGATCTCATCGTACGCAACCCGGTGGCGTTCCCGAGTCTGCAGCCGGTCCTGGCCAATCTATCGGCCTTTGCTGTGACGGTGCCGTTGCCGACGACCTTCACCGGCACCGTCAACGTCCATTTTGACCTGTTCGACAATCTCAACTCCACTGCTTCGTTGGGCTGGTACCGCCCGGCGGTCATTCCCGAGCCAAGCGCGTGGGTGTTGTTGGTTGCCGGCGGATTGCTGGTGTGGCTGCGGCAACGGTCGAAGCTCTGAATTACGAGAACAACATGCGAGCGCGTCTGTTTCAATTTCTCCTGGCGTCCATCCTGAGCCTTGTTTGCGTAGCCGCAGTTCAAGCGAAAAGTTTTCAACTGCACGGTGTCACGGTTGAATTGGTCGAAGTCACGGGGGAAGTGGACGTTTACTATCGTTCGATGCGGTTCAATCGGGCGGCGGGGACGTGGAACGTGGAGGTGTTGCTCTCGAACAAGAGCAGTCAGGTGTTCAGCGGGCCGCTGATTTATTACGTGGCCGGGTTTACGAACACGAGCGGGCCCTTGCAGCCAGACGGGTTGGATGGCGGGCAACCTTACTTCGACTTGAGCGCGAAAGTGGGTGATGGCGCGCTGGACCCGGGTGAACTTTCGCAACCGTTCACGCTGTCGCTGGGCGTGACGAGCGGCTCACCCGGTTTGACCAACCGGATTTACGCGCGCGGCCCGCCGGCGCCCGGCGCGGCACTGGCCGTGACGCGCACCTTGAATGAAGCCGGTCAACTCCTACCCTCCGTGTCCATCACCGAAATTGGTCCACTGGGCCAAACCAATCTGCAAAGTGATCCCATCTTCGGAGTCGTAACCCTCGGTCAGACCGCCGGCATCCACTTCTGGCGCTTCAGCGCACCGGACCATCTGCCGGTCTGGCGAATGCAAAATCTCACAACCGGCGCGGTGCAAATCGTGGCGCATCCGCGCCTGACGCGACGCAGCAAGAACCTCTTCACACTCTCGCCGCTGGCCGGCGGGGTGCTCGGCAGCGCGGACAACACGGTGCAAGTTCAGTTCGCGCCCGGGACAGTCGCGCCCGGCACCACCGCGACGTTCACCCCTGTGACCGGCCAGAGCTTGCCGGCGTTGCTGCCGTTGGGCTGGAGTCCGTTGCAGTCTTTCTGGTTGGAGATTTCTCCTGCGCCTCTGGCGCCGGCCACGGCCGTGTTCAACTTCAGCTCGCCCATCACGCCGGCCGACGCGGTTGCATTGGTCCGATGGGACGAGAACAACCTCCAATGGAACGTAGTGCAATTTCTATCCGGGACGGGGCACTCCCTCACATCGTCGGTGCCTGCCAACGGCGCGTATGCGCTGGTCGCGGGTGACAAGATTCCCACCGCGCCACCCGCGCCGCAGCCTGGCCAGGCATTGCTCGCGGCCAGTGCAACGCTTCCGAACTCCACCAATCTCCTGGCCAGCGGCTCGGTGAATCCGGCCACCAGCGCCGCCAGTCGCACGCCCGAACTGGTGACTGCCCAGGCCGAAGCGCTTTTGACCCATACTGCGGGTGCGCTGCCCAGCGGCGTGCTGCTGCACTGCGACGTCACTGATTCGTATCAACTGAACGACAGCACCAGGCGCTTCCCGCCGCGCTACGACAACTTTATCGTCGGCTACCAACGGCCCGGCGACACGAACCCCGCCACGCTGCACGCGCAATTTCCGTTGCGCCCGCTGTTGCTCTTCGGGCCGGACGAACTCACCGAAGCCACGGTGCACGTGGAAGTGCTCGCTCCCGGCGCCTTCACCGGCAGTGTGCTCGAACCTGACGGCGGCCAAATCGCGCGCGAAGGATTGCGCATCCTCTCGGGCTTGGGGGACTTCGGCAAACCCCACGCCGCGCAATTGCGCCGGTTGAGTCCGACGAATTTTCTCGAACTGGTGGATACGAACTACACGGTAGTCGATGCTTTTGAACTGGCGGTGGACGGATTGGAGGCGGGACGGAACTTGCGCGTGCAACTGGCCGGCACGCCGACCAACGCGTTGTTCGTACTGGGTCGCGTGCGAATGGAGAACGGCCTGTACGGCATCGAACCGCGTGAACGATTGGTCAGCGACTCACGGGGCAACCTCGCGACGCTCGAACCCGCCACAAGCGACCGTTTGCCCGGCCTGACGAGCGCCGGTCAATACGTCCTGCTGCAAGCACGCGACCGGCAAGCGCTGATTGCAGGCCTAGCCCGCAACGGGAGCGGACAAGCTGTGGGCGGACTCGCCATCCGATCATTTCCGTGGCTGACCTTCTCTGCAGGGAACGGTGCGTATCAACTGTTGTCCCCGACCGGCACCGTGAATGTGACCACGTTGGACCTTACCAGCGGCGACACTGGCCAGGCCAGTGTCATCGTCACTAATGCCCAAACCACGGCGATAGCTGATCTCACCACCCTTGCCATCGGCCCGCAGGTGGTTTCGGTAACACCGACGAACGGGGCGAGGGGCGTGTTGCGGGTTACACCAGTGATTGTGCGATTCAACAAACCAATCAACACGGCCACCGCGCTTAACGGACTTCAACTGCTTAGCGTCAGCAATCAACCGGTGGCAGCGACGCTCTCTTTCAACCTCGCGGGTACGGAGATGACGCTGCTACCGATCAATCCGCTTGCAGCAAACACGGAACACACAATTCTCATCTCGACCAATATGACCGACGCAACGGGTCGCCGGCTCGAAGGGGCGAATCAATTCGCTTTCGCCACCGAGAACGATGCATTGGTGCGCCGTGCGGCCGAAGTAGTAATCCACGAACCGACCAATGGTTTGGTACGACTTACGGGCGGTTCCGGCATGGCGGAACCGACTTCGCCAGTAATTTTGGAGAATCTCACGTCTGGCGCGACGGCCACCGTGTTGTCCAAACCGGATGGGAGCTTCGATAATTTTCTGGAAGGCGATGTCAACGACGACTTGCGGGTTGTCATCGTGAATCAGAACGGCACGCGCAATACGTTTGCCCCGAGCCGGCAGATTTTTCGCGACGGCAGCGTGGGCTTGTTCTCCGGTGGCGGAACGATTGAGGTGCAGGATCCAATTGGCGACGCGAGCCTGTCTATTGAGGCGGGCGCCATCGCGGAGAAAACGCGGATCAAGTTGGAAATGGTCGGCAGCAACACGTTGGTGACGTTGACGTCGAACACGCCACCTGAACAGGGCAAGTTGCTGGGACGCGCGTTGCGGGTCAGTGGCAGCGGCAGTCCGGTCGTTGGAAGTGTGGACGTGGCTTTCGATGTGAGTTTGTCCGAGCTTCAACAGATCGGGTTGCCGCCCGGAGTTGATCCAACCAACGCGACCTATGCGCTGGTGGC
>CAZCZP010000036.1:0-23206 GCA_964502895.1 uncultured Bifidobacteriaceae bacterium
TGAAAGCGGTTGTAACTGCCGGCCAGTTTCTCTCCGATGTCCGGATCGTTGAACAACGCCAGACCGCGCACGGCGGTGGAGTTAAGAAAAGAAACGCTCAGCAATTGCTCGCAGATTTCCCGCAGATCGGGCGGGCGGTTTTCAATCAGCGTCAACAACGCAGCGCGCCGGGTCGCGAGCTCGGCATTGCGATCTAGCGCCACGCGCTTCACCTCATCGAGCGCGCGGCCATCGCCGAAGAGAGCGCTGAGGTCGCGCACACGATCGCGCAACGCCGTGTTGCTTGAACCGGACAACCTGGCTTGCAACGCATCCCAAGTCGCTGGTTTTTGCGCTTTGCGCCAGCCGCGCAGGGCTTCGGATAAACCATTCAGGATATCGGCCTGAAAGGATTCAGATTTTTTCACCGTCAACTTCAAGAGTTCATTCAGCGGCCCGGGATTTTTCTCCAGGTCTTCGCCGAGACGCCGGGCCATCAACTGGCGCGTGACGGGCAACTGGCAATCGCCCGCAAGTTTGGCGAGCGCGGCGGGCGATGCGTCGCCCACGGGAATAAGGCCGTACCAGAGCATCAGCGGCAGATTATGGTCGTTGGCGTCCTCGGCACGCGCGAGCAACGGTCCGGCGAGTTCAGGGCGTTGGGATACCGGCAGGCGTTGCAACACGGTGGCCAACGCCAGGCGGACCAGAGCGGACTCGTCCCGTTTCGCAAGTCGGACGAACTCTTTTAGAGTCGTGGAAGAGGCCGCGACTTGCGCGTTTGCAGGGGGACGCGCCGACATCAACGTATCCAGCGGCCACGCATCGCTGAGCAGTCGGATGGCCCAAGTGCGGACGTGCTCGTTCGGGTGACGCAGTTGCGCGCGCAAAAAGTTTTGATCCGTCCCGCCAATGGCGTAGAGCGACCACAAGGCGCGAAGTTTCATCACCGGATCGGGCTGCCGCGTGAAAGTTTCGCTCACTTGGTCCTTGGCGCTGTCGAGTTCGCGGCCCGTGGCCGCTCGTTCGACGAGTTGCAATCGCGCCTGGCGAACAAACCACTCGTTCGTGTGTGAGTGAAGCTTCAGCAGGTCGTTCACCCCGAGCTTCGCAAGATCACCGATTTGTGAAGAGGCCGGTTTGCCGTAAGCAATCTTGTAAATGCGGCCCGACGTGCGGTGAACACCAGTGTTCTCGTGACATTCGCCCGTATCACTCCAATCAAGCACGAACACGCCGCCGTCCGGACCGTAGCTGAGGTCCAATCCGCGAAACCAACCGTCGTCAAAGAAAAAACTGTCGGCTCCGTGCCGGGCGACGTAGCCGGAGCCGGCGCGCTCCAGAATTTCCTGGTTCGTCCGGCGGCCATGCAGATTCAACGTGAAGAGGTGGCCACGAAATTCTGTGGGCCAGTTGTCGCCCAAATAAATCATCGCGCCGGCGTGTGCGTGGCCGCCGCCGAAGTCGTTGGCGGCGCCGTCTCGCGAAGCCGTCCAGCCTTTCGCGGTGTCGAAGTGCCAATGATCCGCGTGCCGATCCAGCAATTCGTAGGCGCGCGGGTTCGGGTCAAGCGTGTGCGCAACCTGAAAATGCGCGCCGGGAATAATGTGCCAGAGATGGCCGTTGACGACATTTATGCAGAAAGCTTCGCCGTGCGCGTCCCAATCGTGGCCCCACGAATTCATCGGACCCGCGGTCAGGACCTCCACAGTTTTACGAACCGGATGGTAGCGCCAGATTCCACCGCGGATTGGGATGCGCGCTTCATCCGGCGTACCGGGCAAGCCAATTTCGCCCGGGGACGACGCGCCACAACGCCCATAAAGCCAGCCGTCCGGTCCCCAACGCAGGCCGTTGGCCAAGTTATGATAATTTTCTGGAGGAATTCTGAACCCATCCAGAACGACTTCCGCCGGACCGTCCGGAGCGTCGTCACGGTTTCTGTCTGGGATAAAAAGCAATTGCGGCGGACACATCGCCCACACGCCGCCGCGTCCAATCTCGATGCTTGTGAGGCGTTGCGCTTCCTCCGTGAAGACCTTTCGTGAATCAAACCGGCCATCGTTATCCTTGTCCTCGAAGATCAGAATCCGGTCGCGCAGTTGCAGGTCGAATTTTTTCGGGCGTTCGGCGTAGGTGTAATTCTCCGCAATCCAGAGACGGCCCCTCGCATCCCACGCCATCGCGATGGGATTGCGCACGTCAGGCTCGGCGGCGAAAACGGTGGCTGTGAATCCGGGCGGAAGCTTAAACTTGGCGAGCGATTCCTGCGGCGAGGGAAGCAAGGCATTTGTGTTTTGCTCGCTGTTGTAAATGGCAGGAAACTCCGCCCCAACCGACGCCGCGCCCATGAAAGCGGTGAGCAGGCAAACGCGGAGAGGATCCAGAGGTTTCATTTGCGGGCGAATCATCCACAGGATTTGAGGCAAGTTCAATACTTGGGTGAATTGTCGCGCGGTTTCAACGTTGACCCCCCGGGTCCGGCTGGACACCATCGCTTCAAAATCTAATCAGATAAACAGCTATGATCATCCCACCAACCTGGTCGCTCCCCGACGCGATTCGTGCGCGCCTGGGTCAGACAACTTACGGACGCCAGCGGGCCATTGTGGAAGAGGGCCACCTGCTGCTCGTGCTGCATCAGCCGCCCGGAGCGGATGACTCACGCCGGGAAGGTGTCTTGTTCTGGCGTAATCCCGCGGGCGACTGGCAGTTCAGCCGCGGCGGTCCGGGGACGGGCGCGCTCAAGCGTCACGTGCAGGCCTACGCGGAACTCGATGGCAAGCTTACGCAGGATTACGACAAGGCAACAGATACCGCGGCGCTGTTCGATCTGGTGGAAACGCTCACGCCTTTGGCCCGCGCCGCGCGCAATATGCATCTGGCGCTTCAGACCGCACGTGAAGCCATCAAGGGTGACACGTTTCTGATCGAGATGCGCGACCTTGCGTATGAAATTGATCGCAATCTTGAATTGCTGCTCGAAGACGTGCGCAATGCGATTCAATACCGGATGGCCCGCGAAGCGGAGGAGCAGGCGAAGTTGAGCAAGGAAGCTGTGCATGCCAGCCATCGGTTGAACATTCTCGCGGCGTTGTTTTTCCCGTTGACCGCGATCGCCAGCCTATTCGGCATGAACCTGGCCCACGGCTTGGATGAACGAAGTCCGGCAATTTTCTGGCTGGTTTTTGTGGCGGGAACCGGCCTCGGTTTTGGGATGAAAGGTTGGGTTTTGGCCAAGTCGCCGGGCAAGGACAATGCGCAGAAGCCCAAATAGCCGCGCAACATTTCGCAGCGGCCAAAGTGGAAAGCACCGGCCTCCCATGAATTGGTCAATTCCGCGTGCTGTCACGCGCCGGCGATTCGCCGTAATGGAAGCCGGTTTCGTCCTCGTATCCAATCGGCACCAGAAAATCCACCGCGGCGTGCCAGGTGGTAATGATTCGTTTGATGCAACACAGTTTCCCGAACGGCGAAGGCAGTGGGGCGGCCAAACCGGTTTGAACCTCGCGCGCAAACAGATGACGGATCGTTGTCATGGTAAAAGTATGTCGGTGGAGGGGATGGAAAGCTTACCATCTTTTGCGAACTGTTTGGCAGAACTTGCGCGGGTTACGAATGCTGTAGAATTCGGCGTTGGCTTCGCCCGAACCCCAGGACTGAAATGAGCGCCGGCAACGCAAAGGAAGGCCTGACCGAGCTTCGCCACGCGCTGCTCAAGCTGCACAAGACGCTCGTGGATTCGGAGCGCGCAAGCTACGAGAAAACCGTGGGCGCGATCCAATCGCAAAATCAATTTCTGCAATTGCTCATCGGCGACCCGTGGTTCGCCTGGCTGCAACCGTTTTCGCAACTTATCGTGGCGATGGACGAAGCGCTCGAAGTGAAAGCGCCTCTGACCGCAGCGGCAGTCGAGGCGTTGGAAAAACAAACCCGCCTGCTGTTGGTTGTGTCAGAAACCGGCGAGGGAGTTTCGCAACATTACTTTGACGCGTTGCAACGCGACCCCGACGTGGTGTTCGCGCACGCGGAAGTTTCAAAACTTGTCAAGCGGCGCGGAAAACCTGATCGCGGACAAACCCAAGGATGAGGCGGCGGCGCGATTCCAACCGTTCATGACCGAACTTTGGCGCGGGCTTTCATCAATGCCTCGATCTCGCGCGCCTCAATGGGAACGTCGGCCATCAAATCCACCGGACCGTTTTCCGTGACCAGAACGTCATTTTCCAGCCGCACGGCAAATCCTTCCTCACGGATGTAAATGCCGGGTTCGACCGTCATCACCCAGCCGGCTTGAATCGGCTGCGTTGTAAGGCCGACATCGTGAACGTCCAACCCGAGTGGATGGCCGACACCGTGCATGAAGTATTTTTTGAACGCAGGTTTGTCGGGGTCCTGGCGTTTGATTTCCCGCATCGTCAACAATCCCAAATCCACCAGTTCCTTTTCGATCATTTGTTCGGCGGCTTTTTGCCAGTCCTTCGGTTTGACGCCCGGTCTCAGACCTTGCGCGGACTGGCGCAACACGCGCAACACGGCGTTGTAAACCTGGCGCTGGCGGCGTGTGAATCGTCCGCTCACCGGAATGGTGCGCGTCATGTCGGCGTTGTAATTGGCGTGCGCCGCCGCCACGTCCAGCAGCAACAACTCACCGGAACGGCAGACATTCGAGTTGGCGACGTAGTGCAGGCAACAAGCGTTCTTGCCGCTGGCGATGATGGGCGAATAGGCAAACCGCGCTCCCTGACGGATGAATTCATGGGCGAACTCGGCTTCAATCTCAGCTTCGCCAACCCCGGGTTTCGTCAATTTGAGTACGCGGCGAAAGCCCTGGGCCGTGACCGCGGCGGCTTTGCGAATGAGCGTGAGTTCCGTCGCGGCTTTGACCGCGCGCAGTTGATGCATCAACGGCGCCAGCCGGTGGTAATCGTGTAGCGGATACCGCCGGATGGTGTCGGCAACAAAACGGGCTTCGCGGCTTTCCACTTCGATGACCGCGCGTTTGTGTTCGTTGCTGTTGAGATAGACGTGCCCGCATTCGCACATCAAGCGATGAAACAGGCGCGGAAATTCAGAAAGCCAATGAACGTTGCGGATGCCGCTCAATGCGCCCGCCTCCGCCGGGGTGAGCTTGTGGCCTTCCCACAATTCGCTTTCGGGGGTCGGTTCGCGGAGGAACAGGATTTCCCGGTGCTTTTCGTCGTCCGCGTCCGGGTAGATCAGCAGGATGGTTTGTTCCTGCTCGACGCCGGAGAGGTAGAAGAGATCGGAGTTGGGCCGCATGCCCAAAGTGCCGTCGGCGTTCGTTGGTAGAATGTCGTTGGCGTTGAGGATCGCCAGCGAATCCGGCCGCAGCAATTCCTTGAGTCTCGCGCGGTTGGCCGCGAACAACTCGGGTTCAATTTTTCCGTAGTGCATGGTAGTTCAAACTTGCTGCGAAGACTTGTTTCAATGGCAACGCAGCCACAACGAGATTTCCGGCGCTTACAGGTATCGGTTCAGAATTCAAATGACTTCAGCCTATCAAGCCCATCCGCCAAATCCACTGAAACGTTCTGGTTTCGACGTTCGGGCCGCAAATCAACGTCTCCGCCCTGAGCCGGTTAGTGTCATCCCCGCGCGCGGCGGAATCATCGGTGCGGATTCGCCGGCCGGTAGCCTGAGTTTCTTGCGCCGATACTCCGAGGGCCGCCAGCCGATCCATTTGGTGAACGCATTCGAGAAGACGAACGGGTTATGGTAGCCGATTTCCAAGGCAATGGATTCAATCGTCTGGCCGGTGGCAGCGAGAAGTTCGGCCGCACGCCGCATCCGCAGATATGTGACCTGATGCATGGGGCTGCGGCCCAACTGGCGGCGGCACAAGCGCCGGAGGTGTTCGTTGCTGTAACCCGCTTCGCGCGCGAGCCGGGCAAGCGTCCATTCATCCGACAGATGCGAGGCAACCCGCTCCCACAAGAGTCGAAGGTGATCGGGTTGATCAGATGGTTGCGCGAAGCGCAAGACGTAAGCGTGGATCAGATCCGTCCATTCGTGGAGGAGGGTGGGCTGAGCCGGCCCGTTGCATTCGTAGAGCAGGCCGAGAATCGCGGAGCGCAGCGGCAACGCGTCGAAACGCGCCATGACGGGCGATGTCGCGTCGGCCACGGGACGTTGTTCCGCCGGCCGCTGGTAACAGACCCAACAGCATTCCCAGCGCGCTCCGGGAACAGCTTCAAAGGCGTTGAGCGTGTGCGCCGGCAACAAGCATGCAAATCCCTCGCGGCAAATCCGCCAACGCCCGTCAATCAGCACCCGTCCCTTGCCGCTATAACAGGCGAGAAAGTACGTGGTCGTTTGCTTCGTGCGCACGATGCGCGTGGGGGCGACGGCCTCCAAAATGCCAATGTGGAGGATTTGATACTGCCGGAGCGCCGGACACACAGGGAAATCTTCGACCCACGGACGCAGTTCGACATTCGCAGCCCGCACGCCCCGCATCCGCGTGCGCGGGCTGTGAATTGTCAGATCAGCCAATTCCTGATGTGCTTCCGCCATAAGCTGGGCGCCGATGCACTCATCTTAGCGTTCGCCAGAACGAGCGGGCAACAGAATGTTTTTTCGATCTGGCGTCACCCGCTGCCGCCGCTTTCTCCCTCCTTTGGCTCCCAAGAATTGTGGTTGATGCGGGCGGCCTGGCGGAGCACCATGGAAAAGAGAAGTTCACAACCCATGCAGATGACGATGAAAAAGAATCCCATTCAGAGTTTCATTCGGATGCTGGCCTGCGCGTTCCTGATGGTTCTGGCCGGATGCGGCAAGTCCGAGTCTCCGACGGCACAACCGGAAGCCGATGCCGTGTTCTTCGAACGAACCTGTGCCCGTGCCAGTAGTTTGATCGCAAGCAAGGATTACCCACAGGCGCGGTCAACGCTCGATACCTTCAAGAACTACAAATTGACCGAGGAGCAGAAGAAGATCATGGACCAGTTAGAAGCGCAGATTCCAAAATCTCAATGAGACCCATCGGAACCGAAACTGCCTGACAGAGGGAAAAGGCCGCGGCAAAAACTCGATTATCACCACCAAAAGCCGCGACCGGAGGAAGCGCGCTGCTCCATCCGTCCGAACTTCCGCCACTCCACGTGGCTGTCCTTGAACGCCAGATGGCCGCCTTCCGGGCGCGTGCCCTTTAGATGGGGACTGATGTGGGGTTTCTGCATCCCGTTGGGCGCGTATCCACCCCCGACATTGACGAAGCTGCCCGCCGCGTTCGGGTGCTGGGTGGGATTCTCGCTGATCGTCGCATCGGCAACAATCACACGTTCCGTGTTGGAAATATTGGTCTTCAGCGTCGGCGTTGGCCCGACCAACTCCGACAGTATTGTGGTGTTCTTATTTTGCTCCTGCAATAACACGCCTCCGGAAAAAGCGAAAATGTAGCCGACGACCCGAAAGCTGCTGCCACCAAAGGTCCACAAGCTGTAGTTGGCCGCCGGAGGCGGATTGACACCCAGGAAATTGTCGTTGTCCGAGAACCGGGGCGCCGTCCCCGGACAATAGAATGTCTTCTTTTGCAATCCGCTGGCCAGCATCTGGTCCGACACACCGACCGGAAGGTCCCAAGCCCAGGCGCCAACGTTGGGCGGAAACACCGGCAGTTTTTCCCGGTTGTCCCCGGCGTAGATGTTCAGGGCGATCATGACCTGCCGGGTGTTGTTCATGCACGTCGTCCGCATCGCCCGTTGCTTTGCCTTCGCCAACGCCGGGAGCAACATGGCCGCGAGAATGGCGATGATCGCGATGACCACCAGCAGCTCAATCAGTGTGAATGCCCGTGCGAGCGCACCGGTGCCCTTCGTCGGACACCCGGTAACTTCAGTCGCAAGGTTTCGGTTCTTTTCGTTGTTCCTCATACGCTTTTGTGTCGTTGCATGGATGGCCATCAACGGCCACCCACGTACGACGCGGCCAGCAGAATACACATGTTACTGCTCAAGGCGGAAGTATGCGTTGCCACTGGCCACCGGAACGGTCACTTGATAATTCTCCCCCACTATAGTAGCCGCGCCAGCCGGGTTCCATGCCGCCCCGGTCCCCAGCACAGTCGAGCTTTTCAGCGTGTAACCGCTGCCGGCGCTTGTTGGCCAGGTTATCGTGATCTGATTACCCGAAAGGCTGACGGTCAACTGAGGCAGGAACGAAATCAGCGCGTTTGGACCGTACGTGAAGTGAGCGGCGATGTCGGTATCCAGGAATGGCCCGTTGTAAATGCGGAACTCATCAATCGAAGTATTCGGGAACGGGTCCTGCCATTGCGACCGGCCAAGCCAGTTGTTCCGGTCATCCACAACGCTCAGGGGGAATGTGGCCGCACCGGTCCCGGCGCGTTGTCCGTTGACATAAAGCCGGGCCACGCCGCGCGGAAAGTCGTACACCACGGCGAAGTGCGACTTGTTGCTGACGGTGATCGCGACGCTCGATCCGATGCTCGGCGTCTCGCCAGTACCGCCACCGCCAATGTCGGGATCCAAGGCGAAGCGCGGGTTCCCCGTTTGAGGACTCAAGAAGAAGTAATTCCTGCCGGGGTTCAGCACGAAGTCCTCCAAGAAGTTTGTGGAGGCGGTCCCTCCGGAACCATCGGGAGCACCAGAACTCATGCCGAAGTCAAAGATGCGTGTGTTGTTCGCGCCGCCAAACCAAGTAAACCAACCTTCAATCGTCACACTGCTTTGGGTCGAGATCAGAGTATTCGGCAGGTTGATGAAGGAGTTGGTTATGGGAATCTGCACGTATGGTCCGGGGTTGAAGCGGAACTCGCCAGTACCGGTGAAGTTCCCGTTGACCTGGCCGGCTTGCAGCGCCTCAACCGTGCCATGAGCGGTACCGACCGAATCGTTCACGGTGGTCGTGTCCGGGGCTTCGTTGAAGCTGTAACGATGAATCAGAGTGCCACGAACAAAGTTTGGCGGCATAACAACTGTGAGCGTGCTCTGGTTGGTCAAGCCCCGGTAGCTGCTGGTGATGGTCGTGATTCCCGGACTCCGTACGGTGACGACACCCCCCCCCGTAATTGTGGCGACGCTCGGGTTCGACGAGCTACGAACCACACCGGCGGCGGCCGTAACGACCACGTTGGAATTGCCGTCGGAGTAGGCGGCCAACAACGGCACAGTGAAGTTGACGCTACCTGCCTCCCGCGTGGCAGGCAGGTTGGTTACGGACAACGAGATTGGAGCCAGCACAGTAAGCGTGGCCTGGTTGGTCTTGTCCCAATAGGTGCTGGTGATGGTCGTCGTGCCAGGATTCAGCACCGTGATTACGCCCGCAACCGTGATTGTCGCTACGTTCGTGTCTGAGGAGCTGCGCGTCACACCCGTGAATCCGCTCACGTTTACGTTGCTGACGCCGCCCGGGAACTCGGCCAACAACGGGACCGTGTAAGGACTGTGGGCGGGATTACCCACGTCTAATGTGGCTGGCAGAGCGGTGACATACACCGACGTTGGCGCCAGAACAGATACCTGACTCGTGGTCGAGAGCGAGTTGTAACTGCCGATCAAATTGGCAGTGCCAACGGCCCTTGGCGTCATCAGCCCTGTCGCTGAAACTGTGAAGATGTTCGTGTCGGTGGACTGGAGGGAAACGCCGGTAAGCGGGGTGATGTCCACGTTGGGGGCGTTTTGGAAGTTCCCGCGCAAGGTCGCCTGCGTGTTGATCGGGTTGTTGATGTAAAGCGCCGGCGCCTGGAGTGAGAGCGACTGCAATGGCCCCGGGTTGGACACCGGCAAGGCATCCGGGCCGGCTTGGCGGCTCAAGGCGATCTGTACCTCATCCTGCAAACCCTCATGCAGCCGCAATTCATTAATGGTCCCGGCCAGCGGAGGGTCATTCCATTGCGATACGCCGAGCCACATGTTCGGGCTGGACACTTGGCTGAACTGCACGTTGGTTCCCCCGATCAACGGCGTGGTGTTGATGTTCTGGCGGAAACCATTAACGTAAAGCGCCGAATAATTGATCCCCGGAGCAAACGTGCAAACGACATGTACTTCCTGATTGGTTGGGAAGCCGGTGGGGTTCGTTGGGAGGCCCGTGGGTCCCGCGGCGGGCGCGTCGTTGAACACCGAAGTATAGGTGGCTCCTGAGTCAATCGTCGCGCGGAACTCATTCCGGGCGCCGTTGCCGCCGCGTTGCGGGGTAAAGAGAATGTAGTCCCGACCCGTGTTGTTGATGTGCGGGTCCGGACCCTTATTGCTGTCGCCGAAGTCGAACACCCGCTGCCAGGTAGTGTTCGCGGCGGGGGTCCAAGTAAACCAAAACTCGACGGTGATGTTGGTGAATTCGGTCGTGAGCATGCCCGAGGGAAGGGTGATGTAGCCGCACGTAGCATTCGCGCCGAGGCCGGGGAAGTTCGCCACGCCGTTGCTGATGACGACCGGAGGCGTCGTGCCAAGCGAAGGAACCACGGTGCCGTGCGCCGTGCCGACGCTGTCGTTGGCGGTCGTCGAGCCCGCTGGTTCATTAAAGCTATAGCGGTGTTTGAGTTGATTCACGGCCACCGTAGGCGGAACGACCGTAATTGTCCCGAAGTTGGTCTGGCCACCGAGCGAAGCCGTGATGGTGACGCTGCCGGGATTCACGGCCGTCAGCCGGTTGTTGGCTCCCACCGAGACGATGCTCGGCGCGGACGAAAAGAGCGTGGCGTCGGCGGCTCCAACCGTCACCGTGCCGTAGGTTGGAAACACGCCGGCGATCGTCGCATCCTGAGTCTGCCCGCTGGTCATGTTCGAATTGACATTGAGCGTGATCGAGGTCGGATTCTCGGGAGTGTAATTAATGGCGTTTGGCCCGGCGGATCTGCTGGCGAGTACTTCGAGCGCGTTCAACTGCGTGCCGTGCATCCGAAACTCGTTGAAGCTCCCGCCGTAGAATGGATCCGGCCATTGCGACCGGCCCAGCCAGTTGTTGACATCATTGGTAATGGCAGACAGAGGAGTCGCGAAATTCCCGGATCCCACAAAATTGCCATCCAAGTACATGCTTGGCGTCCTAGCGGGTCCGTAAGTGACCACAAAGTGATGTTCCCCGGACCCCTGCGCCACGGGGGTCCCCGAGTTCACCTGGTTCTCGTTGCCGTTTGAAAGCGGCGTGATCGCAAAGCGCGGCCCCGGCTCGAAAGTAATGAACACGTAATTGCTGGCGGGCGTACCGACCGCGAGTGTGCCGTCAATGTCTTCACCAGCGGCAGCAATGCCGAAATCAAGCAGGCGGGACCAGGTGCCGCCCGAGTTGTAAGTAGTCCAAAACTCAAAGGTGACGTTGGTCAAACCTGCGAGCATCCGGTTTGGCAAATCAATGTAGCCCCCCACGCCGTCCAAGGTGACTTGGCTGCCATCAAAGGTGGGCAACGTGCCGGTGGGAGTGCTGCGCACCACGCCGTTCGAGCCGCGGATTGAATCGGTCACCGTGGTTGACAACGCTGGTTCGTTAAAACTGTAGCGGTGAATCAAGTTCGTCGCCGAATTTACAGAGCACACGGTGGTGAGGATGCCGGCTGCAACCATTGACGGCAGCAGACCCGTGAGGGACGGTTTGGTTTTCATGGTTTTGCACTTACTGGTTCGTCACGCAAGCTGCGGCACATGGTGTTTGTGCGCGCCAGACACAACGAAGGTGATTGGACGCCTGATGGGCTGATCGGTGGGTTGTCAAACGCCGCAACCTGATTATCAATCTGCGCCAAGCACCGCAGGCTTGGGACAAGCAATGGAACTCGTCCCCGAAGGCGCGTAAGGAGGGCGCCAACGATCTTTTGGTGCTGGGCATGACCTAAGTTAGCCGTGTGCTGTGCCTCCGCACATAACTGGAATGCACAGATGCATACTGGAAATGCACTCGACACGAAACACGAGTAATCCAAACCCGTTGAAGAGCCCGCGAATCGGCAGGCGCGGTATTCTCCGAGTCACCGCACGTCCCGCCCCATCGGTTTCGCACGAACGATCACAACCGCGGCCCGTAGTCGCCGGCAGAATGTTGTCTTGAGATGGCACTCATCCCGAACACGACCCGATTCGCTTCACTGCCACAACGACACGGCCAACTTTCGAACCCGGCGGCAGACTTTATGGCGCCTTGGACAATTGTGTGAAGCACCGGAACGCGCCCGGCGCGACACGGAAGACGAGGTCTGGACGCCCATCGCCGTCCACATCTGTCACCGCCAACCGTCGCACTTCTTCCGCAACCAGCACTCCACTCGCACCGGGCATCAAAGGCTCGAACTGCCCGCGGCCTTTGCCCATGAGCACGAGGCTTGTGCCGCCATCCATCCGGCCAACCTGCGGTCCCGGACTGAAATCGTTTTGACCAAGCACCAGATCCAGTTGACCGTCGCCGGTCACGTCCACCAAGGCGAGGTCGCGGGCCGGCGCTACTCGAACCAGCGGAGGGAGAGGTTCAAACCGGAATCCTTCCTTTGTATTCATCAGCACGCCGGATTCAAATGTATTCGCCTCCCGCCGGATTGCCCGGCGGAGCCGACTCATACCGAACAAATCATCAATGGCGGCCACTGCATACTTGGAGTAGCTCGGAAACCGCGCACGAATCGAGGGCATCGCTTTGGACAGCTCGTCCAGACCGACGTGCGGAAAACCGTATTCTCCCACGAAGTAGGCGCCAACCAAGTTGGATGTTCCGGAGCCATCGAGGTCGCCGTAAAA
The DNA here is from genome assembly GCA_964502895.1 of uncultured Bifidobacteriaceae bacterium. Taxonomy (GTDB): domain Bacteria; phylum Verrucomicrobiota; class Verrucomicrobiia; order Limisphaerales; family JADLHS01; genus WYBW01. Next base: position 12,687 of record CAZCZP010000036.1, read on the forward strand.
CAGCAGCTCTGGCGCATTCGGCGTGGCTTGATAAACGGTGTTAAACCCTTGGTTGCCCACAACGAAATCCGGCCGGCCATCGCCATCAAGATCCCCCGCGGCGATGGCGCTCCACCACCCAGTGCGCGAATCCAGCCCAGCTCCGGACGTTCGTTCAACCAGTCCGCCAGCTTCGTTGTGAAAATACCGAACCGGCCCCCAAGTGGTGGTGAGCATCAAATCCAGTTTGCCATCGCCATCAACGTCGGAAGCAACGGCCCCGGTGACGATTCCCGATTGGCGCAAGCCGGGAGGTGTTGCCTCCACGAATTTGCCGACGCGGTTCAGCCAAAGGTGACTCTCAGAAAACAATGGATACCGCCCCGGCACCGACTGTCCCCCCAGGAACACATCGGGCAAGCCATCACCATCGAAATCCGCCACAACGACACAACTCGCGCCGTTCGTAACCGCGGGCAAGGACTCCTTGGGGGCTGAAGCAAAGACACCCTCGCCATTGTTCAGATAAAGGCGGTGGCGATATGAGGTGTGACCGGCCCCCTGCCGAAATCCGCCGCCCGCCACCAGTAGATCAGGATCGCCGTCGCGATCCGCATCGAAAAACACGGCGGACGCATCCTCGCAATCCTTGTCGGCCTCCAGGGCCGGTTGAGCCGATGCATCGAAACGGCCGCTCGCGTTTCGGATGCAAATCCGTCCCGGCTGCCCGGGCATCCCTCCGACAAACAGGTCAGCCTTCCCGTCGCCATTCGCATCCCCCCACGCCATGCAACCGGCGCGTTGCGAGAGCCGCCAGGGAAGCAGCGGTTCGCGGGCGAAATCATCGAATGGCGGCTCGGAGATCAAGATGTTGTCGAGCAGGTTGGTGGCGCGGAACAACGGCGCGCGCGAGCCGCGAGGTTTGGCCGGTGCAACCAGCACGCGGCCGCCGTTCGTCGGCTCGGTAATCGTGTAGAATCGGCCTGCTTCGAGATTCGTGAAACTCTGACGCGGGCCGCACGGCCAATCCACGGTCAGCGAGTCAATTCGCGTCGTGTTGCCAAGCCCGAACTGCATGATCGGCTCACTGGCGGACAACCAGGCACGCGCCTGGGTGAAATAACGAACCTGCGATTTGCCTTCGGCTTCGAGACGCACGGTGGCGCCGACTCCAAACTGATTGCTCTGTGTGCCTTTGAGCCGGATCCGGATGCTTTGTCCGGACGCGCCCTGGTTTCGGTAGATGCTCACAGGCGCGTCAGCGTTGTTTACGGCCAAATCCAGCCGGCCATCGTTGTCGAAATCTGCCGTGGCGCATCCGAAGCTCACGCCCAGACGGTTGAGTCCCCAAGGAATTTCGGCGTGCTCGAAACGCATCCCGCCCAGATTTCGAAACACCATGTTTGTCTCCCTTTGCAGCGGTTGCGTGGCCCAGAACCACGCCCATTCGGATGATCCTGGACGATACGTTCGGTCGGCGTGCATCCCGAGATCACCGTTTTGCACGTCCCTCAACATGCCGTTGGCAATGAAGATGTCTTGAAAGCCGTCGTTGTCGAAATCCTCGACCCGCGGCCCCCACGTCCAGTCCGTGTACGCCAGACCGGCCTGGTGGGCGAACTCCATCATCCGTCCCGCTCCGGTGTTGAGATAGAGGGCGTTCCGAATGTATTGACGGGGCTCGGCATACTCCAGGAACCACTCCCGCTTCGTGGCCTCGCCCATCATCACGTTCCGGCGGAAATGCGTGGACCCGATCATGTCCGTGGTCATGATTTCGATCAGTCCGTCGTTGTTGAAATCGCCGAGGTCGGTGCCCATCGAAGACCACGGCGTGTGCGGTATAACCTGCCGGATTACGTCCGTGAACGTGCCGTCGCCGTTGTTGTGGTAAAGCTTGTCAGGGCCGAGATAATCGTTGGAGACATACAGATCGGGCCAGCCATCGCCGTTGTAATCCCACCAGAGCGCCGAAAGGGTGAAGAACGGACCATCAATGCCCGCCTGCGAAGTGATTTCGGTGAACCGGCCGCCATCGTTGCGATAGAAGTGATCGAACTGACCCGCTTCCGTGGGCACCGGCTCCTGTCCAGGCCGATCGAGCAACGTCCAGTACTCCTGGAGTGCTTTCGGAACCACCGGCTTCGTGCCTTCGTACACGACACTGAACTTCACGCCCGGTGGCGGAGGAATTGCGGTGGTGGCCAGGTAGCCGTCCAAATCGCCGTCCCGGTCGAAATCACCAAAGGCCATCATCATGCTCGCTCCATTGAAATCCAGTCCATACTCGCGCGCCCGCTCCACGAAGCGCATGCGCCCGTCCGGCCCTTTTCCCTGGTTGAGGTAGAGCCGGTTCGGCATACGGTACGCACAAGCGTAGATGTCGAGCAGTCCGTCGTTGTTGATATCCACAAAGGCTGCGCCAGTTCCCCAAAAATTCGTGTCAAGCACCCCCGCAGATTCCGTCACGTCGTCGAATCGAAAGTCCCCAAGGTTGCGGAAAAGGCGATTGCCGCCCAGCGGGCTTGTGACATAGAAATCCGGCAAGCCATCGTTGTCGAAATCCCCGGCGCAAATCCCGCCGTACACGCTCAGATGGATCATCTCGTGGATGTGGCGGGCCATGTCCCGCAACTGGAGTTGAAACCGGACGCCCGTCCGCTCCGGCGGAAGTTCCTCGAAGAGCGTTGTTCCCGGGTTGCCACTTGGCGCGCGATGCAGTGGCTGGCTTTCAATGGCAGAAGGCCGGACCTCCGAACCGGCGGCAAAAGTATGGGCAGGTTCAAAAGCCAAAACCAACAGGAAGCACAGCCAAAGAACTGAGAGCGTTCGGAAAAAACACGGCCTTGTGGGGCGCAGCTTCATAAATTGACTAGGGTCGAGGCTCGGCGCGCAACTTCGCCGCATTCTGCAACGCGATTTCGTTCCTCGGTTGTCGCGAGAGCACCGCTTCAAACTCCCGCAACGCCTCAGCGCTTCGACCCGAGTTCATCAGCGCCAAACCCAGATTCAGTCGCGCCTCCACCACATCGGGAAGCAGCCGCACCGCCGTCTCAAAAGCCTCAACCGCGCCGGCGTCGTTTCCGGCCCGGCCCAATTCGCATCCCAACAGGTAGTGCGCCTCGCCCGATTCCGGCATCAGTTTCGTCGCCTCCGCGAAATGACTTCGTGCCAGGTCAAACTGGCCGAGGCCCACCGCGCAGCGGCCTGCGTCCATTCGCAGCAGGCCGTCCGCAGGATTCATCCGGATCGCCAGAACGAAATTCGTCGCCGCATCCGCCAGCCAGCCTTTCGCCAGACAGAACCGCGCCAACACCGCGAGGTCCGCCGGCCGGTTCACGCGATGCCGTCGCGCCGCCGCGTAGTGTTTTTCCGCGTCGCCGCTCTGGCCCGCCTCCTCAAGAAGCCGCCCCAAGCCCAGATGGGCCGTGCCGTAACTGGGCTTGAGCGCAATCGCCCGTTCATATTCCCGCTGCGCGTCCGCCTTGCGATTCAAACGCACCCAAACCTGCGCCAGGCTCAGGTGTGCAAAGGCATTTTGTGGATCACGCGCCAGAGAGGCCTCGAACGCGCGCGCCGCCTCTTCGTTGCGATTCTGGCGGGCGAGCGCCACACCCAATTGCATCCACGCGTCCATATGGTTTGGCGACAACTCCACCACGCGTTGCGCCGCCTTATTTGCTTCGTCCAACTTGCCGCCGGCTTCCAGCAACGCCGCGTAGCGCATCAGCAACGCCGGATCATCCGTCATGGATTGCAGAGCCGCGCGACACCGCGCTTCGCCGTCCTGAATCATTGCCGCAGCCGGAGGCAGTGAACCCAACTGGGCCGCGATCCTGGCCTGTTGCAGTGCGTGATCCGATTGCCGCGTGAACGGTGGGTCATTCAAACGACCAGCCATCTCGACAAGCGCCGACTGTCGCGCCCAATCCGACCAACCCAAGCGCCGCGCACACTGTTCGAGACTTGCCCACTCCGCGCGGGCGGCTGATTGTTGGCCCACGGCCTCGGGCAAGAGTTTTTCAACCGACCCCGCAATTGTGCGCGCCACCAGATAATTCCCTGCGAACGTCAGATGCACGTGTTCGTAAAAGGACTCCGCGCCCGCGATGCCGGCTGGTACGTGCCGCGACAACTCCGTTTCCACATCCACCAGCGCAACGCCTTCACTGTCGCGGCCGCCTGCGACCCGCCGCGTGATGCCGTTCAACTGGCTGTCACAACGAAATCGCAACGTGTCGAGATCACGCGCCCGGCTGAAATGTTCGCGCGCCTTGGTCACGTTGGTCAAAGACAGTTCGCAGTGGCCGCGCTGAAATTCCAGCTCCGCGACGCCGCCTTTGATTTGGTCCGCCTGCCGGAAGAACTCCAGCGCCTCGGAAATCATTCCCGCCTCGCGAGCCTGCACGCCACGTTGCACCAACTCCTGCCAGCGCGCCTGATTCTCCGGATTCAAGTCCGCCAGCGACACCGAGGCAAACGGCGCGCAGTCCTTCAGGTTCACCGCCACCGTGCTGACGACCACGCCGACGCCTGCGTCTGTTCCGGCCGCAACGATGTCACGCAAGTTGCGCTCGAAATGCTCATACATTCTCGCCAAACGCGCGTCACCCCACGGCACTTGGTTCTCCAGGAACATCAACATGCCGCCCCACTCAGCCTTACCGGCGGGCGGCGGATTCAAGCGTCGCACCGCCGCGTCGAGCAACTGCCCGGTGCGCGTCTGTTTCAGCGCGAGCGTCGCGCGGACGGTTGCCAGTGGCGGCGTTTGGGAGCCGAACACCGTGCCCGCGCCGAACGGGCCGACGACTTCGTTGTTGCCCATGTAAACCACCCAGATGTCGCCATCAGCCTTGGCGCAATCGCGTGCGATGGGCAGGACCGCGTGCGAATTGATGGCCGTCATCGCCGCGTTCACCACCTCGAAGCGCGTGCCCGGAAAACGCTCGCTCAACAAAGCCTCCAACATCCGCGCCAGCCCGAAGTCCGGCTGCGGATCGCCGTAGGCCGCCGATTCGCCGAAAACAAAAACGCGCACCGTGTCCGGTGATTTTTGCTTCGGAATGGAGAACGGCAACGGCGCGCGAGCCTGTTGCGCCCCGAAGAACCGCCAGCCAAATTTGGGATTGGAAACCCAGACTTCCTTGCCGCTGATTTCCTCGGACAGCAGAAACGCCATTGAATTACCGAAGCCGAACAGGCGCAGACCAAGCTCCAGCGCGGCGAACAACACCAACGGCACGCCCAGCGCCGCCACCAACCGGAACCCCCAGACTTTTCGCCGCGACAGCGCGGGGCGCGAAACGGCCGCAGACTTTTTGGTCTTTCTAGCCATGTGGGTTCGCCAACGCTACGCAGTCATTCGTCACCGCACAAGTCCGCAACCCACACGACGGCCCGCTCGCTCACTCCGCCAAAAAGGTCAGGCCGGCTTGGCTTCGTCCTGGATGTAAGTCTTGCCGCGATAGAACGGGCTGACGATCAGCCACAGCACCGCAGTAATGAGCATTGCCCAGACGAAGAAATAGAAATAAGCCGCGCCGGAAAGCTTCGCCGTGCCGTCCGGGTTGCTGATGAAAAAATTCACGGCGGACGTAAACAAGTTGCCCACCCCGATGGCGCTCAAATACGTGCACATGACGAATGACTTCAGCCGTTGCGGCGCCTGCGTGTAAGCGAACTCCAGATGCGGCACCGAGATCAGAACTTCGGCCGCGGTGATGGCGACAAAGGCGAAAATCTGCCAATAGACGTGTGGGCGTTCGCCGGCGTCAATCCGGCCTTGCGTCCACGCGACGATCCAGAACGCGAACACTGCCGCGAACAGCCCCATGCCAATCTTCCGCAAGGGCGTGAGCGGGACGAATCTTTCGATGAACGGGTAAATGACATAAGAAAAGAGCGGCAGCGCCAGCAGAATAAATATCGGGTTCACCGTCTGAATCTGGGCCGGGAGAAATTCGTGCCCGAAAATTGTCAGGTTCAAATGCTTGCACTGCTCGATCCAGGAAGAGGACGTCTGATCCCACAGCGACCAGAACATTGCGGCGAACGGTAACGGAATGAGCAGATTGCCAATCGCCTTCAACACTTCGCGTTCCTTGAACTGCCGAAAGAAATTGCCAACGCCGATGGGTGGTATGTGCGCAAATTTCTTGCGGCCCATCCAAAAGATGACGGTGGCGATCACCATGGCCACACCGGGAATGCCAAACGCCCACTTCGGCCCGAACCGTTTGTCCGCAAGCAGCCACGGCATTAACATCGTCGAAAACGCCGAGCCGAAATTGATCGAGAAATAGAACCAATTGAACACGCGCGGCAGCAAATGTTGGTTCGAGGCGCCAAATTGATCTCCGACGTTGGCGCTGACGCAAGGCTTGATTCCGCCCGACCCAATCGCGATGAGAACCAACCCGATGGCCAGCCCAACCCTGGTATCATCAAACGCCAGCGCGAAGTGACCGAAACAATAAACGATCGAGAGCAGCAGGATCGTCCGATACTTGCCCAGGATTGCATCCGCCAGAAACGCCCCGAAGAACGGCAGCAGGTACACCGAGGACACAAACGCGTGGTAATATCCCTGCGCCATCTCCTTGGGCATCACGTCGAGTTGGTGGAGGGAGTTCATGAGGTACGTAGTCATGAACACCACCAGGATGCCCTTCATCCCGTAAAAGCTGAACCGCTCGGCCGCTTCGTTGCCGACGATGTACGGGACGCCGGGCGGCATCTTGTCCGTCTTCAGCGGCGCGGTGAGGTATTCGGTTTTTTTCATGCGCAAATTCTTCGTCTTCGTCCTCGACAGCACCCCGAATTCGAGGACGAACCAGTTGTCTGTTGCATTCCCTTGCCGTTCATTCCCCTGCCGTTACTGCTTCAGTCGCTCCCGCACCAGTTCCGGCAAATACTTCACCGGAATTGACCCTTCCTTCAGCACCGCCTCGTGAAACCGCCCCAGATTGAACTTGTCTCCCAGCTCGCGCTCCACCGCTTGCCGCAACCGGTAATGCGCCATGCGCCCGACGAAATACGTGCTCAACTGCGTCGAGCTTTGCTTCGCGCGAATCACCTTCAACCGCGCTTCGCCCTCCGACTGAAACGCGCCCTCGACCATCAGCTTCATCGCCTCATCATCCGTCATCTTCTGGCAATGCATCTTGTGATCGAGAATCGCGTTCACCACCGCACGCAGATAAAACTTCAGTTGCATCAACCGCAATCGCAGGTCGCGCTCGCCGTAACCCTGATCCAGCATGGTCTGCTCCGTATAGACCGCCCACCCTTCGATATAGACACCCGAGGCCAGCACTTTCCGAATCAGCGACGGATGCCGATTCGCGTATTCGATTTGCACGTAATGACCGGGATACGCCTCGTGGATCGTCAGGATTTGCAGCATGTGCTCGTTGTATTCCTCCAGGAAACTCTTCACCTTCGCCGCATCCCAATCCGACGGCGGCGGGCTGATGGCGTAGAAACTCGCCGCGTTCGGGTCCAACGGCGGCGCGTTCTCCATGTAGGCAATCGAATTCCCGCGTTTGAACTCCGGCATCTCGATGATCTGACACGTGTCCGGCTCGGGCAGCGTGAGGATGTCGCGCTCGCGGATGAACCCCTTGATGTCGGCAACTGTTGCCTGAGTGTTCTTCAACAAATCCTCCGGCTTGCCATGCTCCTGACTCACGGCGGCAATCACTTTTGAAATCACCTCCAACCGCCCCGCCGCATCATCCGGCGGCAACGATTGTTTGGGGAAATACTGACTCCAGAGTTGCCGCGACACCACATACATGTCCCGATGCACCCGCGCGTACTCGGCCTCCGCATCCGCGAGCACCTGGTCCGCGGTCATGCCCGCGTCGAGCACCAGTTCCAGCTTCTTCGCAAACTTCCGCTTCCCGATGCGCCATTCACCCGTCGCCCGCGGCAACAACTCCTTTTCGAGAAACTGCTGGTAATCCTTCAACGCCGCCACCACCGGCACGGAAGCCACCCGCAACTCCGCGATGAGCTTCCCTCTCCCCTCAACGGGGAGAGGGACCGAGGGTGAGGGGTGAGAACTCGCCGGCGCATTCGTAAACGCAGCCTCCGCCAGTTCAAAAATCTCCTTTTCGTAAAACGCAATCGCCCCGCGATTCTGCCGGATGGCCGTCTCCAGATGTTGCTTCGGCGGACGCGTCAAAGTCTGCTTTGCGGTCGCAATCGCGCGGGGAATCTCCTTCATGCGCGCAGTGCAGTTCGCAATGTTCGTCGCCGCCGGCAGCGTGGACTGCGTGAGCAACGAATAAACGCTGTCACTGATGTATCGGCCGTACGTGCGCGGGTCCTCCTCGAAGGGGCGAAAGTTCTCCGTCAGCCAGATGTCGCGTTCCAGGTCTTGTTTCAGAATCTCGTAGTCCACCTGCCCGGCCCGCGACAACTTCCGGTAATCCACGGCGCGTGGCAGTTCCTTGAGCGTTTTGCGATTCTGTTCGAGCCACCCTGCCCTTGCTTCTTTTGAAATGTCATCCAGGAGATGGTCGTGGCGATGATCGCCCAAACCCGTCGCCTCCACGGGCCGCTGGCGCAGGGACACGTCGAGATGCTGCTTAAAGAAAGCGGCCAATTGGTCGTCCGCGCTGGCGCCCGTGCCGGTTCTTGCCACCACGGTCAGGACACCCGCGATCAGCGTGATCGCGGTCCATTTCGATGAATTCATAGTTGTCTGCATTGCATTGAATTGATCGTCGGGCCTTGCTCAGGGCAAGTAAAGGCGGATGCGTCGCCACACGCCAGGCTGAGCAGTCCCCCGGACCAAACCGCGCCTAAGTGGAACCAGTCGGCTCATGACAGTTTGATCTGCGTCGGTTGGCAAGCACGGCGACGAGCCTAATCAGTTGGCCCGCGCGCGTCGAGCATGACGATTGACCACGTCAACGCGGGCCAATTTGCTTGACCCGACTCGCTCACGGGGCAAGCCTCCGTGTCGCGATGCGTCAGAGATATTCGGCCAATCGTTCCCTGCCTGGGGGGTCTTTTCCAAACGTGAGTGCCGTTCAACCAATGCAACGAGTTGGATGCTTGTTTGTCATCGCCCTGTTCTCAGGATGTGGCGCGGAGCAACCCGCGTCCGCACCCCTAACTGGCCAGGCGCTCGCCGCCATCGCCTGCGCGCCTTGCCACAGCGTGCCGCTGCCCTCGCAGATGGCTCGAGAGGAATGGCCCTACCTCCTGGCGTGGATGGGGAATTATCTCGGTCATCCGGCCGGAACTGAAACCAACCCGGCCATCGCCCGATGCTTCATCCCTCCGCAACCCGTCGTCACGCGCGAACAGTTCGACGCGATCAAAAGTTATTACCTCGAACAGGCTGCCGTTCAGTACCGGCTCCCGCCCGTGTCTCCAACGCCCGCTACCTCCGTTTTGTTCCAGCCGTTGCCGCTGGCCATCGAGGCGTCCGTCGTTAGCATGGTCGCGTTCGACCCGCCAAACCAAGCCTTGGTGGTGGGACTATCCCGGCCCGCCGGCTTGCTCGTTTTGCAGCGCGGTCTCACTACACCCATCGAAGTTCCTTCCGAACCGGTAACCTTTGAACGACTGGGTAACGTAAGCCGGCTCGCTCTGCTGGGACACCTCGGAACCGACATGCGCCAAGGCCAAATCGTGGATTTCAGAATGCAGGAGGGGACTCGAGAAATCATGGTGGACGCGCACCCGCGCATCGCCGCCCATCGCACAGCCGACGTGGACGGCGACGGCACGAATGATTTGCTGGTCTGCGGTTTCGGCGATTATCCCGTCGGTCGCGTCGGTGTCTGGTGGGGCGTCACGGACAAATTCAAGGAACAGGTCCTCCTCGAAGAAGCCGGCGCTGCTTGGGGCGACCTTGCCGATCTCGACGGTGACGGCGATCTCGACATCGTAATCACCATCGCCAACAACCGCCCGCGCATCATCGCCTTTGTCAATGAAGGCGGTCGCCGTTTCACCCCGCGCACAATCATCGAGCGCCCCGTCGGCTGGGGCTACAACCGCGGCCTCGTCGTGGATTGGAACAACGACGGCAAACCCGACCTCGTGGAAACCACCGGCAACAATCTCGAACTTCGGGGCCGCCCCATCAAAGCTCATCACGGCGTGCGCGTGCTGCAAAACCACGGCGACTGGAAGTTCCGCGAAGTCCTGTTCGAGCGGCTCGACGGCGCAATTGACATCGCCGCCGGAGATTTCGACGGCAATGGCCGTGTTGATCTCGCCGTGACAGCATTTTATCCCGACTGGCGGCTCCCCATCCCGACGACCTTTCTACTCCTCCTGCAACGCGCCGACGGCACGGTCGAGCGCTCGGGCCTTGCCGACCAATACTGGAATCGTTGGATGCGTATTGCCACCGGCGACGCCGACGGCGATGGCGACACGGATATCCTCCTCGGCGCCGCGCCAGTGCCGATGGCGATACCAGCCGAGCATCAGGCGCGTTATGAAAAACTGTTGCAAGGCAAGGCCAGTTTAATGTTGCTGCGCAATCTGAAAGCACCCTTGGCAGAGCGTCCGAC
>CAZCZP010000037.1:0-18874 GCA_964502895.1 uncultured Bifidobacteriaceae bacterium
GCTCACCGTGTAGGTCAGGGCCGGATCGGTGGCGCCATAAATTTTGCTCTGCGCGTTGGCGACGATCGTGAGAGTGGCAGGGCCAACTGTAATTGTGAATGTGTTGGTTGCTGTTAAAGTCGGACTTCCTTCGGCTTGCGCGATCACTTCCACGGGAAACGCACCCAAGGTATCCGGAATGCCCGAGAAGGTGCGCGTTGCGGGATTGAATGTGATACCCGGCGGCATTCCGGTAGCCGAGTAGTTCAACCCATTCCAGTCGGTGAAAGTGTTGGCGGCGAAAGTGAAATTGAAAGCGGAGCCGTAAGAGCCGATTTGGTTTGGAATCGGGTTTGAAACCACGGGAGTGGGGCTGGTGGCAAACCCAACATCCACCCAGAAGTTCGCGGCATTGTAGGTGTTGAACGGGAAGCTGCTGATAGCCGTCTGAACAAAAACTCCGTTGCCTCCATCAACGTCGCCCCCCGAGAAATCTTCGTAGGTAATATCGCCGGCGGCGAGTTGTTCTCCGGCAAGACCAACGAAGCTGCCGCCATCCACGGGAGAAACAGGGTCATCGGTCAACACTACATCGGGTGTGGTATCGCCACCCCAGGACGAGGCTGAGAGCGGCGCACTGCCCACGGGATTTCTCCAGGCGCGGATGACGGTGGAGGTGCCCACGCCGTCAATGGTAATACCCCAGGTGTCGGTTGCGCCGACGGTCGTGGAGGCGGAGGCAAAGGTTGACGGCAGCGCGGAGGCGTCCGCCGCGCGCGCCCATTCCACCTTGTCATCTTCATGGTTGAGATAGATGACGTAGAAGGGCGAAGAAGCATTTGCATAGCGCAGAATGACGGCAGGGAACGACGCCGCGTTGCACGTGAGTGTAACTTTGGCATACTGGTTAACGGACTGGGCCGCTACTCCGGTGTAAGCAATCGCGTGCGGTCCGTACGAGGTTGTGTTCAGACGAAGCTGGTTGGCTTGAATCTCGGCATCACCACCAGCTTCCGTCCAATCCGCGCCGAGCGAGGAACTGTTGGCGCGATTGAAGTCATCGCTAAAGGAAACGCCGCTGGCCAGGGCCCGGAGGGGCAGGTTTTCGAAGCTGCCACCCGCAAAATAGAACTCATCCACCGAGGCGCCTCCTTGCGGCGCGTGATACGAAATCACATACGTGGTGTTCGAGCTTATGGCGACGGGCAACGGCAACGCTTGTTGCTGCCAGCCTGACGCGGTTTCGTTGGTGAAGGTCATGCTGGTCAGCAAGCTGCCATTCGCCGACCACAAGTTGCCGACGTGCGTGCCGCCGTTGGACGGACCTTTGTAAAAGCGAATGCCGCGCACATAACCGTCCGTAACGCTTTGAAACTTCAAACCCAGTTCGATCGGATTTGTGTCGCTGTCGGAAGGGAGCGCGGGAACAACGGAGTTATCCCAGAGTTGCGCCCGGGTGGAGAATGCCTGCGTGCCGACCATAACTCCGAGCAGTGGGCTAAGTATGAATCGTGTTCGCGATCCAGGTTTGAGGATGCGCCCCGCTTGGTGGCGGGTTACCGTCGGGCTGATGGTCAGGCGCTCGGAACGCAAGCCCGATTTTTGCAGCCACCAAACCGAAACAAGGTTAGACCACCAGGAAAACGCAGAACGCAACTTCTGGACGGATTCCTCCACAACGCTCGATATGTTCCTCATGGATTCAAACACTCCTCGTTAATTTTACCGGACACTGGGCCCTGATTCCCAACTTCCACCATACCGGCAAAGACTATCCCGCAACGGGGTTGATGTGACCAGAGTGAACCAATACGGAGATGTGTCCGGAAGAACACCGACACGGTGCGACGCGTGGAGCCATGTTCCACTGACGCGCGTGATCTTGATTTCGATTGGCGATTGATGCCGGCCAATCTAGCTTCTGTCGCGATGAGCGTTTTGGACGAACTGGACTGGCGTGGACTGATTGCCGATTGCACGGACAAGGCGGAGTTGAGCCAGCGCACAGCCGCGCCGGTCGCGCTTTATTGCGGCTTTGATCCAACGGCCGAAAGCCTTCACGCGGGAAACCTCGTTCCGTTACTTGGCCTGCGGCGATTTCAATTGCTCGGCCATCATCCCATAGCTGTCGCCGGCGGCGCGACCGGCTCAATCGGCGATCCCAGCGGCAAAACCCAGGAGCGCCAGTTGCTGACCAAGGAAGTTCTCGACCACAACATCGCCAGCGTGAAGGTCCAGCTCGCGAAACTGCTCGACTTCGACACGAAACAAAATCCCGCGCGTCTCGTGGACAACGCTTCCTGGACGGCCAACGTTTCGTATCTCGATTTCCTGCGCGACGTCGGAAAGCACTTTTCCGTCAACCAGATGGTCGCCAAGGAAAGCGTGCGGGCGCGCATGGAGGACCGCGAAGTCGGCATCAGCTACACGGAGTTCAGTTACATGCTTCTCCAGGCGTTCGATTTTTATGTGCTGGCGCGCGATCACAATTGTGAACTCCAGATCGGCGGCAGCGACCAGTGGGGCAACATCACGGCAGGCATTGACCTTACACGCAAGAAGCTGGGGAAGACGGTTTATGGCCTCACGCTTCCGCTTATCACGAACACGGATGGCTCCAAGTTCGGCAAAACGGCGGCGGGCGCCATCTGGTTGGACCCGAAACGAACTAGCGTTTATCGCTTCTACCAGTTCTGGATCAATACCGACGACCGCGATGTCATCCGCTACTTGAAGTTCTTCACGTTCCTTTCGCGCGACGAAATCGCCGCGCTCGAAGCAAAGCACCTGGCAAATCCCGGCGCCCGCGAGGCGCACAAGGTCCTGGCCAAATCTGTCACCGATTTGGTTCACGGCGAACACGCCACCCAGGAAGCCATGCGCGCCAGCGAGATTCTGTTCGGGGGAAACCTGGAGGGCATCGCCGAAAGCACTTTCAATGAAATCGTCGGCGAAGTTCCAACCAAGGAAATCGAGAAGGCGAAGCTTGAAGGCGCAGGTTTGCCGCTGGTGGAGTTGCTTGTCCACTCCGGGCTTTGTCCGTCCAAAGGCCAGGCGCGAAAAGACGTCGAAGGCGGCGGCGTGAACATCAACAACGTCCGCGAAGCCAGCGCCACTCGCGCAGTCACGACCAGCGACTTGTTGTTCGGCAAACACATTCTGGTGCGCAAGGGCAAAAAGAATTACGTCGTGATGACGGCGAAATAATCCCGGGCGATCGCCATCATGGAAGTCTTTATCATCGTCACGGTATTGTGGGTGTTTTCGGTTTGCATCCACGAATTTGGCCACGCATGGGCAGCGTACCGCGGCGGCGATCACACGGTGCGCGAAAAGGGTTATCTCACGTTGAATCCGTTGCGCTACACGCACCCGGTTTACAGTCTGGTGATGCCGGTGGTGTTCATGTTGTTGGGAGGAATCGGGCTTCCGGGCGGTGCGGTTTACATCGAACGCGAGCGTCTGCGGTCGCGCGGCTGGGAAACGTGGGTTTCGCTGGCCGGCCCCGCGATGCAGCTCCCGCTGATCGTGCTGATCAGCGCGGCCTTCAAGCTGGGCTGGCTGCAAAATGATCCAGAGAATCTCGCAGCCGTTTCGCTTGGCTTCTTGCTGCAACTCGAAATCAGTTCCCTGATTTTGAATCTGCTGCCCGTGCCGCCGCTGGATGGATTTCAAGCCATCGCGCCTTGGTTGCCAGGGGACATTCGCGAAAAGCTCTACGCAATATCGAGTCAGGCGCTGTTGGTGTTGTTTCTCGCGCTCTGGTTCATCCAACCGCTGAACGCCGCATTCTGGGACGCAATTCACTTCATCAGCAGTCTGCTGGGTGTAGATCCTTATCTGGGTCATGTCGGCTGGAAGACCTTCCGGTTTTGGGACCGGTAGAATTGACTTAACGCGGTTGCGGCGGCGGGATTCGGCGTTAGACAATTTGCCCGCCGTTTGTTACTGAAATCTCGTGACCGAGCCCAGCCTGTTGTTGCTCATCCCGGCTTACAATGAGGAAGCGCGCATCGAACCGGTGTTGCGCGAATACGGGCGCTATTTCCAGGAGCAATACCAGGGAAAGTTTCAGCTCATTGTGGTTCTCAACGGCTGTCGTGACAACACACGCGGAGTGGTTGAGAAAGTGGCCAAGGATTTTTCCAGTATCAGCCTGCTGGATTTTCCGGATCCCATCGGCAAAGGCGGAGCACTCATCGAAGGACTGAAACTCGCGCCGCTGGCCGACGTTATCGGGTATGTGGACGCCGACGGCGCGACACCCCCTCAGGCGCTGCACGCGCTCGTCAAACGCAGCGGTGAGGCGGATTGCGTCATCGGCTCGCGCTGGCTGCCGGGCGCAGTGTTGCACCAGGCGCAGCCGTGGCTGCGACGATTTGCCAGCCGGTGCTTTCATCTGGTCGTGGAACTCCTCCTCCGAATGCACATCAAGGACACGCAATGTCCCTGCAAAGTGATGCGTCGGACTGCCGTGGAGAAAATTCATTCCTCGCTTCGCATCGCCGACCTCGCCTTCGACGTGAATTTGTTGTACTCACTTAAACGAGCGGGGTTCACAATTCTGGAAGTGCCGATCGAATGGACGGACAAGATTGGCTCGAAAGTATCGGCGTCGCTGTTCCGTGTCTCGTTGGCGATGTTCCTTTCAGTGGTTCGCGTGTGGCTGGTTTATCGTCCGGGAGTTTACAACTTCATCCGCTCATTGGGATTGGAGCCGGTTGAAGCCTGGGTTTACAAAAAACTGCGTCAGCCGGCGCCACGGCCGAGGCCCGGCGTAAAAGCATGACTGGGATGGAAGAAACCGGCTAAGTCGAGAGTTGAAAGGGTTTTCTTCGCCAGGTGAACCACGCGCAGACCGCGAGCAAAACACAACCGGACAAGCCTAGAACCTGCAGCACGGTGACGAGGCTTCCATGAAAACGCGTCAAGGCAAAGAGATAACCCAACGCCACCGTGAAGATGCCCAGCGCAGGAGCAAGTGCGGATGCAGGGCGTGCCAGTAAATCATTGAGCAATACGTTTGCGAGAGCCAGCGGCACCATGGCTGCCGCATACCACGGCAGCAGCGGGGAGACGGCTTCAACGAACTCCGGACGATACACAAACCGCACCACCCAAGGACCGACTACCGACAATCCCAGCGCGCCCACAATCGCGAGCCCGCCGGTCACGGCCAGCACCAAACCCATCAAGTTGGATTTCTCCGATTTGGTCGCGCTATGGACAATGCGCGGGAACATGACCGCGGCGAGCGGCAACACGAGCCACATCAACGCTCGGGAAAGCGTCCCCGCGCCAACATAAAAATCCACCTCCTGCTCACTGAAGTAGGCCTTTACCAGAACTGTGTCGGCGCTAAATAGAATTTGAAATCCAAGGAACCCAAGCACCAACGGCACCGCCTGCGGCAGCAGTCCCCGCCAATCGAACGGCGCCGACCGCATCCACCACAGCGCACGCGTCTGCCACACGGCGATGCCGACGCTGAGAGCGATGCCTAACAATACCCCGCTCATCAATCCCGGGGCTCCCCAATGCAACAGGATCACGGCAACGGCTCCAATCGCGAGCCGGCCAACGCCGTTGGACAACAAGCTCCAACCGAGCCAGAAAAAATTCTGTTGTCCTTGCAGCACGCCCCAGAACAACGGCGCCCAAAGCCACAACAACACAATGGCGAGTGTAACCCACAACCCGACGGGGTTGGTCATCTGCCAGCGTTCGAGAATTGCTCCTTGCAACACGAGAACGGTCGCGGCCCCGGCCAACCAAAGCAGTGTCGTCCCCAGCCACAACCGGCGGATCAAATTGGCGACCTGACCTTCCGTGCCGTTGGCAAGAGCCTTCGCGGTTTGTTGGGCGAGCAACATTTGCAGGGGCATGGTCGGAAGCAGCATCACCACCGCCAGCAGCGCGCCGAAACTTCCGTATTCCCCGGATGGAACGAACTTGTTGAGGAAATGGACGCCCCACATCATCGCGCCGCCGGCAATGTTCGCGATCATCATCCAGCCGCTCTGACGGAAAAACGAACCGCGGTGCGCGGCATCACTCACGGGCGGGCTTTCAGCTTTTTCGGCGAGCATGGGGCTTGGACAATAAGGGCGGGAGCCAGTTCAAGGAAGTGATTTCAAGAAACGCAACAGCATTTCCTGCCCACGCTCCAGCGATGCCAGTGAAATCCATTCGTCAGCGGTGTGGGCCTGGGCAATGTCGCCCGGGCCGAAGACCACGCTTGGAATTCCTCCGTGCCCGAGCACTGCAGCATCACAAAAAAAATTGACCCCGACGGGGCGCGATTGCCCCATGCTCGCAAGGAACTGCCGGACCAGCGGTAGCTTCGCATCCGTTTCCAAGGGAACACACGGGGCAAGTTTTTGGCCGGTGACTTTGACCGACAGTTTTTCCTGCTTCAGCAAAGCGCTGATCTCGCGGCACATGCCAGCTTCGGTTTCGCCCGGCAACGTGCGGCGATCCACCGAAATGACGCAGCGGTCCGGGACGATGTTCGGCTGCGACCCGCCACAAATTGTGCCGACGCTCACCGTGGCGTGGCCGAGCAACGGATGGCGGTGACGGCGCAATCGAACGGCGTAGTCAGTTTCGAGCCAGTCCACGACGCGCGCCATTGTGTGAACTGCGTTGTCGCCCAGATGCGGCGAGGCTCCATGTGCTGCCTTGCCGCGAGTTTCGAGTCGCAGCCACAAACTGCCTTTATGTGCCGTGACAACCTGTAATCGCGTTGGTTCTCCAACGATTGCCAGATCGGCTTTGAAACCGCCCGCAATCAACGCCCGCGAGCCACGTTGTTCATTCTCCTCATCAATCAATCCGGCAAAAACCACTTCCGTCTTCTGCGGCCGGTGCTTCGAGCGCGCCAGTGCGCAAAGCGCCGACATCATGGCCGCGACCGAGCCTTTGGTGTCGCACGCGCCCCGACCGTAAAGTCGCCCACTCTTTTTGCGCGGAGTGAATTGACTCTCGGCCGCGACGTTGACTGTGTCCAAATGTGGCGCGAGGAGGATTCGTTGAAGTGGTTTGGACTTCGGCAACAAGCTCGCCAGCAAGATGGGCCGGTGCGGGAGGGCTTTTAGAAAATCCACTTCAAGTCCGGCATCCGCGGCAACCGAGGCAAGAAATTCCGCGACACGGCCTTCGCCAGCGTGTGGATGGCGTGCCGGAAGAAAAGCCGGATTCACGCTGGGTAGCGCGATCAGGTCTTCCAAAATTCTGGAGGTTTTGCTCATGCCGGACAGCGGAGGCTATGCGGCGCGCAGAAGTGTGTCGAGGCGCAAGCCGTCGAACCGTCGAACCACCAGCCACCAATCAATTCCAAGGCGTGGGCGACTTATTGCGTCAGGGCGTGTCCTTGTGCGGAGCAGGAGGGATGAGCTTGTACCGCATTTAGAATGTAAGCACCGCCCGAGGGACATTTGGGAAATGCGCCATCTTTAATGTAGGGCAGTATGTCTTGCACACCCGGTGTGGCATTCTCGCGTTTACGATTTTCTAGCGCCCACTGTTGTTTAGCGCCGTCAAGCAGCCGCAGATTATTGATACAGGCGTTGGCCTGCTGTACGACCGGGGTCGTCGTGGCGCCGCCCGGAGCAAGACCATAGCGTTCCTGAAACGCACGCTGCTCCGGCGTCAGTGTTTGAGCCGCGTTCGTGACCGCGGCGAGTACTTGCATCTGCGCCGCCTGCAATTGCGCCTGAGCCTGAGCTTGTGCGCTTTGAGCCTGAGTCTTTGCCGTTGCCACCTGCTCTTGCGCACGTTGCGCCGCGGTTTCCGCCGTCTGGACTTTTTGAGTGAGTTGTTTCTCCGTTTCTCGCAACTGCCGCACTTCGTTGCGCAAGCGGACCAACTCGTCGGCATTCTTGCGCAGGCGGCCCAGTTCCTCGGCCGGAACCTGGCTCGCTTTCAATGTGGCATTTTCGGCGCGCAGATTTTCCAATTGTTGAATCTGCGGCTGCAATTTCGCCAGTTCTTCGGACTTGGATTTGTTGGCGATGTAAAACAGCGCCGCGGCAACAACCGCTACTGAAGTCACAAGCCAGGACAAAAGTATTTTCATGGCAACAATTGTCGCCGCCGTGCGGCGCAGTTCAATCGGGACAGGAATGTGCCGCGATGCTAAGGGCTGCTCGCGTGAAGGCAAGAGGCATGTGTGCGTGCGCAGCCGACTGCGCTTTGAAAAGAGCTGCCAACAAAAGCTTGCTAACCCGAGCCTGGGTTTGTCATAGTCCGTACATGAAACCTTCAAGTTTCCGCCTTCTTGGGGTCCTCGCGTTTCTAACCGCAGCCAGTTTACCGGCCACCGCCAATCTGGTCATCAACCCGGGATTTGAAGATCCGGTTACGACCGATGGCCCGCCGTTTGTCGGTTTCTGGGAAGCGTTCAACGGCGGCGCCGGCGCTTTGGCCGCCAACAGTTCGCTCATGCCGCGCTCGGGCGCGCAGAGTTTGAACCTCTCGATTACCAGCACGGACAACACTTTCGCCGGAGCATTTCAGGACATAGGCGGTTTGTCCGCTGGCATTGAATACATCTTCAGCGGATGGCATGCTACGCCTTCCAGCCCGCTGGACTTGGGTACGGAGTTTCGCATCGAATGGCGTAATTCCATCAGCAACACAGAAATCTCTCGCACGCCAAATTCGACCACGGCGCCGGGCGCAGCGTACGGAACATTTTCGTTGAACGCGACCGTCCCAGTCGGGGCGGACACAGCCCGGTTGGTTTATGCGATTCAGACCTTCGGTCCTGAGCCCGGCAACAACGGCTCGGTGTTTATTGACGACCTGTCGTTCGTGGCTGTGCCCGAACCTTCCACGTTTATCCTGGCTGGCCTCGGTGGGCTGGCGCTGATCATGGCACGCCGCCGCCGGGCTTGAGGTTCGCGCATCGGTGCTCCGCCGCACTCGTAATTGTCAGTCAGTTCCGCTCGCTCTTCTGCGCAAAGGCCGCAGGCCGTCACCGTTCGCAGAAACTGCATCCTTCCATGCCTTCGGAATCGTGGCGACGCAAACGTTGAGATTGCCCAGGTAGTGCGAAGCGAAGGCGACTTTTTCTCCCTTCCTGTCCCAGCCCACGTGCGGATGCTCACCGCCGCCGTAAGTGCGATGGCCGGTTGTGAGCAGGCGGGGTCGTGTGGTCTTTCCTTCGAAGAGCATGATGTCGCCGTGCCAGTTGTCAGCGGCAATCCAGCGTCCGTCCGCGCTGCCCGCGGCGTGCCACCAGTTCAAGCTGGCGGTCTCGGCGGGTGAAGCACCCGGCAGCCACGCGCCCGCGCCGACGATGCGGACCTCGCCCGAATAAATGTCCAACGCCTTCACATGCGAGAGCACCGCGGCATTCGAGCTCTTGCCGCCGCAGAAAAGAATCTGGTCTTTGACCCACCAGGATTCGTGCGTGACCAACTCGCCTTCCTCCGCGAGATACACATTGCGCGGAACACCGGTGCGAATGTCCACCACCCACAAGCGTTGTCCGCGCGTGGCATAATCCTCCGGGCTGGACGAAGCGTGCGGCGGCCCGGCAACGTCGCCCGCCGGACTGTCGGCGCCGGCGAAGCTGAGCAGATTCGGGTTCGTGCGACTCCATTGCACGTGCCCGCTGTAACCGGGTGGCTGCGGCAGGCGGCACACTTCTCGCAGGGCGCGCGTCTTGAGATTAACCGTGTAAATCGTCGGCCCGCGCGTCTTGTCCGCGAAACCAGTGGCACCGAAGGCAAGATATTTTCCATCACAACTCGGGTTGAGCGCGGTGGAAGGCGAGCCATCGGTCAAAGCGCATAGCACGCGTTCGGTGGCGATCACTCGGGAGCGGCGGTTCGCCGGCGCATCGGACGGCTGAATGGCGAGTTCGATCTCGACGATCGCGCGCCCGCGAAACGCGAACACCGCGTTGCCTTTGGCCGCGGCGGTTGCGCCTCCAAGTGCTCCCTGCGGCGTGTGAAAGCGAATCAACTCGCCCGTCGCTGTCGCGTATCCCATCAATCCTCCGTTCGTGCGGGCTGAGGTAAAGAGAATCACCGACTCATCCGCCAGCCAGGAATGTTCGTGGAAGTAGAGGTTCGAGTCTTTGCCTGGAGTGGTGGTCAGGAACAGCAGCTCGACGCCCGTTTTGGGATCGGTCATCGGTTTGTGTTCGGGCGGGAGGACTTCCAGCGGATACGATGTTTGGTCGGCGGCCGCCCCAGACGAGAGGAGGATGACCCATGCCGCGCAAAGGCCGGACCAGATATTTTGAGTTGGCAACGGGTGATCGGCGGATGGGAGTTTCATGACGTTTGGGCGGCAACGCACGCGGTTAGGAAGATACTTGTTTGCCGCGAGAAGCTAACGCCGCAACGAACGTGGAATCAAACTGTTTCAGCCAATTTTTAAGTTGACGCGACGTGAGCCGATTTGTTAGAAGTCTCTCCAGTCAGCAACAGGTAAACCGGCAAATCACCTTGCACCTATGAAGAATATGTTGCGCTCGCTTTGGCCGTCCTTCGACCTTACGTCCCCATTGAACCGCTCGACCGGCCCGTTATTGATGGCGTTATTGATTCTGGGAACAAGCGCGGCTCAAGCGCAGATCATTGTGTCGGATGATTTTTCTGACGGGGATGACACGGCGAATCCTGCGTGGACACATCTTTCGGGGTATGTCGGTTCCACGGGTCAAGCATGGCAGGTAGGTGGCGGCACCAACATCCCCAATGCGTACCGCCTGTTGGCACCCAACAATGGAGTCAGCGGTTTTGGCTTCGTTGGGAGTTACGCGGGGCCGTCCATCGCGGACGGCAGGGTGGAAGTTGACTTCATCCAATTCGGCGGGCCCGGTGCCAATCCGGTGTTCGGAGTGGCTGGCAGGTTGAATGGAAACAATGGAGTCGGGGCACTAACGGGCTATGGCTACGCATACGAGCCATTCGCCGCCGGTCTTACAGGTGAAATGGTTCTTTACCGGATTAACCCCGGCGTCTCGCTGACGGATATCGGCTCACAACAGATCAGCCTTGATCCGTCAAAGGACTACAAGTTCGTTTTGGAATTCAGCGGCTCGACGATTCATGGACAGGTCTTTGAGATTGGCGGCGGGCTGGTGGCAGAAAGATTCGCGACCGATGCAACCTACGGCAGCGGGTTTTCTGGAGTGCTTGGATACAGCCAGACCGGGGTTGCCCCGACCGATTTCACCTTGGATAACTTCCAGGTCGTGCCGGAGCCGGGCATCGGTGTGCTGGTTGGTTTGGGCGCGATCGGACTTCTGGCTGGGCGCCGTGTTTGGCGCAGGCGCGCGTAAGTACTATTCACTATTGAATTTTCGCAGGAATCAGGCGCAGCCCCCGGCTGCGCCTGATTGGTTTAGGTGATCGCCCGCCAACATGCGCAGTTTACATAGCCGACGTGCTTCAACTCCGTAGCGAAACCAAAGCAACACCATGAAACCTTCCCGGTCACATTTAACCCTTTCAATGCGGCAGATAACAGTCTCCAAGATTCCGAGTCTGGTTGCCCTGGGATTCAGCCTGGCGATTGGCCTGCCGTTCCAGGTGGTCGGTCAGTCGGACGACTTTGACGACGGTAATGATGCCGGGTGGTCCAGATATGATCGGACGGGAACGGCCAACTTCAGTTTCCCCGACGGCAGATACCAGATTCAAGGAGTGTACACCGGCACGGCGCCACTCGTGTTTTCGACCCGCCCCGAGGACTACACCAATTTTTACGCGGCAGTGGATCTGGTGGCTTGGGACGATAACACGGTAACAAACGCCCGTTCCGCAATCGGGCTGGCTTTTCGGGCAGCCGACATCGGCCCGGGGACCACACGAAGTCTGGTGGCCTACTGGACGCCCGCGATCAACGGAGGAGGCAACCGGCTTTTCTCCATTTATTACATCTGGAATGATACACCCCTCGCTGCGGTCGCGGCGACGTTTGTCACCTTGGAAACAACAAACCAGTATCGGATGGTGGCCACGGGAGTTGGCGACTTCATTGAAGCGAAGATCTACGACTTGAGAGACCTCACAACTCCCCTTGCTTACATCTCCGGTCATTTGGCGGGTCTCGGGCTCGAAGCTTTTGGCCTGCCGGAAAGCGGCAAATGCGGCCTGTTCCTCTTCTCGAGGAACAACACGACCGTGAGCGCGACCTTCGACAACTACGTCGCAGCACCGCTTGATCCCGGCGTCGTTCCGCTGCCGGCCACGCGGCATCCAATTCCGGGTGCGCCGCAAGTCGTGAGTCGCGTTCCAGTTTCAAACAAAAACTTCCACCCGTCGGCAAGTGGGATTTCATTCACGGCGACGACGCTTGGCGGAAACGCAATTAATCCATCGGGAATCCACCTGATGCTCAACGGGGCCGATGTCTCTTCGAGCCTGGTGGTTTCGGGCGCTGCGAACAGCCGGAACGTTTCCTTCAGCGGCCTCGCCAGCAACGCGGTTTATCAGGCGCGCATCACCTTGACCGAAGCCGGCGGCAAATCTTCCACCAACGATTTCTATTTTGACACGTTCTCCGAGAGTTACATTACAAACGCGACGAAACTGGTGGAGGTGGAAGACTACAATTACTCGAACGGCCTGTTTCAGAACGACCCTCCCCCTTCGGGCTACGACGGAGGCGGGAATCCCGTCAACGGCGGCGGCGTGGGTTATGTGGACCTCGTGGGCACGCCCGGGGTGGATTATTTTGACCGCCGATCCGGTCCGGAAGCGGGTTATCAGGCGTATCGCTTCTCGGATCGAGTAGGCACCTACGCCGGGACTCTCAACTATCTCACGGACGGCGGCGCCACAACGGTGGCGACCAACGATACGCCTTTGCAAAAATTTGCGGCCCTCGGATTGCCAGACTATCAGGTGCAGCACACCGAGGGCGGCGAGTGGTTGAATTACACCCGGAACTTTGCGGCTGGCAGATACGGCGTGTATCTGCGGCTCTCAAGTTATTCTCCGCAGGACGTGTTATTCGATGAAGTCATCGGCGACCGCACGGTCACGAATCAAACGACAGCTAACCTGGGCAAATTCGCGGTGATCAACACCGGTCACATTTCAACCTATCGCTATTTTCCTCTCGTAGATGGCGCGGGTAATCCCGTGCTGCTGAATTGGAACGGAGAGAAAACCTTCCGGTTGACGATGGGTGGCCCGCAGCAGGACTTCACCCGTTATGCGCTGCAATTGAATTACCTCATGTTCGCGCCCGTGCCTGTTGGTCCGACAGCGTTCGCGCTCATCAACCCGGTTCGCGACGGAAACAACTTCAGTGTTTCCTTCGCGTCAGAGTCGGGTGTTACCTACACCCTCCAGTACCAGAATTCGGTGACCAACGCGCTCTGGCAGGATTCCTCTTCCACCGCCGGCGACGGCACGATCAAGACACTCATGGACAGTTCAAGCGAATCGGCCCGATTTTATCGTGTATCCGCACAGTAACGGGTCACCCCCTTGAGTCGGTTAGCATTTGATTCCGCATCGCCGCGCTGCGAAGGCGCCGGTGACGGCAGTTTTTTCTATCCAATCAAAGAGCCACTGGCGTACTCTTTTCGCCTGTGAACACCTGGTCGCCCTGGAATTGTGCCGAGCTGCGCCAACAACCACGTTCTTTGCTCGCCCTGGCTGCATTGCTCGCCGCGCTCGCCGCTTCTTCAGTCTGCGCACATGAAAGTTCCCATGCCTCCGTGCATGATACCGTGGCGGAAATCGTGCGGAGGATGCGGAAGGAATTGACCGGCGACGAGCTGGTCGCGCTGACGGTGCCCCGCGCGGAGGCCTTTTTGACGGCAAGAGAGCGCGACGTGCTCGGCAACGCGCACATCCGCTTCCGCGTGAATGTGCCGGTGGTTCTCGCCATCGTCCGCGACACGAGCCTGGGTGACGAACCGTTCTGGTTGCGCGAACGCGGGTTCGCGGCCACGGGGGCGAAGGTGCAGCTTTCTAATCGTGAATTCGATGTTTGGGAAAAAGCTTTCCCGGCGGGGGAGGTTGGCCTGGGTGTGCATAACTTGTCAGGGCGGGGAAACCACTATGTCGTGTTGTTGCGCCCACAGCAGGCGGGCGATGCTGTCAAAGTCACGAACCTCTATCCCGGGCATCTTCGGCCAAAACCGTTTGTGGCGGGAGTCGAACCGTACGTGGATCGCGACATCCGCCTGAGCACGATTCCTCCTGAGTTGAAAGGCGAAGTCCTCGTGCAAACGGAATCGGACAGCGAAGAGGATGCGCAGGTCGTCAGCCTGTTTAGCAAAACTCAATACCCGGCCCAGGATCGCCCCGAACACGTGGTGCTTACCTGGAGCGGCGACCCGCGCACGACGCAAACGATTCAATGGCGAACTTCGAGCCGGATCAAACGAGGAATCGTTCGCTACCAAACGAAAACCGCCGGGTTGACTTTCAACGAAGGATCGGCGCGCTCGAAACGGGCCGTCACGCAGACTCTTTCGACGCCGACCCTGGTCAACGATCCAATCATCCACCGGCATTCGGTCGTGCTGACCGGACTGAAGCCGGCGACAACTTACATCTATTCGGTGGGCGATGGATCGTCCGAAGCCTGGACGGAACCCTCGGAATTCACCACGGCGCCGGCGAGCGTTGTTCCTTTCGCGTTCATCTACATGGGCGACGCCCAGAACGGACTCGATCAGTGGGGAAAACTGTTGGGCAACGCCTATCGCGCCCGACCGGATGCGGCGTTTTATGTGATGGCCGGCGATCTGGTCAATCGCGGCGCCGAACGCTGGGATTGGGACAGTTTTTTCGAGAATTCCAAAAGTGTTTTTGACCGCCGCCAACTCGTTCCCGTGCTCGGCAATCACGAGTATCAAGGCCAGGAGCCGAATCTCTACCTCGCGCAGTTCACCCTGCCCCGCAACGGCCCGCGCAGCATTCCGCCGGAGCGCGCCTACGCTTTCGAGTTCAGCAACGCCAAGTTCATCATTCTGGATTCCAACCTGGACCCTGCGAAACAGACGGCCTGGCTGGAAAGGCAACTCGCGAACACGAAAGCGGTCTGGAAATTCGTGAGCTACCATCATCCCGCTTATTCTTCCGGGGGCAACCGCGATAATGTCGAAGTCCGAAATCTCTGGACCCCGCTCTTTGACAAGTATCACGTGGACCTCGCGCTCCAAGGGCACGATCACGCCTACCTGCGGACTTACCCGATGCGTGGACAGCAGCGCGTGGCGACTGCGAAGGATGGAACGATTTACATTATCTCCGTCTCGGGCACGAAATATTACGAACAGCCGAAGCGCGACTATACCGAAGTCGGATTCACCAAGCTTTCCACCTACCAGGTGCTCGACATTCAAATCAACGGCAACAAACTGGTTTATCGCGCGCACGACATTGATGGCAAAGTGCGCGACGAGTTCGTTATCGAGAAATAGCCATGACACGGATTCTTCTGGTGATTCTCACGACGCTGTTTTTCCACGGTTTCGGTTTGGTCAGTAACTCAGCCGCTGCCGCGTCGCGAAAAGCCGACTCGCCGTTTCTTGAGTCCGAACTCGTTTTCCCTCTCGAAGGGTGGCACAATCATGCCTCGGTGATCATCGAAGCGCCGAACGGCGATTTGCTGGTCTGCTGGTTTCATGGCTCGGGCGAGCGCACCGCCGATGATGTTAAGATCGAGGGCGCGCGCAAACGCAAGGGAGCAAAGAAGTGGAGCACACGCTTCACGATGGCCGACACACCCGGCTATCCCGACACAAATTGCACCATGTTCATAGATTCGCAGGGCCGGCTCTGGCTCTTGTGGCCAACCATTCTCGCCAATCGCTGGGAAACCGCCCTAATGAAATACTGTATCTCGTCGGACTATCGCCGCGACGGACCGCCGCGATGGGAAGTCAGTGAGATTCTGCACGTCACGCCCGGGCCGGAATTCGCGGTCGCAGTCACGAATTATGTTCAAAAAGCTGAAGCCTTGGCGGACGCAACCGCGCCGCCAGAAATGCGGGCGCGCTTGAAGGATTATTTTCAAAGCCTGCGAACGCAGGCTGGCGACAAACTCTCAAACCGGCTCGGCTGGATGACCCGCGCCCACCCTTTGATTCTTGATGGGCAACGGCTGATCGTGCCGCTTTATTCCGATGGCTTTTCGTTTTCGCTCATGGCCATTACTGATGATTGGGGCAAAACCTGGCGGACCAGCACGCCGCTGACCGGTGGCGGCAACATTCAGCCGAGCATCGTTCGCCGCAAAGACGGCTCACTCTACACGCTCATGCGCGACAATGGCCCGCCGCCCAAACGTCTTCACCAAAGTGAATCCCGAGATCGCGGCGAGACATGGAGCGAAGTCACGGACAGCAATCTGCCCAATCCGGGTTCAGGCGCCGAAATCATCGCCCTGCGCAATGGTCACTGGGCTCTCATCAGCAACGACACCGAGCGCGGCCGCCACAGCCTGGCCGTGCAGATTTCCGATGACGAGGGCCGGACCTGGACATGGAAACGGCATCTTGAGTTGGATGAGCCTGGACCCGAAGCTGGTTCGTATCATTACCCGACCATCATTCAAGCGAAGGACGGCACGTTGCACGCCAGCTATAGTTATCATCTGGGGAAACAGAATCTACCCAAGGATGCAAACGGTCGTTCCGCCGCCAAGACGATCAAGCACGCGCATTTCAACCAAGCCTGGGTGATGCGGGGCGACGCACCGTGAGAATCCTGGCGCACGCTACAAATTCATTTATGTTACGGGGCATGAAACCCAACACCGTCCAATCGGCGGCGGCTGCGCTTTTTGTTTTGCTCCCGTTTGCAGTAAGCCCAGCCGCGACGGTGAACTGGCCGCAATTCCGCGGTCCGCACGCCAGTGGCGTTGCCGACGACTCTTTGCCGCTGACCTGGAATGTGGAGACGGGCGAAAACGTCCGCTGGCAAACCGTCCTGCCGGGTCTGGCGCACGCGAGCCCCATTGTCTGGCAGGACCGCGTTTACATCGCCACGGTGGTGAAGCCCGGCGGCAAAGCGGACTTGAAGGTCGGTCTTTACGGAGCCGGCGATTCCTACAAGGAAGCAGAAGCGCATCAGTGGCGACTGCTTTGCCTGGATAAAATTACCGGCAAAGTTATTTGGGACCAACTCGGCCACGAAGCCGTCCCGCGACTGGAGCGCCACACCAAAGCGACGCATTGCAACTCGACACCCGCGACCGACGGCAAGAGGATCGTCGCCATGTTCGGCTCGGAAGGACTTTTTTGTTTCGACATGAACGGCCAGCGGCTTTGGCACAAGGACCTCGGCAAACTGCACGCAGGTCCATTCGACGCGCCGTCCATGCAATGGGGTTTCGCCAGTTCGCCGGTGTTGCACGAGGGCAAAGTCATCATGCAATGCGACACCTTGAGCGAACAATTCCTCGCCGTGTTCGACGCCACCGACGGCCGCGAACTCTGGCGCACGAAACGCGAGGAGGTCACGGCCTGGTCCACGCCCATCGTCGCCACGACGCCGGGCCGCACGCAGATCATCGTCAACGGTTGGAAGCAAATCGGCGGATATGATTTCACCGACGGTAAGGAGTTGTGGCGGCTCAAGGAAGGCGGTGACATCCCGGTCGCTTCGCCAATTCTCGCCGGCGATCTTGTCATTCTCACGAGCGGGCACGGAAAGTATCGCCCGATGCGCGCTGTGCGCCTCGACGCGACCGGCGATGTGACGCCGCCTGAGATTTCTGCGACGAATCAGGCGGTCGTTTGGTGTCATCCGCGCAAGGGAAACTACATTCAAACGCCCATCGTCGTGGGAGATTTGCTTTTTGGCTGTCTCGACAACGGTGTGGTCACGTGTTTCGATGTGAAGAGCGGCAAGCTCCACTACGAAGAACGCATTGGCGGTGGCGGACAGGGATTTTCCGCGTCACCCGTCGCAGCGAGTGGGAAACTCTACTTCACCGGCGAACAAGGCGACGTGTTCGTGTTGCCGGCAACGGAAAAATTCAGCGTGCTGGCGACGAACAAACTCGGCGGGCTTTGCCTTGCCACGCCAGCCATCTCCGAAGGCACACTCTTTTTTCGGACAACGGAGAAGTTACTGGCCGTCGGGTTGAAGAAATGATCAGCGGCAAATTCCCGGCTAGATTTTCCACGCCCCGCGCCGCTCGCGACCCAGCCAGGTGTTTGCCTCTTTATCGCCAACGAATTTCTCCTCCTTCGGGTCCCATTTGAGGCGACGGCGATTCCAGTAGGCCAGGTTGCCCAGATGGCAAACCGTCACGGAACGGCAGCCGATTTCCACGTCGCAGATTGGCAGTTTGCGGCTGCGAACGCAATCGAGCCAATCCTGCAAATGATTGTTGCTCGCGTAGAGGCGGATGTCTTTTTCACCCAGCGGCTCCTGGCCAATGGATTCCGGTTCGATCTGTAGCTTGCCTCGATCCACAAATATTTTTCCGTTTTCTCCGATGAATGTTGCACCACCGCGGCTGCTATCGTGAATCATCTCGACGCCGTTGGCATAAAGGTAACGCAATCCAGTAGTCGCTTTCGGATCTTCGGGCGGGATAATCTCCACTGGCCCGCTGTCGTCCATGCCCAAGCCCCATTGAGCAATGTCGAAATGATGAGCGCCCCAGTCAGTCATCATGCCGCCGGAATACTCGCGGTAGCTACGCCAATTAGGGAAGTGGTCATGGACGCCGCGCGGGCTGAGCACGGAATTGTATGGCCGCGACGGAGCCGGGCCGAGCCACGAGTCCCAATTCAGTCCTGGCTCCATGGTTTCTTCCGGCAAATCGCACCATTTGCTCGGGCCGCCAACGCCGACGATCACGGTTTTCACCTTGCCAATGCGCCCGTTGCGCACCAGTTCGCACGCCTTGCGAAATTCCTGGGACGAGCGCTGCATGCTGCCGGTCTGGAGAATCC
>CAZCZP010000037.1:18974-22307 GCA_964502895.1 uncultured Bifidobacteriaceae bacterium
GTGGCGATGACCACGCCGTCAATGTCCTTGCGCGCGACGAGCTGTCGGAAATCCGTGTAAGCATCGCAGCCCTTGTAGGAACCGGAGTCCTTCTGTTTCGCGTAATGATCCTCGGCCGACTTCTTCGCGTGCTCGCGCCGCGTGGTGTCCACGTCGCATACCGCGACGACCTGGGTCTCCTTGCCGCGGAGGAATCCACCCAGCAAACCCCGGTTTTGTTTGCCCATGCCGATGAAGCCAAGTGTGATTCGCTCATTCGGTTTCGTTTCGGCGCACCAGACCGACGACGGCAATATGGTCGGCGCAACAGCGGCGGCGGCGACGGTTGATTTGAGAAACTGGCGGCGAGAGAAGTTTTTTGAAGCAGTCATGACTCAAGTTCCCGGTTAACCCCGACCCCCTTTCCTTAAACAAATCGCGGGCACCAGGCAAGCACGTTTGTCGCAGCTCCGGAAAACGGCGTCGAGTTCGCCCAAAAATGTGGCTGGCGTGTTGAAGGCCGGCCGAACAAGCTGGGCCAATGATCCCTTCAGCAAGCTCACCGGCCAAGCCACCCGCGACCATTCAGGAAAGACTCGCCTGGAAGATCACCCCGGAACTTCACGAGACAATTCGCCGCCTTTGGATCAAGCATTCGATTGCCGAAGACAAACGCGACCTGCAGGGTTTGATTGATACGCTCACCGAAGATTGTGTTTATGAGATTCCCGCGACGGGCCAGCGTTGGGAAGGCCATGACGGTGCGCGCCTTTTCTACACCACTTTCCTGGGCGCGTTTCCAGATGTGAAGTTCGAGCTCACGGACATCGTGATTGGTCCGCAAGGCGTGTTTGAGGCAGCGCAAATGACCGGGACTCATCTCGGCCAGTGGGGCAACCTGTCGCCCACCGGAAAACCAGTTCGCACCCTCGTGATCATTTTCTTTCCCTGGAATCCCGAGGCTGGAAGATTTTCAGGTGAGAAGATTTATTTCGACCAAACGGCATTTGGACGAGACATGAAGTAAGTTTCGCAGAATTCTCCCGGCTCGCTATTTGCGGACCTTGCGAAAACGCACAACATAGTTGTCCTTGAGGATGGCTTGTTCCTCGATCTGTTTGAAGCCGGCGGCTTCGATCTCCGCGACAAACACCTCCTGGCCGGCGCGCACATGGTTCATGATCCATTCCGAACTCTGGCCCGGGATGCGTTTGAATTCGACCAGCAACACTTCGCCGCCTAGACGCATGGCGCGATGCAGTGAGGCCAGGGAACTTTGCGGAAATTCAAAGTGATGGTAAACGTCGCAGATAAACGCCAGATCAATGGAATTCGGCGGCAGCTCGACCGAACCTTCCGTGCAGAGCACTGTCCGGACATTGGCAAGACCCTCGGACGCCGCCCGCGCTTTGATGCGTTCCAGAAATGCCGGCACAATGTCCACGGCATATACTTTTCCCTTCGATCCCACCGCCCGCGAGAAGTAAGGCGCGAACAATCCCGTCCCCGCGCCGATGTCGGCCACCACCGAACCTGGTTTGATCCCCGCCGCTTTGACGATGGCTTCGCGATGATCATAAATCTCCCGCCCTTCGCGTTCGAAGCGTTCGACCCATTGCGTCACCTCGAGATCGGGCTTGAGATATTCGGCGTTGATACCGGGCTTGACACTTTGCTCGGCTAACGGCAGCGCAACGCCCGCAGCGGGCGGTGTGTTGCAGCCGGAAACCACGAAGCCGAGCAGCGCAAATACCACGGCTGCGGAGCGAAGCGAAAGAACGCTGGTCTTCATAAGCAGCGGCAGAGTGTGAGGAGACGACTTGGTTGCCAAGCCCGATCTCCGGATCACGTCGGCAGCAAGCGTGTTCGCGCCAGTTGACGTTCGCGCCAGAAATGCAATGATTGAAACGTATGAAGGCCCTGATCCTCTTCATTGGTTGGTGCATCTTGTTCGCGCTTTGCTGGCCGCTGGCGGTGCTTGCGCTTGTCCTGCTCCCCATCGTGTGGCTGGTGTCGCTGCCCTTGCGTCTGGTTGGGATCACGATTGAAGCCGCATTCAGACTGCTTCGCGCGGTGCTCTTCCTTCCCGCCCGTTTGTTTGGCGGAGGGAGGTGACTGTTCCGAGGACAAGTTCCGCAAGCAGAGAAGCGCAGACCGAGTTGCGGTGTGCTGCGTGCCAAATTTGATTTCGCCAGGGCAGGTTCCGCGCCATGCTTACGGTCATGACGCCGCTTGACCTTACTCTCGTTCCCAATACCAATCCGCTGGAAATCTACCGGTATCGTGATGGCTTGTATGCTGTGGACCTCCTGACTGCGGCGGTCGTGCATCTGGATTTTTTCACCTGGCTTGCAAAAAATCCTTCGACCGCCACCGCCATCTGCTCCTACTTCGTCATCGCGTCTCGGCCGACGGATGTGATGCTGACACTGTTCACAGCGAATGGCTTTATCGCATCACGAGGCGGAGTTTTTCACGTCACAGAGTTGGGCAAGGAGCATCTCACGTTGGATTCGCCGTGGAATCTCGCGCCGTATTACGCCTCGCTGAAGGATCGCCCCGTAACGAAGGACTTCCTCGCCGTGCTCAAGGCCGACAAGCCGGCTAATTGGGGCAGCGCCAGGGACGCGCTCGATTGGCACAAGGCCATGGAAACCGAGGCGTTCGCCAACTCGTTCACCGCCGCAATGGATTGCCGCGGGCTTTATCTGGGGCAGGCGTTGGCAACGCGCCTCGACCTGCGCAAGCGTACCCGGTTGCTCGACCTCGGTGGCGGCTCCGGGATTTACGCGTGCTCGCTCGTGGCACACCATCCGCACCTGCGCGCGACGGTCTTCGACCAGCGGCCCGTGGACAGGATTGCGGCCAAACTCATTGCCCAGCGCGGCTTCGCGGATCGCATCGAAGTAAGGGCGGGCGACATGTTCAATGACCCGTTGCCTTGCGATTGCGATGTTCATCTCTATTCCAACGTGCTGCACGATTGGGGTGTGCCGGAAGTGCGGCGATTGCTTGCTGCCTCCTTCAACTCGCTCAAACCCGGCGGCGTGTTGATCATTCACGACGCGTTCATCAACGCGGACAAGACAGGTCCGTTGCCCGTGGCGGCTTACTCGGCCTTGCTCATGCATTCGACCCAGGGGAAATGCTATTCCACCGCCGAATACGAGGACTATCTTGAGGAGGCCGGCTTTCGTGATTTTCAATTCAGCATCACTACGGCGGACCGCGGATTCATGACCGCGCAAAAGCCCGGGTCTTGAGGCTGACGGAACGGCCTTGTGTAACCGGCAAGAAACTGGTGCGCGAGGCGGGGGTCGAACCCACAACCTTCGGCTCCGGAGGCCGACGCTC
>CAZCZP010000038.1:0-1507 GCA_964502895.1 uncultured Bifidobacteriaceae bacterium
CCACCGCCAGTCCCGTGATCGACAACGCAATCACCACCTCCGCCAACGTCATGCCCGCTCGCGTCCGTGATGCAGATCGGGCACAGTTATGAATCAGTAGTTTCATTTTTAACTATTTGATAAGTCGAAGCAGGCCGCGAGACGACCCGGCGTTGCTTCTGAACCTGAGGTAGATAGCAAATCCTTGGCCTAGCTCGGGTGTCTCCAGCCGCTCACATCCCGGGGCGGATCCCGTTTGTTAACCCGGTGGGGGCGCAAGTTTCGGACAGAAGCAGGTGCAAAACGCGCTGAGTAACGAGGCTACCAGGGGAGGTGTTGGCTAACGCGTCTCAAATTTGGGCGCATTGTCCAACTCCGTGGACACGCGCGGACCATGGCAGAAGGCCGGTCAAATCGGGGCGGGGCAAAGCGAGTTACCTCCTCCTGTCGAAACAGGGTGAGCCGACGGGGAGGACGAAAGTCAGCTTGAGAGCGTGAGCGCGGTCGGCCGGTTGTGATGCAGTCGCAACAATGGCGCTGGGTCAGATTCGGACGCTGGCCTTGAGTGGAATGACTTCGCACTCCTTGATTTCGCGGGTCAGGACCAGTTGCACATTCTGCAGTTTTAGATGAGTCGCTTGTTCAAGTGCAGCCGAGCAGGTTTGGAAACTGGTTGCGCCATCTACGTTGGCAGTCCAAACGCCACTGCTTTTCCAGTAACGCCCGGTGGGCATTTCTTGAATCACAACCTTGGTGAAATGCCGTCTGAGGAATTGGGTGTCAAACTTGCCCCCGCCTTCCGGTGTCCCGAGTTGAGCCAGACTCACGCTTTGCATGGTCCTAGATTCGTCCTTTCGCAGACTTTGAGCAACACGGTTGATAGCGGAGGAGTCGCCCGCAGATTTACTGAAGCAGGTTTCGGATTTCAAATCTAGCACCGGGAATATTCCGGGCGCTTGGTCCGCAATCGGTCCGGGCTGACGAACGTGTCGTGCCCTGATTGTGGACAACGGCTCACGAATTACCTTCACGGAATGGAACGTGAATGGAGTTGGTGTTCACGCGGTGTGAGCGCCGGGCTGGCTGGGAAAGGAGGAAGAGTGCCGATAAACTGCGCGCTGGCCTTCGTGTCTTTGCTGGCTGCGAACACCGCTTGGGCCTGGCCCGATCTGGCCGTGGTGAAAACCGGTCCAAGCGAGGCGGCGCCGGGGCAAGTCATCACCTACACAATGACTTACACCAACAAAGGTCCCGTCAAAAGCACCCAGGTGCTGCTCAAGGATACTTTGCCGAACCATGTCAGCGTGGTCAGCGGCACATTGAATGGCGGTTCTCTGAGCGGCAATACGATTTCCTGGAGCCTCGGCACCTTGAATTCTCGCGCGGGTGGCTCGCGCTCCTTCCAGGTTCGCATCAACACGAATGCGCCGACCGGCGCGTCCATCACGAATCGGGCCGAGATTGATGGTTATGAAGCCGAGGAATCCGGCAAGACCGCCAACAACATTTCCAAGTGGGTCACCAAAAT
>CAZCZP010000038.1:1607-14586 GCA_964502895.1 uncultured Bifidobacteriaceae bacterium
GACGCGGACGGCGACGCGTTGAAGGCGATTTTGATCAGCGGTCCGGCGCACGGTGCGCTCACGTTGAACTCCAACGGCGGCTTCAATTACACCCCGACCAATAATTATACCGGGCCGGACAGCTTTTCCTACAAGGCGAACGATGCGACGAGCAGTTCGGGCGTCGCAACTGTGAACATCACCGTCACGCCGGTGAACGACCCGCCCATCGCGGTGAACGACAATTACTCAACGCCCGAGGATGCCGTTCTGAATATTTCCGCCCCCGGCGTGCTGGCGAATGATTCGGATCCCGAGAGCGACCCGTTGAGCGCAATCGTCGTGAGTACGCCTTTGCATGGCACAGTCACGCTAAACTCCAACGGAGCTTTCGCGTATCAGCCCGCGGCCAATTACACCGGTTTGGACAGTTTCACCTACAAGGCCCGCGACCTCACGGCGGAGTCTGGTGTTGCGACGGTCAGCATCACGGTGACTCCGCTGAACGACGCACCCTTGGCCGCGGACGACAACTACAGCACTGACGAGGACGCGAGTTTGATAATTCCATTGCCCGGCGTGTTGGCGAATGACTTGGACCCGGACGGAGACTCGATCATCTCTGTGTTGGCTTCAAGACCGGCCCACGGCACTCTCACTCTTAGTACCAACGGGAGCTTTGTTTTCACACCGACCGACAATTACTCAGGCCCGGACGGCTTTACGTATCGAGCGTCTGACGCGCAAACCAACAGCAACCTTGCCGCCGTTACCCTTACAATCCGGCCGATCGGTGATCGCCCAATCGCGAACCAGGACAATTTCACAACGCCGGAAAACACCGCCCTAAACGTCGCAGCCCCGGGTCTCCTTGCAAACGACACCGATGCGGACGGCGATCCGTTGACCGCAGTTCTCGTCAGCAACCCGACTCACGGAACGCTGTCTCTAAACGCAGACGGCAGTTTCACCTACGTGCCGACCAATCATTATACCGGACTGGATAGCTACACCTATCGAGCGGCCGATGGGGCGACGAATTCAGAACCCACCGCCGTAATCATCACCGTGACTCCTGTGAACGATCCGCCGGAGGCAGCCAACGATCAATATCTGACGGCGGAGGACACCGTGCTGAACATTCCTGCGCCCGGCGTGCTGAACAACGACAGTGACCTGGACGGCGACGCATTAACAGCCGTGCTGGTCACCGGTCCGACCCACGGTGCGCTGTCCCTCGCCTCGAACGGCGGGTTCATTTATTCTCCAGTCACAAATTTTAGTGGCGCCGACGCGTTCTCCTATCGCGCCAATGATGGAGTGGCGGATTCGGCCGTTGCAACCGCGACCATCATCGTCACGCCCGTGAACGATCCACCCGCGGCGTCGGACGATGTCTTCACCACGCCCGAAGACACGGCTATCACCATCCCGGCGCCCGGCGTTTTGGCCAACGACACTGACCCGGATGGTGATGTGTTGAGTGCGACTCTGGTGGGTAGTCCAACTCACGGTTCGCTCGCGCTGAGCGCGAACGGCCAGTTCACCTACACTCCCACAAACCATTTCCACGGCCTTGACACATTCACATATCGGGCGAATGACGGTCAGGCCGATTCCGGCGTCGCCACGGTGACGATTCACGTCACGCCCGTGAATGACCCTCCTGATACTAACCATTGGTCGGGCGGCAGTTTCATCGTGAACGAGGACACCACTTTGAATGTGATTGCTCCGGGTGTGCTCGCAGGGATTACCGACCCGGACGGCGACACGCTGGTTGCATCACTTGTTAACAGCCCGTCACACGGCGCTCTCAGCCTGAATGCAAGCGGTTCGTTCACCTACGTTCCGGCGACGAATTACAACGGGCCGGACAGTTTCGAGTTTCGGGCAAGCGATGGCCAGACAGCCAGTCCGCCGCTCCTGGTGAACATCACCGTTGTTCCCGTAAACGACGCGCCTTCATTCACCAAAGGGCCGAACAAGTTTCATCAACAAAACCCAGGCCCACAAATTTTGCCGAACTGGGCTTCCGACATCAGCGCGGGACCGGCGAATGAATCGGGCCAGGTGGTCGCGTTTGAAGTCACCCTCGAGAACGACACATTGTTCTCGGCTCGACCGGCGATCAGTGCGAACGGCACGTTGATCTATTCGCCCGCGCCGAATGCCTGGGGTGTGGCGACTGTGACCGTGGTCGCACGGGACAACGGCGGCACGGCCAATGGAGGTGTGGACAATTCCGAGCCGCAGACTTTTTCCATCGTGCTGAACGCTCCGCCCACCGTCAGCATCGTCAGTCCGACCAATGGCGCGTCGTTCTTTGTGCCGGGCAGTTTCACCTTGCTGGCGGACGCGCAGGACGTGGATGGCACGATTGCGAAAGTTGAACTCTTCGCCGGCACCAACAAGATTTCTGAGGCAAATTCCGGTGCGCCTTATTTTACGGTGCTGACGAATCTGCCGGTCGGAACGTACACCTACGGCGCGATGGCCACGGATAATTCCGGCGCGACCGGCGTGGCCGCGCCGGTGACCGTCAACGTGATTCCCCGTCCACCCGTCACGTTTCTCACGTCGGTGTATTACAACCCGCAGACCGATTTTTATGAACAACGGCTGCGCATCCACAACCCGACCTATTCGCTTTTGGATGCGGTGCGAATCTGCGTTTTCAACCTGACAAACTCACCGGCCATCACGGTTCACAATCGCACCGGTTACACCAACGGGATTCCGTACGTCCAAACCCACGCGGCCGTGGAACCCGGCAGTTTCGTGGACATGACGGTGGAATTCCATTCGCCGCTGCGCGTCAAGCCCAATCCGGTTCTGATCGCCGAACTGGTCGCGCCGGTCACGGCGGGCTTTCCGTTGTTGCCGGGAGAACCACAGCCGATCAACCGCGTCCTGATGCTGGCCAACAAAACTTTTATGATCGAGTTCCCGACGTTGTCCAACCGGCTCTATTCGATTCAGTACAGCTCCAACCTGGTTCATTGGCGAGCCGTGCAACCGCCGCTTAGCGGCAACGGGAATTGGGTGCAATGGATTGATAACGGCCAGCCCAAGACCGACGGCGCGCCCGCAACGCAAGCCGCGCGCTATTATCGCCTCGTTCGGCTGCCATGACCCTCGAAAGAACTATGAAACCTACACTTCGATTCGCTCGTTCGCTCCTGCCGATCGCTTTAATCGGTACACTCTCGGCGTCCGCGGACCCTTGGTTTCTGCAACCGCCGACGAAGCAATCACTAAATCGTTTCGGCGCCAGCTTTCGCGCGGCGTTTAACGTGGACGTGGAATTTGAAAACGTCGGCGCGTTCGCGGCACCGCCGCCGCGGCTCACTCTCGATGGCGATCCCTACAATTACGACGACGGATACGTGCTCGTGGATTCCACCGGCAACATGGCGGGGTACACCCGCTACTGGGGATACGACAGCGCCAGCCAGGTTCCGGGCGACGGCACGTTGCTCATGAGCAACTATTCCTCCTCCGGCACGACAGTTGGCAGTGACGGTGACGAATTTCACCCAGGCGGTGAAATCACTTACAGCCGTGTTCTGGGGGGTGACGACAACTGGCGTTGGGGACTGGAAACCGCCCTCAACTACATGAACGTTTCAGCGCACGATTCCAGCGCAGCTTCTGCGTCGGTGACGCGCCAGAGCGATGCGTTTCAGTTGCCGCCACTTGAAGGAGGCGGGTTTGTCAATCCGCCACCCGCCCCTTACCAGGGCCGATTCGCGTTGCAGCCCGAGGGCAATCCCGTCATCGGCGCCACTCCGATTTCTTCCAGCACGTCCATGATCATGGCTGCGGTCACCGGCTCCCGGCGCTTCGAGGCTGACGTTTTCGGATTGCGCTTTGGGCCGTTTCTCGAAGTGCCGATGGGCGAGGATTTATTCCTGACGGTCAGCGGCGGATTGTCGCTGGCGCAAGTACGGAGCGATTTCAAGTTCAACGACACCACGGTTCCGCAAAGCGGGATAAACGGGATCACCGCCACCGGCTCGGGTTCCCACCAGGATTTACAAGTCGGCGCG
This sequence comes from uncultured Bifidobacteriaceae bacterium, assembly GCA_964502895.1. Classification (GTDB taxonomy): domain Bacteria; phylum Verrucomicrobiota; class Verrucomicrobiia; order Limisphaerales; family JADLHS01; genus WYBW01. The sequence continues at coordinate 5,639 of CAZCZP010000038.1, forward strand.
TATGCCGCGGGCAATCTCGTCTATCAGCTCGGCCAAAGTTGGGAAGTCTTCGGCGGAGTGCAATTCCAGGATGTCGGCAAATATTCTCACAAGGAAAACGGCCGCAAAGCCGTGCTCGACCTGAGCCAGAGTCTTTTCGTCGTCCTCGGCGTGAACGTTTCATTCTGACGCGATGAACCCGAAAATCTCAAAACGCAAAGTGGTAAAAGACAAACACAGTATGACTAATCGAATCAGAGTAATGGTAGTGGACGACCACCCGGTCGTGCGCCGGGGAATCAGCATGTGTCTCGGTCGCCAGCCGCATTTGGAAATCGTGGGCGAGGCCGGCGATGGGCGTGAGGCCATCCACCGGGCGCGCGAGCTGCAACCCGATCTCATCCTGATGGACATTGACATGCCGCAGATGAACGGCCTGGCCGTGGCCGAGGTGTTGCAACGCGAGATGCCCAAGGTCAAGGTGCTCATTCTTTCCATGCACACCAACACCGAATACGTCGTGCGGATCATCCAATCCGGCGCGCGCGGATTCGTGTTGAAGGAAGCCCCAGCCGAGGAACTGGTCCGCGCGATTGAAATCGTGAATCGCGGCGATGCTTACTTTAGTCCCGACGTGGCGCGCGTGGCGTTGAACAAATTTGTGCAGGGTTCCGGGCCCGGCCCGCGGGCGCCCAGCCTGACCAACCGCGAGCGCGAAGTGCTCACACTCATCTCGGACGGCCTGAGCAATAAGGAAATCGCCTGCCGGCTCAACGTGGGCGTGCGCACGGTGGAAACGCATCGCGAACGCATCATGCGCAAACTGGACATTCACTCGGTGGCCGGCCTCACCCGTTATGCCATCAGCAGCGGTCTGGTTTCATTGGACAAACAACTGACTTACTGACGGGCGGCGTCGCGCAACGCGGAAGCGCACAGCCCCGGCCAGCGAACCAAGGATCGCTGGCCGGTTTGTCTTTATCGCGCGCAGCTCATGCACGCGAACCGAAAAAAAGTTGCCCTCTCCTTGCCAGCCGTGGCCATTTTGCTGTTTTGTGTTGGCTGATGGACGGGCAAGTTCCTGTAAAACTCCGCTGTGGGGGGCACCATTAACTTCGTTCAGGTGCATTCCTATTCTCGTTGGATTCTTGTGAATCCCTTCCCGCTTGCTCCGCCATCGGCGCTGAACTAGCCTTTCACCGTTATGGACAGCCCAACTGAGAATTTTGCGACGCCCCCGCCGCCGCAGCCGCCGCCACCACCACCGGTTATTCCGCCCTCTTCGTCGCCGCGGCCGCCACGCAAAAGCCGCGCGTGGATGATTATTGCGCTCGTGGTGTTGATGTGCCTCGGCATCAGTGTGCTGATCAACATCAGCCAGTTCTTCGACAGCATGTTCCGCTTTCAGCCTTCCCATGCGCGCTCCGCGGGTCCGCCGCTGCACGAAGTCGTGGTCGAAAACAATCGCTCTGGCAACAAAATCGCGGTCATCCCGATTGAAGGGATTATCACCAGCATGCAACAACGCGGCGGTTACAACCTAGTGGAGGTCGTCAAGGCGCAGTTGAAGAAGGCTCAAGAGGACGACCGCGTGCAGGCGGTCTTGCTCAGAGTGGATTCGCCCGGCGGCGAAGTGCTCGCGTCGGATGACATTTCCAAGGCCATCAAAAAATTTCAGGACGAGTCCGGCAAGCCTGTGATCGTTTCCATGGGCAGCCTTGCCGCCTCGGGTGGTTATTACGTCTCCGCGCCCTCGCAATGGATCGTCGCCAACGAACTCACCACGACGGGCAGCATCGGCGTCATCATGTCCGCCTGGAATTATCGCGGGCTGATGAACAAGGTCGGAGTCCGACCCTTCACGTTCAAGAGCGGGAAGTACAAGGATATGCTGAGCGGCTCCCGTGAACCGGATGACATCACCGAAGAAGAACGCGCGATGCTGCAGAACCACATCAATCAAATCTACGAACGGTTCAAGGACGTCGTTGCGGAAGGACGAAAGAACGCGCATGACAAAAACGAGGACGGTCGGGAATTATCAACTCGCTGGACCGAATACGCCGACGGCCGGATTCTCTCCGGCAAGGAAGCCTTTGACCTGGGCTTTGTGGACGAACTGGGAGATTTCGATACGGCGGTGGATCGCGCAAAGGCTCTTGCCGACCTCGAGGATGCCAACTTGATCGAATACCGCATGCGCGTGGACCTCGGCGACATTCTGGGGATTTTCGGCCAGAGCGAGAGCCGCGTCATCAAAGTGGACCTCGGCATCGAAGCGCCGAAACTGGAGGCGGGCCGGCTTTATTTTCTTTCACCCACGTTCCTCTATTGAACGTGCAAGGCGTGACGGTCATTACGCACCCGCTGGTGCAGCACAATCTCACCCGGTTGCGGGACAAGGGGACGCGGCCACAGGAGTTCCGCCGCGTGCTCGGGGAAATGGCGGCGCTGATGCTTTACGAAGCCACGCGCGATTTCGCCGTGAGTCCCGCCACCGTCCAAACTCCATTGGCGCCGGCGCGTGGATTCAAGTTGAACCGCGAGGTCGTGCTCGTGCCGGTGCTGCGTGCCGGCCTGGGAATGCTCGACTCGATCCTTCAACTGATTCCCAACGCCCGCGTCGGCTTCATCGGTTTGAAACGCGAGGAAACCACTTTGCTCGCGCAATTTTACCACAAGAGTCTTCCAAAAAATCTGAAGCGCTTTGAAATCATCCTGATTGATCCCATGCTCGCGACCGGCGGCAGTGCCGTGGCGGCGATGGATTTGCTCGACGAACTTGGCGCGCGCCGGGTCCGGCTTGTGAACCTGGTCGCCGCACCGGAAGGAATTCGCCATGTCCGCCGGCATTACCCGGCGCTGCCGATTTTCACCGCGGCCATGGACCGCAAGCTCAATGACCGCGGTTATATCCTGCCCGGCTTGGGCGACGCGGGCGACCGGCTTTTTGGCGTTTGATCCGGTCAGGCTTCGTTGTGGGAATTCGCAGGCGGTTAACGAATTTGTGCGGTCGTTGTCGCGCCTCAAGTGAACCTGCGCCGGTTACGCTGTGAGTGGTTTCCCCTGCTCACGCAGGAAATTTGCTTGCGAGCCTGCGCATAAATCCTGATTGTTTCCCGACCGTATGCCTCAACGCGCCGGAAAACAGCGGACCCACAAGGCGAAGAAGCGGAGCACCGCCGCGCGACCGCACCCGCTGTCACGATCTGCCTCCCGCAAAACGACAAAGCTCGATTCTTCACGGTCACGAAACACCAGCGAGGACGCCGCCAAACCGTCCGCGCCACCGGCTGCACCCGTCACCAAACCAGAGGAACACCCGCCTACGCCCGAGCGCGAGCGTGCGAGTTACGATGGCGACACGGCCATCAAGCTTTACCTCCGCGAAATCGGCCAGGTCAAACTCCTCACGCCCCAGGAGGAAATCGAACTGGCGGCGCGCATCAAAAAGGGCGACAAGAAAGCCCGCGAGCAAATGATCAAGGCCAACTTGCGCCTGGTCGTCAAAATCGCCCGCGACTACGAAGGCATCGGCCTGCCGTTGCTGGATTTGATCAGCGAAGGCAACATCGGCCTGATGAAGGCGGTCGAGCGTTTCGATCCCTCCAAAGGCGGCAAACTTTCCACCTACGGTTCGTGGTGGATCAAGCAATCCATCAAACGCGCGCTGGCCAACCAGTCCAAGACCATCCGTCTGCCGGTGCATCTGGTGGACAAGATTTCCAAGATGCGCCGCGTGGCCATGCAATTGCAGGAGGAACTGGGACGCGAACCGACGGATGACGAGTTGGGCGAAGAATTGGGCATCCCCACTTCACGCGTGACGCAGATGCGCCTGGCGGCCATCCGCCCCGCGTCGCTGGACGCGCCCATCGGGGACGAGGACTCGAACAATTTTGCCGAAGTCGTCCAGGACGAGAACGCCGACACACCTTACGAGCAGTTGGAAGACAAAACGGTCACGGGCATGTTGCAGGAGATGGTGACCAAACTGGACCCGCGCGAAGCGACCATCCTGCGCTTCCGCTTCGGCCTGGACGGTGGGTCGGAAAAAACGCTCGAGGAAGTGGGCGAGAAATTTGGCGTGACGCGCGAGCGCGTCCGGCAAATTCAGAACATCGCCCTGCGCAAGCTCCGCAAGATGATTGAGAAGCTGGAGACCACCAAGCGCTGAGTTGAAACAGAACGCCGCGACCCGCCATGAGCCGACCGCCCCCGTCAGAAATCGAGCACGCCATTCGCAACATTCCGGATTTTCCCAAGCCGGGCATTCAATTCAAAGACATCACGCCCGTGCTGGCGGATGCCCGATTATTCGCCGGGGCGATCGACTTGCTGACGGAGAAATTTCCTGCCGGCTCAGTGGACGCGGTCGTCGGTATAGACGCACGCGGGTTCATTTTCGCCGCAGCGGCGGCCGTGAAACTCAAGGCTGGCTTTGTCCCGGTCCGCAAAAAAGGGAAGCTGCCGTATCGCACCCACGAACAGGATTACGCGCTGGAATACGGCTCGGCCACCATCGCCATCCACGTGGACGCGCTGAAACCCGGCAGCCGTGTGTTGTTGATTGACGATCTGCTGGCCACGGGCGGCACAGCGGCGGCCGCAGCGGAATTGGTCAGGAAGCTGGGCGCACAAATTCTCGAAATTGGTTTTCTCATCGAATTGAGTTTTTTGCATGGCCGCGAAAAGCTTAAAGGCTACCCCATCCGTTCGTTGGTGGTCTATTGAACGACAGACCTGCCGTTGCGGCGCGGATTCCGCCATCACTTCCGTGACTTCCATGCGCGCCAAACCTACGAGCGACGCGCCCCGCACCGAATCGAAGCCAGCCACCTGTGAACGCATTTTCCCGGTGCAGGATTATGATCTGGAAGCAACGCTGACTTCAGGACAGGCGTTTGGATGGGAACCGTCCGCCGAAGGTTGGACCGCGATCATCCATGGGCGCTGGGTGCGCTTGCGTCAGAAGGGGGATACGATCCACGCGCAAACCGCCCCGACGACTTCTGATTGGAGTTGGCTCACCGACTACTTGCAGTTGGAGGTCATTTTGGGCGAAGTGCTCGCAACGTTCCCCGCCGATCCGCATTTGCGCAGAGCCACCAACTCGTGCCGCGGCTTGCGCTTGCTGCGGCAAGACCCTTGGGAATGCCTCGCCTCGTTCATTCTGTCTTCGACAAAGCAGATTGTTCAAATCCGGCAAATCGTCGCCGCGCTGCGCGCGGAATTTGGGACGCGCGTCCACGTGTCGGGCCGTCCCCCGGCTTTTTCTTTTCCGACCGCGGCGAGGCTTGCGGCGGCCAGCGAAACGGAACTGCGCGCCTGCAAGATGGGTTTTCGCGCGCCTTATTTGCTCACCACGGCGCGCCGCGTTGCCTCAGGTGAATGCGACCTGGATGGTCTGCGCGGCCTGCCTTTGGCGGAGGCGCGGGGGCATTTGCTGAAACTGCCCGGCGTCGGCGAGAAAATCGCCGATTGCGTCCTGCTATTTGCCTATGGCTTTCCTTCAGCGTTTCCCGTGGATGTCTGGGTGACGAAAGCTCTCAGGAATTATTATTTCCGCGGACGACGCGTGAAACCATCCCGGCTATCGGAGTTTGCGTTGGCGCACTTCGGGCCGAACGCCGGCTACGCCCAGCAATACCTCTTTCATTACGTTCGCACCAAAGCTGAAGCGCGAATTCTTAAGTAACGCGGCAACTCGCGCCTCGGGTCATTCGTCGCTTGTCACTCGTCAGGAGTCGCCGTTACCGTTGGGAATGGACTGCAAAATCGAGGTGCTCTTCACGCCCGCCGACTTTCGAGCTTTAACTCAGCGCGATCTCGCGAAAACAACCTGCGTCGTATTCGACGTGCTGCGCGCCACTAGTACAATGGTCACGGCTCTGGCAAACGGCGCGGCGGAGTTCATTCCAGTGGCGGAAATTTCTGAGGCCATCGCAATGCGCAGCGAGCGGCGCGACGCCTTGCTCGCCGGTGAGCGTGAGGGCCTGCGAATCACCAGCACATCTACGGGGGGAGTTGAATTTGATCTGGGTAATTCACCACGCGAATTTACTCCGGAAAAAGTCAAGGGCCGGACTGTCATCGCCACAACAACCAACGGAACAAGAGCTTTGCGCGCCTGTGTTGGCGCCAAAGCGGTCATGGTTGGTTCTTTCCTGAACTTGTCCGCGACGCGGGACTTGATCGTTCGGCGCAAGCCGGCGCACTTGCTCGTGGTATGCGCCGGAACAGGGGAGAATGCTGCCTTGGAGGATACGCTGGCCGCCGGTGCGCTGGGTGATCAACTCATCGCTGCATGGCCCTCGGTTGAAATGCTTGATTCCGCCGAAATGGCGTTAAGAGTATATCGGCACGCCCAAAGCGATTTGCCGGGGGCAGTTCAAGCTGCTCAAAACGCCCGCCGCCTGATGGCAAACCCGCAACTGCGCGATGACGTGGAATTCTGTCTGCGCAAGGACACACACCCGGTCGCGGCGCTCATGGGTGCGAACGGCATCATTCGGCGACTTCATCCGTGAGCGGCTTCAAAACAACAACGCCGTCGGCATCGCGGCGGCGTTGGGCGGGGAAAACACGACTCCGCCGGTTACTGAACGATCACTCCCAGGATGTTCTGGCGCGGAATGCAGCCATAGATACGGCTGTCGGAACTGTTGTTACGATTGTCTCCCAGGACAAAATACTGATTCTTGCCGCAGATCACCAACTCTTCCTTCACCTTCGGAGACGCGAACGTCATCGTGCCCGCGGGAAGGTACGGCTCTTTCAAGGCAAGTCCGTTCAAGAAAATTTTGCCGTCCTTCAAATGAACCGCGTCGCCTTCGCGCGCCACGATTCGCTTCACGGCGTAGGATTTGTCACTGGGGTCGAGGATCACCACGATGTCTTTCGGTTGCGGCTCTCGCACCAGATAAATCCAGCGATTCAAAACATACCGGTGGGAATTCTCGAGCGTGGGCGACATGCTGTTGCCCACCACCTCAACCGATTGAATCACGAAGTGCGTTACCAGAACGAACGCACCGTACGCCAGTCCAGCAATCAGGAAGCACTGGGATATCAACGTGCCGGCCCGGGTCCAACGGGCCAGTGGAACTTCACGCCGGCCAGCGGGCGAAGCTTTTGCGACAGCTTCATCGCTCGCACCCGGCGGAGCCATTCTTAACGTTCCCACAGGCATTCGTGTTTGCCTTACATGTGCCGTTTTATGCCCGTTGAGGCAATCCAATAAAATACGTACTTCGCGCAGTGCCCGGTACGGATGTAAGCCGTAACTTCTATCGGGAAATCGCCGAAGCGGTTTGGGTTTACTCAAGTATCGGCGGGATTTACCCTGCCACCTCGTTACCTCATGAAATCAGGCAATCAGCCAGGCGTACGCCGGAATCCGGCGGAGGGTTTCACGCGACGCACTGCAATGAAAGGCATCGTGGGCTTGGGTGCCACGGCTGCACTCCCGGGGTGCGCGCTCAAACTGAATTCAAACCCGCCAGCCTGCCAAAACCGCGGCATGGTCAAACGCGAAAACGCCAGGCCCGGCACCCGTGACTGGCTGTTGAAAAGCGCCCGCATTGATCCCCAGACAAAATATCGTTGTCCGTGGATCGAAGGTTACTGCTCGCGCACGAGTGTTCGCGCCGGCGAGGAAATCTGTTTCCACATCAGCACCAATCCGGTGTCCGCTTTCACGCTCGATATTTATCGCATGGGTCATTACGGCGGCGCCGGCGGGCGGCTTGCGCGACAACTCGGGCCATTCCCAGGCCGGGTCCAACCCGATCCGGCCATCGGCAAGAACCGCGTGCGTGAATGCCAATGGGAACCGTGCGCGGTGATCCGAATCCCGCGCGACTGGTTGAGCGGCGTTTACCTCGGTAAACTCACCGCACTGCGCGATGGGTGTCAGAGCTACGTCATCTTCATCGTGCGCGATGACCGGGAGGCGGACCTTATTTTCCAATGCTCTGACACCACCTGGCAGGCTTACAATCGATGGCCCAGTCAATTCTCCCTCTACGATGATGGCGAGAATCAATGGTATTGGGGGAACAACGTCGCCGTCAGTTTCGATCGGCCCTACGGAAAATACTGCCAGATTCTCGACGCGCCGCTTTCCACCGGTTCGGGCGAATGGTTTCTCTGGGAATATCCCATCGCCTACTGGCTCGAATCCCTCGGCTACGATGTCACCTACATCTCGAACGTGGACACGCACACCGACCCGCGCGGCCTCAGACGTGCGAGAGGTTTTCTCTCCGTTGGCCACGACGAATACTACTCCCTCGAAATGTTCCGCCAACTCAAAGACGCCGTTCGCGACGGGTTGAACGTGGGATTTTTCTCGGGCAATACCTGCTGCGGCCGGATTCAATTTGCAGAAAGCTCGCGCGGGGTGCCCAACCGGATTTTCTCACGAGAAGATGTTTTTGGGCCCGACAGCGAGGCGGACACCCAACGCCTTCCCACCATGGGGCTGTTGCCGCACGCGAGTCCGAATTCGGCTGAACTGGTGGGGGCGCGGAATCTCGCACCGTTCACCGGCGGGGCAGACTGGATTTGCGTTGCGCCGGATCACTGGATTTTTGAAGCAACGGGCATGAAGAAAGGCGACGGCATTCCGGGGTTGGTAGGTTGGGAATGGCACGGCGACCCGGCGAAAATTCCCGGCCTCGAAGTTGTCGCCAGCGGGCCGACGCAGAACAATCCCGGCGAACTCAACGGTGGCGTTTACACCGCCACGCTGTATCCCGGCCCGAAAGGGAATTTCGTGTTCAACGCCTCGACGTGTTGGTGGGGCGATGGCTTGTCGTATCCTCCCGGCTACATTCGCCCTTCAGTCTATACGACACCGAACGGCCCGGACACGCGCGTTCAGCAGATTACCAGGAACATCTTGGAGGCAATGCGGACCCGCCCAATTCAATAAACCTTCCGCAAATTCGAGGGCAGGATGTTCA
>CAZCZP010000038.1:14686-21865 GCA_964502895.1 uncultured Bifidobacteriaceae bacterium
CGCTGGTGCAGACTCTTGATGAGAAATTTTCCGGCCCGGATCTTTTCCCGGATGTAATTCTTGACCTCGGCGGAATTCTGGCCCTGCGACATCAAATCCTTATAGACGTTGCTGATGCGCAGATGGGGAATGTGTTCGTTGTTGGTGGTCACCACGAAATCGTCGCCGGTGCGCTGAACGAAAACCTCGGGCAGGACGTATTGATCGGTATCGGGCAGAAAAGCGCGGCCGGGTCGCGGCTCGAGCCGGGCGATGCGCGCCAGAGCTTCCTGGACTTCTTCGACGTTGCGGCCGGTGCCGCGGGAAATTTCCGGGATGCGCCGTTTGCCCAGCGCTTCCATGTGGTCGCGCACGATCTGGTATTCGAGTGATTCCTGCTGGCCTTCGCGCTCAAGCTGAAGCATGAGACATTCGCGCAGATCGCGCGCGCCTACGCCCGGCGGATCGAAGGTCTGAATGACTCTTAGAACTTCGAGGATCGTTTCGGCGGGAATGCCGGTCGAGGTTGCGATTTCTTCGACGGAAGTTTTGAGGTAACCGTAGTCGTCAATGTTGCCGATGAGGAGTTCCGCCACGGGCCGGCTTTCGTCCGGCAACCCGGAATCACGCACCTGTTCGAGCAGCACCTCGGCCAGCGAAGTGCCGGCGACGAGCGAGTCGAACATAAACTGGCGTTTTTCTTCATCCTCCGCCGAAGCGCGCATCGGGAGATTGGTCTGCGCAAAATGATCGCGCCATTCCTGGTCCAACTGCACAAGCCGGTCAAACTCCGCCTGAAACTCATCCACGGGCGCGGGAGACTTGTCCGCCTCGGCTTCAAAACTGAGATCGGCCGGCGGCTCCGCTGGATCAGCCGCCTCGGCCGCCTCGTCGGTTTCGCGTTCCCCCTTTTCGTGGAGTTCCGTGTCGGTCCCGGCAATCTCTTCGAGCACGGGATTCTGCTGCAATTCCTGCTCGACGAGTGCCTTCAATTCGAGCGTCGGCGCCTGAAGCAGTGCGAGGGACTGCTGGAGTTGGGGAGCCAGCACCAACGATTGTGTCAGGCGTTGCGACAGTTGTAGGCCTTGTGCCATTGCTGCGGGAATCATAGCCCGAAAGCTCGCCGGCACAAGCCAGAACTTGGCACGGCATAGGCTTGGCGTTCTCCGCTCGTTCCTGGCAACAATCCCGCCAATTCTTCGCCGGCGACGGGAAAACCGCTTCTCGCCGATGACACGCTGGCTGCCGCGAATCGTTGATTACGAATCGCCACCAAGCTCGCAAACGCGGGGGAAAACGAAAAATCGTTGCTCCGCTTGGACGCGCTCACTAAGGTCCAACGCGTGGCTGTTAAACTCACGATTCTCGGGAGCGGTTCGGCCGGCAACAGCGCCTACCTCGAAACGGACGAAGCGCGCGTGCTGGTGGATGCCGGATTCAGCCCGCGCCAGATTCGCCAGCGGTTGGCGAGCATCGGCCGCACACCGGAGAATCTCACCGCCATCCTCGTCACCCACGAACACGGGGACCATATCCAGGGATTGCGCGGTATTGCGGAGAAACTGCGCATCCCGGTCTATTGCAATCGCGCCACGGCGGAAGAACTGGATCGCCAGCTTCGGGCGAAACTGGATTATCGTCTGTTTGTCACGGGGAACGGCTTTGAGGTTGGCGACATCGCGGTGGAAACGTTCGCCGTGCCGCATGACGCCCAGGATCCCGTGGGCTTTCTGTTGCGCACCAGCGCCGGCACGTTCGGTTTCGTCACGGACCTCGGTCACGTAACCCGCCTGGTCATCGAACGCATCCGCGCCGCAAACGTGCTCGTGCTGGAATCCAATCACGACGTTAAGATGCTTCAGAATTGTCTGCACCGGCCCTGGAGTCTGAAGCAACGCATCCTTAGCCGCCACGGCCATCTCTCCAACGAAGCGGCTGCGGACGCCACCGCCGAAATCATGTCCGACGGACTGCGGCATTTGTACCTGGGCCATTTGAGCCGCGATTGTAACCGGCCCGATCTGGCGTTCGCCGTGGTGGAGCGCTGCCTGCAACGAATCGGCGCCAAACATGTCGCGCTCTCGCTCACGTCGCAAAGTCTCCCCTCGCCGACGCTGTCGCTTTGATTCCTTCACCGAAATCGTCGGGCAAGAAGATTCCACCTTTTGAGAAACCATGAGCAAAGCGTTCACCCGGGAATCAGACGACCTGCCTGAACGTCCAGCCCCGCCGCGGTTGCCATCGTTACTGCCGCCCGGGGTGAAAAATTATGTCACCCTCGATGGCGCGCGCCGGCTTCAGGAAGAACTGGACCGGCTCGCCGAAGTGGAACGGCCAAACGTCGTCGCGGATTCTCCAAACAAGGAGAAGCAACTCCAACTTCAAGCGCTTGACCAGCGAATCCAGCATTTGCGCCAAACGCTGCACTCTGCCGAGGTCGTTTCGCCGCCGCCCAAACCGTGGGATCAGGTCCGTTTCGGCGCCACGGTCACGGTGAGGGATGCCCAGGGAGAGGAATCGAGTTATCGCATTGTCGGCGCGGCTGAGATGGACGCTGACCGCAACTGGGTGAGTTGGCTCTCGCCCATCGCCAAAGCGCTGCTCAACGCCAAAGTCGGTCAGCGCGTGCGATTCGAATTCCCCTCGGGCGAAGCGCTACTGGAAATCCTGAGCATCTCCTACGACACGGAAACGGCAGCGGCAGATCGGATTGGGTGATATTGATTGCGCCGCCTTTGGCTACGCGCTAAAACTGCGCTAAATTCTGCGATGAAAACTTCCATGAAAACCTCTCTGACCCGCCGTTCCTTTCTGAAACGCACTGCGCTGGCTGCGGGAGCCGCATCCGCCGCGAAATTATTTCCCGTTCCCAATGTGATCGCCGCGCGCAGTCCGGACGATTTGTTGAACTGCGTGCTCATCGGTTCGGGCGGACGCGGGATGACGCACCTCAACGAGATTGTCGTGAAGGCCAAGCAGAATCTCGTGGCGATTGTGGACCCTGATGAGAAACGGCACGGCGAAGTGCAGCGCTGGTTGCAGGGCAAGGTAAATGATCCGGCGAAGCTCCAGATTTTTACCGACTACCGGCAGATGTTCGACAAAATCGGCAAGCAGATTGACACCGTGTTCATCGCGTCGCCGAACCATCATCATGCGACGGCTGCCATCCTCGCCATGCAGCAGGGCAAGAATGTCTATTGTGAAAAACCCGTGTGCCACGATGTCGGTGAAGCGCGCAAGATGCGAGAGATTGCCGCGCGGTCCAAGGTCGCCACGCAGATGGGCAATCAAGGCCATTGCGAGGAAGGCTACCGCCGGTTGTGCGAATACATCTGGGGCGGCGTCATCGGCAAGGTGACGGAAACGCACAGTTGGACGAATCGCTGCAACGGCGGCGTTGGCCCGCGCCCGGCGGTTGAACCCGTGCCGGCGGGATTGCATTGGGAAGAATGGATCGGGCCGGCACCTTACCGGGATTTTCACTCGGACCTGCATCCGCATTCATGGCACGGCTGGTTTGATTTCGGCAACGGCTCCATCGGCAACATGGGTTGCCACGTGCTGGACGGCGTTTTCTGGGCGCTCAAGGTCGAGCATCCTGCCGCCATTGAAGTCGAGTATATCCGCGGCGGCGGCAAGGAACGTTACCCCACTGGCAGCCGGCTTCGCTGGGACTGTCCGGCTCGCGGCGATCTGCCGCCGGTCAAAGTCTTTTGGTATGAAGGTCTAAACGCAACCACCAAGGATGAACCGTTTGGCCGGCTGCGCGTCGCCCGTGACGAAGGCCGCAATCTGCCGCCCCTGCTGCTCGAATTGCGCAAGCAGTATCCGGAAGAGGAATTGGACGGCGGCGATAGCGGCACGCTTTACGTCGGCGAGAAGGGCGTGATCTTCACCGGCACTTACGGCGACAAGATGCACATCGTGCCTTACAAAAAAATGCAGGAAACTCCCGAGCCGCCCAAGACGCTGCCGCGCCCGAAGGACATCTTCACAGATTTCATCGAGGCCTGTCGCGCGGGCAAAACCGACACGGCGGTCAACTTTGATTACGGCACGCGGCTGACGGAATTCGCCGTGCTCGGCAACCTGGCTCAACAAGCGGGCGAAGGGAAGAAAGTGGAATGGGACGGTCCGAACATGCGCGTCAAGAATCTACCGGAACTAAACCAGTGGGTGAAACGCGATTCCCGCAAGGGCTGGCAGGTATAAGGAATGCAGTGGTACGGAAATCCGCATCCTCCGGGAAAGCTGAAGGCTTGAAACTATGAAAGGTGCAACGCCACGCTTTGCGAATGGTATTCGTGTGCGTCAAGCGAAGCGATCAGGGCTTCATTTTTCCACGGCCCGTTCCCCTCACCCCAGCCCTCTCCCGCGGGGAGAGGGAGCGGCATCGGACGGCTGCCGACATTTCCGACATGCCCCGGCATTATCACGCGTCGCACCTGGCTGTTCCCTCTCCCGTGGGGAGAGGGACAGGGTGAGGGGGAACGGATCGCTGCAAATCCGAAGATTTCGCGCACCGGCTTTGGTCGGGCGTTGATGCTTGCAGCGACGGCGGACACAGCTCGCATTCCGCAGCTACCTTACTACCCAATACCCCGGTTCGCTAATGTTCCACCTCCACAGCATCGAATCTCTCGACCTGCCGGAACTCGCGCCGTATCGCACGCTGAAACGCCCGGTCAACCACCAAGCCCAGGGAATTTTTGTGGCGGAAAGCGAGAAAGTCGTCCGCCGCCTGCTGGCCAGTCATTTTCCTGTCGTATCCGTGCTGCTCCCGGAAAAGTGGGTAAGCGAATTCGAGCCCTTGCTCGCCGCGCGGCCCGAAAACATTCCAGTTTACGTGGTCGTAAACAAACAACTGCTCGAGGAACTCATCGGCTTCTCGATGTTTCAAGGCGTGATGGCGGTGGGAAAAATTCCCGCCGCCGCATCGCTGGACGAAGTAATCTCCAAGAGTGCAAAGCCGCGCTTCTTCGTCGCGGTGGATGCGCTCGCCAACGCGGAAAATCTCGGCGTGCTCGTCCGCAACTGCGTGGCGTTCGGTGTGCAGGCTCTGCTGGTGGGTGAAACGTCGAGCAGCCCGTTCCTGCGCCGGGCCGTTCGCAATTCGATGGGCACGGTATTTCAATTGCCCGTCGTGGAACCTCCGACCCTTATCCACGCCCTGCGCGAATTGCGCGACCAGGGATTTCGCTGCATCGCGGCGCATCCGTCCGCTTCCGGAAAGACGCTCGCGCACGCCGATTTTTCCGGCGATTGCTGTGTCGTCTTCGGCAGCGAAGGTTACGGAATTTCGCCCAAGGTCCTGGCCGCTTGCGACGACGCGGTGGCCATCCCCATGCCGCCGACGGTGGATTCGCTCAACGTCGGCAGCGCGGCGGCCGTGTTCCTTTACGAAGTTCAACGGCAGCGTGGGAGGATGTAACGACTTGCTGCGTTGAGGCGAATCGCCACAATCATCTCCATGACGACTTGTACCGCATCCCAGTCTTCAAAAAATCGTTGCCTGGCTCTGGCCATCGGCTTCTTCGCCTTCACAGCGTTTCACAACCATGCTCAACAGGCGACGAAGCCAAGCGACACCCTCTGCGTAATGACTTACAATCTGCGTTACGCCAGCCCGAAACCGCCGAACGACTGGCCAACCCGCCGCCCGCTCGTGCGCGAAGTCATCCAAACGGTTTCGCCGGATGTGATGGGCACGCAGGAAGGGTTGTTCGAGCAACTGAAAGATTTGCAGTCCGATCTGCCGGATTACGATACCATCGGCCTGGGCCGCGATGGTGGCAGTCGCGGCGAATTCATGATGGTCTTTTATCGCAAGGCGCGCCTCGAACCTCTGGCCTTCGATCACTTCTGGCTTTCCGACACGCCGGAAGTTATCGGTTCAAAAACCTGGGGGCCGACGCTGCCCCGCATGGTGACGTGGGTCAAATTCCGCGACCGCCGGACGCAGCGCGATTTCTACTTTTTCAACACGCATTTCGATCACCAGGTCCAGCCGGCGCGCGAGAAGAGCGCCGAACTGGTCCGCAAACGAGTTGTCGAACTGGACACGAAATTGCCCGTGCTGCTGGTCGGCGATTTCAATGCCGAGGCCGTCACCAACAAGGCTTACAAGATTCTGACCGGGGACGATTTCTTCAAGGACACGTGGCTGACCGCGCGCGAGCGCATCGGTGAAGGCGTGGCTACATTCAACAGCTTCAAGGCGCTGCAAAAGACTGGCGTCCGGATTGACTGGATTCTGTCGCGCGGGGAAGTTGCCGCGGAGAAAGCCGAAATCGTCACGTTCACGCGGGACGGACAGTTTCCCAGCGACCATTTCCCGGTCGTGGCCTGGGTGCGGCTGGGATCAGGCAATTAAACTCGCTTCGCGTTCATCACGGAGGGAACGTTTCCGTTGACCCATGGTTCTACTCGCTGAGCAGCGTGACGTTGACCAGCCACTGATGTGCATCGGTGGCTTTGCCTTTGACGGAACTGCGAGCGAGTCCAACCACGGTGGCGGGTCCGGCTTGGAATGTCGCTCTGCCCTCTGCCTTCGCCGTGATTTCCCATTGGTTGGTCTGACCAGTGCCTGCGAAGAAGAGGACGCCTTCGGCCAGCGCGCCGGTGGAACGCTGGGTCACGGTTACGCGCAGTTCGGTTCGCTCGCCCTCGGTAACTGCAATGGGTCCGGTCACGGTGACGTGTCGCCCCTTGTCCGTCACGATGCCGACGGTATCAATGGTGTTAAACGCAATCTTCGCCAGGACTGTTCGGGTGATGAAGAGGCTCGCTAGAACCAGGAGCAAGGCCACAGGCACGAGCCAGGGCTTGGCGCGCAGGTAGGGCGCGTCGCTCCGCGCGCGCCGAGGCTGGGGTGGCGAGAAAACGGCGCGCACAGAGTGAGGCCGTCTCAAAACCTCGCGTTCGGAGGGAAGAGTTACACGAGTCCCTGACTTTTCGGGCGATGATCCAATGATTGGGGACTCGTGTAACTCGTCCCTCCGAACTTTTGAGACAATCTCAGAGTGACGCGCTCTACCGACGAGGTGTTTGTTGGATTGAATGCTCATAGGGTTTTGCTTTCTGCAGTTGGGATGTTAACGGGGTTTGAGGAAAGGCTATGGAAACAACGGCTAATCACGGCAGAACACGCACACGATACAGCCGGTTGCTCCCAGTCAGGGCGTCGAGTTTGCTGGC
>CAZCZP010000039.1:0-8883 GCA_964502895.1 uncultured Bifidobacteriaceae bacterium
GTCATTCCGACGCTGGCCACTGTGACGGGGAGTTGCTCGTCTTCCGTAACCTTGACTCCACCGACCACCACCGACGATTGCGCGGGAACGATAACCGGCACGACGACCAATTCGCTCGTTTACAGCAACGCAGGAACCAACACGGTGTATTGGACCTTCAGTGACGGCCACGGTAATACCAGCACCGCAACCCAGACTGTGATCGTGACCGGTCTTACATTCACAGGATTCTATTCGCCGATTGGCGGCACCGGTGGCACTTGCGCCGCCCCATTGCGTACCGCTAATCAGGGCAACAACCTTCCCGTTAAGTTCGACGTGAAGTGCAACGGCTCGCCGGTAATCAGCGGTCAACCGACGATGTCGATTGAGAAGTCGAATGCACAGTGTACTTCACTAACGCCCGCAGGCGGAGGCAACTTCAATCTGGTTGGGAATGAATGGCATTTCAATTGGGATACTTCGGGCCTAGCCAAGGCCACATATAAACTGACCGCCACGTTGCAGGACGGGACCAAAAAGTCAGTTTGGATCAAACTCAAATAACGGACGCAAACTTCCAGTTGGTAGCAACTGTCGGCCCCTCGTTGGGCCCGGTAACTGAATGACTACTCAAATGTTGTTGAGTCGTTCGGTTGCCGCATGGATGGGGGTTGCAGTTCTGGCGGCCGGCGTGGAAGCCAGTCTTGGCCAGGTCGTTCTGGATGGCAAATTCGGCACGAGTGGAGGTTTGGCCGGGCCGAATTATGGCATCACTGCCGCGATGGGCACTGTGCGGGGCAACAATCTGTTACACAGCTTTGCGCAATTCGATCTGAAGGCCGGCGACACCGCGACGTTTTCGGGTCCGGCCAATATTCAAAATATCCTGAGCCGCGTAACCGGTGGCGGCCCCTCCTCGATCAACGGCACTATTCGTTCCGACATCGCGGGCGCAAACTTTTTCTTCATCAACCCCAAGGGTGTGATGTTCGGCCCCAACGCCGCGGTAAACGTCAGCGGCTCGTTTGCGGCCAGCACCGCCAACTATTTGAAGCTGGCCGATGGTGCCCGGTTCGTGGCGGCGCTGGACGCTGACGATTCCGGGTTGACCACAGCCCCGGTCAGTGCCTTTGGGTTTCTCGGCGCGAGTCCTGGAGGCATTGAAGCGCAGCAAAGCACGCTCAGAGCGGCAAGCGGCAAGGCAATCTCACTGGTCGGCGGCGACATCACTGTCAACGGCGGGACTCTGCAATCGCCGGGCGGGCAAATAAATCTGGTGAGCGTCCAGTCGGCTGGAGAAGTGCCGGTGGATCCCAGGACAATTAGCGCCGCCGAGTTTAACGCTGCGTTTCCACAGCAAGGCCGGGTTAATTTTCAGAATGCCGCGCTGGCGGATGCCAGCGGTGCCGGCGGGGGACGGATCGTGATTCGCAGTGGTCGCCTCACGGTTGATAATGCGAAGGTCCAATCCAACACCACCGGAACGGCATCTGGGCAGGGAATTGACATTGCCGTGCGTCACGATCTGAATCTCGTCAACGGCGGCCAGATCACCAGCCTCTCACCCCTCGGACGCGGTGCCGGGGGCAGCATCAACCTGAACGCCCAATCCATCCGCCTCGATGGTCAAGGTCTGGTGGGCGACGATGGTAATCCGACGACGCAGATTTCGACGGCTTCCGGAGATTTGTTTGCCGGCGGCGGAACAGCCAAAGGCGGTGACATTTTGATTCAAACGGGCAGCCTCGAAATGGTGAACAGCGCGCAGATTTCCTCCGCTGCCTACGGGGCGGGAAATGCCGGACGCATCGAGATCACGGCATCCTCGGTCAAACTGGACCCCGGGCTTACCACGCTCATCTCGGAAATCTCCGCCAACACATGGCGAACTTCAGGCGGCGGAAACGCGGGCGACTTGGTCATCCGCACGGACACTCTCGATCTGCTCAACGGCGCCTCGCTGCTCGCGGCCACGTTTGGCTCGGGCAACGCCGGTCGCATTGACATCACGGCGAAGTCGGTCAACCTGCTGAACTTCGGAGTGATTACTCCCGCCACATTCGGCGCGGGCAGAGGTGGTAACGTTTCCGTTAACGCGGACTCCGTTCTGCTTGACTCGTCATTCATTCAAGCGGTTACTACTTTCGTTGCCGCTGGCCCGACCGCGGCCAAAGGTGGCAACATTTCCATCACAGCCGGTTCGATTGATATCCGCAATGGCGGGCAAATTTCGGCGACAACCATCGGCTCCGGCGTTGGCGGAACGATTGATCTGACCGCGAACTCCATTCGCTTGGTCGGTGACAATGGCACATCAGGACTTACTACTGGAATCAGGGCTGCCAGCGGACAGGAGTTCGGCAACACCGTCCTGGTTGGAACTGGAAATGGCGGCGACATCGTCATCAAATCCCGAAGCCCAGGCGCGCTGGACCTGACCATCTCGGACGGCGCACAAATTTCCACCGCAACGCTGGGTTCGGGCAACGGCGGTCGCATTGACATTTCGGCTGCGTCCCTAAACTTGAATCAAGGCGGAACCATTTCCTCGGCCTCATTGTCCCTCGACGCGGGCGCCGGCACGGCTGGCAACGTGATCGCGACGGCAAGCGATTCGATTTTCTTGACGGACCACAGCTTGATCACAACCGAAGCGCCCAATGCGGATGGCGGAAACATCAACATCACGGCCGGCTCCGAGATTCGGTTGAAGGACAGCACGATTACCGCGCAAGCGGGGCCGGGTGGCGGCGGCAATATATCTTTGGCCGCTCCGTTGCTGATTTATCTTTTGGACAGCACGCTCACTGCCCAGGCAGTTGGCGACGGCGGGAATCTGGCCATTGATCCGGTCTTTTTCATCATGAACAACGGTTCGTTGATTTCCAAATCCAGTTCGGCCAACGGTGGCAACATTACGATTTTCTCGGATTATTTTTTTCAAACTTCCAGCCTGATTGATTCCTCGGCCCCGTTCGGTTTGCCCGGAACGGTGAGTGTCTCCGCCCCCGAATTGGACTTGAGCGGCAGCCTCGTCGGGCTACCGAGCAATCTGCTGGACATTGAAGCCCAGTTGCGTCCTGATTGTCGCGTGCGTTTGGCGGGGAATCTCAGCAGCTTCATCGTGCTCGGCCGCGGCGGTCTGCCGATTGCGCCGGGCGGTTTCGTGCCGAGCGGGACGGGTTCACTTCTGGATGACGAGGAATAGAACTCCCGGCGTTGGCGGATGGCTGCCGCAGCGCATGCACCTGCTGCTGGTGTTGGGCCTCTGCTCGGGCACGCTCGACGCTCAAATCCTTCCGCCGCCTCCCGTTCGCCCGGATCAGCCCGGCAGACTCTCCACCGAGGCGCGCATTTTCGTGCGCGGATTCCGATTCGAAGGCAATCACGCCTTCAGCGACGCGGAACTAGCCAAGGTGATGGAGCCGTTCATTTATCGGGAGCTTGGCAGTGAGGATATTGAACAAGCCCGGCGTGCGGTCAGCCTGTATTATGTGAATCACGGTTACATAAATTCCGGAGCGATTGTTCCCGATCAGGACCCGACCAACGGAATTATCCTTATCCAGGTCGTCGAAGGCGTGTTATCCGAAATCGAGTTGCGCGGCAACAAGTGGCTCCGAGATCACTACATCAACAGTCGCCTGCGGCGTTGGTCCGATCCGCCGCTGAACCTGAATGAATTGCAGGAGGGCTTGCAGTTGCTCCGACAGAATCCAAATGTGCGGCAAATCAACGCAGAATTGAAACCGGGGACCGCTCCCGGCGAGAGCCGCCTCGAAGTCCAGGTGTTGGACCAACAACCCTTCCGGCTCGGGATACAAATTGACAATCAGCGGCCACCCAGCGTCGGAGCAGAAGAAATATGGCTATTGGCGTCTGACCTGAACCTGACGGGCGTCAGTGACCAGCTTGATTTCCGATACGGAATTGCGAACGCCGGCGCGGACGGCATGGAATTCTCGGGCGTGGACAACCTCGAAGGCAGCTACCTGTTACCGTTGACGCGCTTTGATACCACCCTCGGTTTGCGCGGCAGCCGGCTCAACACAAGCATCATCGAGCAACCGTTCGCTTCGCTGGACATTCCGAGCCTGACGGAAAGTTACGGGATCGTCTTGCGCCAACCTGTGTACCAAACCGCCAACCGGGAGGCGGCGGTGGCGATAGGATTCGATTATCGCCAAAACAAAACCTGGCTCTTGGGTGAACCGTTCAGCATTTCTCCGGGTGCGGTGGACGGTGAAATGGCGGTTTCTGTTTTGCGATTTTCGCAGGAGTGGCTGCAACGCGGACAGAACCACGTGCTGGCGCTGCGCTCGACTTTCAACTTCGGCCTGGACGTGTTGGACGCCACCGATAACGGAATCTCAGGCGACCCGGATGCGCAGTTTTTCTCATGGCTGGGCCAGGGACAGTATGTCCAGCGTTTGTTCGACACGCAGAACCAGTTGGTGCTGCGCGTAGCCGGACAATACACTGACGAACCGTTGCTCGCCCTGGAACAAATGAGTGTTGGAGGGTTCGAGAGCGTGCGCGGCTATCTGGAGAATCAATTGGTGTCCGACCGTGGCATCGTGTCGTCCGTGGAGTTTCGATTGCCGGTGATCTTCAACAAGGCCGGGGCTGGCATCGTGCAACTGGCGCCGTTTTTCGATTTTGGCGGAGCATGGGACGTCCATGATTCAAGCGGCCCGGACGAAATCTACAGCGCGGGGGTTGGTTTACTGCTCTCGCCTTGCAAGTATTTCTCGGCTCAAATCTACTGGGGCTACCGCCTGCGCGACGTTTCCATCCCGAATGACTCAGGCGCGCAAGGCGACGGAATTTCTTTCAAAATAAACATCCAGGCATTTTAGCGTTGGCGATCATGAGAATGTTGGTTCTCCCCAGCGGCACGATGTTAGGCCGGTATCGGATTGAGGAGGAACTTGGGCAGGGTCAGGCGGGCGTGGTCTATCGCGCGTTTGACACCGCCATCGAACGCGTCGTTGCCATCAAGTGCCTGCGCCCGCCCGCCTCGAAAGCCGCGCCGGGTGGAACGCGTGCCCGGCGGGACGTTCACTTCGAGGAAGCCAAAGTGATTGGCCAGTTGAATCATCCGCACATCACGGCCGTGTTTGATACAGGGAATGCCGACAACGTGCCTTACATCGTCATGGAATATGTCCAGGGCGAAACGCTGAAGGCCCGGCTCGCTCAGACCCGGACAGACGCCGCGTCGGTGCCGCAGATTCTGAGTTTTATCGTGATGGTGGCTCGTGCGCTTCACTACGTGCATCAACGCGGCATCTTGCACGGCGACATCAAGCCGGCCAATCTCATCGTTACGCCGCAGGGCATCCCGAAAATCATGGACTTTGGCGTGGCGCGGCAAAGTCAGGGACACCGCCGCGCCTCGTGGTCGCTGGCGGGAGAGAATCAGTTTTGGGGAACTCCGGGCTACGTGCCACCCGAATTGTTGGTGTCGAATGAAATAGACGCCCGCGCCGATGTGTTTTCGCTGGGGGTTGTAGCCTTCGAATGGCTCGCCGGACGAAAACCATTTCTGGGCGACACCGTCGAGGCGATTCAGAGAGCTTTGTTGCACAGCCGCCCGCCTTTGTTGAGCGAACTCGGCGATTTTGATTCAGAACTTTCCGCGGCCATTGATCAGGCTCTGGCGCGAGACCCTGCGCAGCGTTTTGATTCGGCGGACGCTTTGGCTGACGCACTGGAACTCTGTCAGGAGCGTTGGTTCAAGCATTCTCCGAAAAGCAGCCAATCCGATTCCGCCGACCGCACCCAGCCCATCGCATTTCCCCGACTCAAAGGGCGCAATGTCCTTTTTGCCGATTTCAGCGAAACAGATCTGGCAGAGGTGATGCGAGTGTCCCGTCAGGAAACTTACCAAGCGGGCGAGACGATCTTGCAGGAGGGAGCGGGCGGATCAACGATGTTCGTCGTGGTCCGGGGCCGCGTATCCGTGCGGAAGATGTCGGGCACGAAACCGGTCGAACTCAAGCGGGTTTCCAAAGGCGAGTGTTTCGGAGAAATGGCGGTCATCAGTCAGATGCCGCGTTCGGCCACGGTCGTGGCCTTGCAGCCGACGGAGGTCGTTGCCATCTCGGGCACGGTGCTGCGCTCAGCCAATCAGCTTCTGTGCATGAAACTTTATCGCAACGTTGCAGCGCTGTTGGCTGAACGCCTGCGCCAAAGGGACGAACAACTCATCGCCTTGCAAGAAGGTGAATCGGGGAAAAAACCTGCCAAACGTCTGTTCCCATTCTGGTAAACGTGGCGGCCGAATTTCTTTGGCCGCTCAGCGCAGAGCGGACTGCGGAATCGTTGCCAGCTATTTGCCGGACTGTGCCGCCGCTCTCAGTCCCACTTGGGCAAGCAAATCGGCGCGAGTCTGACGCAAGCCCGCATTGTCGGGCTGAGCCTCGATCTGGTCCGCCAGCACCGCGAGCGCGTCGTACCAAATCCCCGCCTCGGCATAAACGCCGGCAAGCGACGCGGGCGATGCTTTGGCGATTTTCTCCTTCAATTCCGCATCGGGTTCGACGCGCTTGATGACGCCGCTGGCCACGAGATCGGTGGATCGGTTGTTCGGATCGGTCACCAACGCCACGACCCATTGATACTCCACGCCCGGGGCGAGCTTCGCGCCGTGATCGGATAGTTTCAGACGCTGAATCCCGGCTTTTGTCGAACGCTCGACCAGCACCTGGACCAGAGGTTTGACTTTGTTCTCCTGGAGCAACGTCAACTCGAACTTTGCTTCGGCGGGTTTGGACTGAAACCAGAACAGCGAGGGTTGTTCCTGCGTCGTCACGCCGATTTCGTCCGGCGCAAGCACATCGAGAGTGATGGTAGAATCCCCGGTTCCGCGCGAACCTCCGGTCACGCGAACCGACGGAGCACCTGTGGTCGGCGGGCGAAACTTCACTTTGGCAGGCGCGTTGGTCGCCCCTTGCTGCGGGGCAGTCTGCGCGCGAGCCAATTCCGCCCCTGGGCCGGATGCAAGTAGCATGGCAAGAACCACAGAATATTTACCGCACCGGCGCACGTTGGTCTTCATATTGGCGTTCAGAGTTTCGCTCGTCATCCACGAGAACAGGGAGTGCTGGTGACAGGGTTGAGCTTGTAGCGGGAAGCCCCGGCTTGTCAAAATTATTCAGCCTCCGGCTTGCGTCGGCTGCGGGAGTCCCGAACTGGCAGCGGCGGGTTTTTCATCCAATATGTGAAAAACCGGAACTTTGTTAACCTTACCTTTCACTTCGAGCAGCCCGATTTCCTTTGATATGAATTTGTCCCCCAAGAGATCGTGCGTCGGTGCACCGATCAGGATACGGCACCGGGTCGGCAACAAATCTGGATCCGCCAGCGACTTGTCATAACTCTCAAGCCGCGACGCGGTGTTGACGACGTCGCCGATGACGGCGTACTCGAAGCGATCATCGCTGCCAACGCTTCCCGCCGCCACTTCGCCGGTGTAGATTCCCGCGCGCATACTAACCCCGGGTAGCCCGGCCTGTTGCCATTCGCGCCGGAGTTCAACCAGTCGCCGGCCCATGGCCAGAGCGCATCTGACGGCAGCAGTGGCATCCCGGGCCTGCTCTGCTTTGGTGGTATGCGGCACCGGCACTCCGAAGAGCGCAAGGACGCCGTCGCCGGTGAATTGCTTGAGCACGCCCCCATGATCCTGAATCTGTTGAGCCATCGCCCCGAGATATCCGTTTAGCCAGACGTACAGCCGCGCGGGTTCCATCTGTTCCGAGAGTGTGCTGAACCCCTTCAAGTCCGTGAACAGAACGGTGACGACGAGCTTCTGCGCCAGGGGCCGGTTACCATCAAGAAAGGAATCTCGATTTGCCCACATGGACTCGGCGATCTCCTTGGAAACATGACGCGAATAAAGCTTCATCAGCACGCTCCGCATGGATCGCTGATGGAACGCGACGTAGGAAGTAACGAGCAAAGCCGTCGGCGCATAGGCCACTGCCGGAGCGGCCAACGGAATCCACCAACCTTGCGAGAAGGCAAACCAGGCGATGCCACCAATGGCAAGCAAACAGGCTGCACTCTCCGGACCAAACCGCCAGGGCGACCGCACCCGATAACCGATTCCTGCTCCCACCAGACACCAAAGCAACACCCAGGCGTCCTCCAACCAATCGTTCCAGAACCGCAGCAGCTTCTCACCTTCCAGCGCGTGTCGAAGCAACTGGTTAACCGTCATCGCCTGGACTTCGACTCCCAGATGATTACGACGATATGGCGTGGCCAGTTGGTCGAGAACACTGGGAGTGTTCACTCCTATCAGGACAATCTTGTCGCGCAGACTTCCCGTTGGAATGTTGCCTGCGAGGGCGTTGCTGACTGAATAACGGTCGAAGCGATCCGGGCACTTGAAATCGAGGAGAATCTGGAATTCCCCCGTCGCAGCCCCGACATAAGCTCCATCGTTGGACGCCAACGGCCGCAAGCGCGTTTTGCCAAGACGAAAGCCCTTCGGATCTTCAGGGTCGGGCTGCGGTTCAATTCCGATTCGTTGCAAATAGAGGACCGCCAGCCGGAACGGCAGCGAATCGAAGCTCTCACCCGAGGGCGCATTAACAAACAACGCGCTACGACGCACCTTGGGACTCGTCCGATCCACTTGCTCATCCATGGGAAAATTGTCGTTAAATGCGATCCGATCAAAATTGGATTTCAATATCGCCGGTGGTGCGATCGGATCACGCTCACGATCGCCGAGCGTGAAGATCGCCACGATATTCGAGTGCGCCTGCAACACTTGATTAAACTCGCGCAGTCCCACGCCACTCTTGGGAACCGGGATGTCTCGCCAGATGTCCAGCCCGATGGCCGCCGGCTCATGGGATGCGAGAATGTTCAACAGCTCCGCGAGCTTGT
>CAZCZP010000039.1:8983-15947 GCA_964502895.1 uncultured Bifidobacteriaceae bacterium
ATACGGCGACCAGTAACACGGATGGCGATAACGGCGGTCGCTGAGAAGTTTGATTTGTGCGGCCTGGAGCGCCTTGGCTTTGGAAACCGGCGGCGACTGGCGTAACTGGCTGTAAACCTCTGAAACCAGCGCAGAGGTGGATTGATCGTTCACGAACCAGAGACTGGCCAGCGCACTGCGCGCCCCGGCCTTGATCGCGACCCCCGCCAACCCGAGCGCCGCCCGGTCATCGCCTGCCGCGGTTTGACAGGCGCTCAACACCAGCAATTCCACGGGCCGACCTCGATACTGGCCGGGCCGGATGAGCGCCTCCAGATCGTTCAATGTCAACTTGCTGTCATAGGTGAGGACGAAAGTTTTTCGCACATCCCGATCAAACTGGCCGTGCGAGGCGATGTGAACAATCGAGTATTGTTCGTCCGTCAGTTTGCGCCTGAACGCCGGCAGTGTGAAGCCCTCGTCCAAAAGAGTTTCGCTGGAAGCCGAAGGATCAATGCTGCGCAATTCGCCGGTAACGAAATCCAGCGGAGCGAATCCTTGCACCGGTTTGGAAAGTCCGTTCAACAGCAGGCGCGCTTTCCCGCGTTCGATGGGGCGCGGTTCAACGAGCGAAAGCCCGGGCGCGACGGCCACGGCCAGGTTCTGAATTAGAAACTGCTCCCCGTCGTGAAGCGTGGCGAAAGGAATCGTTCTCAGCGCGCCGTCCGGAACGAATACCAGTGTGTTAATCCGGTTCTCATTGAGCAATCCGAGGATCGGCCGGATGAGCCAGTCGTAAAGCCGTTGCGCCTGTTCGAGGTAGCCGTAGGTGGTGCGCCTTTCAAGGTTGTGGCGGAATTTTCTCACCTCCTCCGTCAGGGCGTCCGCGCCGACCTCCGCGGTGAACCGTTTGAGACCCGAGGTCAGGCCAACCAGAATCTCGGTGCGGTCGGGCAGCGGAATCAAATAAATGACGGCTGAATGTCCATCCACGGTTTCAACGGCGCGCGTCCGGACGCGTTGGACGTCCACGCACTCGTCGCAGAAATAGTCCTCGAGTTCGACTGTCTTGAGATGCTCCACCGCGTCCCGTGCCTCCAGAAGAAGGTCTTGCTCACGCTTCGGATCAGTGGCGGACTTGGCCTGCCGCAAAAGCAGGTCCGCCAACTCGAAGAAGAGCGGCCCGTCGGACTCGCGAAACGGCACGCGCGCGGCGGCGTTCCCGAAGCCGAGCGAAACATCACCGCGGATGGGTTGCAATGTCTGGACCGCCCGACGATACGCCGAGATAGCCGGTTCGACATCGCCCCGCGCTTTCAGCAACCTGCCCGTTTGCCATTCCCAACGATACAAGGCCTCCGGGGTTTGCGCCTGTTGGGCAGCGAAAGCTGCGCGGCGGGTGAGTGCCAAAGCCGCCTCGGGTTGCGCATCCTGTTCGTAAAGTTGTCCCAGATACCCGAGCGCATAGGATTCTATGGAACGATCGCCAATCTTTTCAGCAACCTCCAAAGCTTGTTGGAAGGACTGGTGAGTCCGTAGCAGAACGCGGCGGGTGGGTTCGGCCTCGGTCAGTTTGATTTGCCGGTCAGTCTGCCCCGCGTTGAGCAACAGAAAGCCCTTGGCGTGAGAAGGGTCAAGCCGGGCGATTTCTCGAAGTCCCAGTGAATTCAAGTCATCGGCTTTCGCGAATTCCGCGGCTCGTGCCGCCGCCGCCGCCGCATTGCAGAGCGCCCGCGCCGTCAGCCCCGAGTTACCGTGCTGCCGCGCCAGGGCAACACATTCTTCATAAGCAGCCAGGGCTTCCGCAAATTTTTCCCGGGTAGCCAACAGATTTCCCAAGTCATTGAGAATGAAAGCCACGGACTTTGTGTCCTGGTCGGCCCTCGACGCCGCCAGCGATTCCCGCAAGAGGGACTCCGCCCTCTCCGTTTCCTGGGTCATGATCAAAGCCGCGCCCAGCCTGCCTTTAACTTGAGCCACGCGAGACCGGTCTCCTTTTCTTTCTGCGCGGGTGAGAGCGGCCTCCAGTACTTGAACCGCGCGCCGCTGCTGGCCGATTGATTGGTATGCACTGGCGAGCGAAACCGAGGTTGCAATCTCGGCGTTGGTGTTCCCTTGGCGCCGAAAGAATTCCAGAGCTTTCTCCCACTCCGCGGCAGCCTGGCTGAAGTCTCCGATTTCGAACGCGCGTTGTCCTTGATCAACGAGCGATTGCGAATCCGCCTTCACCGCGACGGTCGCGCCAAGCAAGGCCAGCGAGAGCAACGAACACAATCCAGATGCCTTACGCGCGGGGGAGATTGGAATCATCACGGAGTTATTACTTCTCTCGAAGTTGGAAGTAAAGCGTTGCGCCGCCCGATCAATAATCGAACACGCTGAATTCCTGGTTTCGCTTCCGGAGATTTCGCGAGAGGCGCAAGGCGAGATTGGTCAACAGCACGAGCTTGATGCGCGCGTGGGTTTCGCCCAATCGTTCAAAATCCTCGAGCTTCAACAGATCGCACTCGACCTCCGTATCGGCTCTCACTTCCGCCGAACGCGGCGCGCGGTCCAGCATCGCCATTTCGCCAAAGGACATGCCGGCGGAGAATGTGCCCAGCCGTTTTTTCGTGCCGTTAGCGTGCGGGAGAGTGGCGCTCGCGCAACCCCGGGCCAGAAAGAACAATTCGCCCGCCGGCGCCCCGAAAGGCACGATCACTTCATCGCGCTGGAATTTGCGGCGTTCGAGCAGAGCCTGCACCACGGCCACTTCCTCGCGATTGAGCGTCGCGAACAATTCGTAATCCAAGGGTCCGACGGTTCGCTCGGTGACACGAACGGTGAGCTTCTCGGCCAGCAACCGGTTCTCACACCATTCAAGCGCGGTGTCGTTGTCGTCAAAAGCCAGGAACTGTTGGTCGAACTCCTCCTTCAACTTTAGTTTCATGTAGCGGCGCAATTGCGTCGCGCGCGTGGTTCTGGTGAAAACCGCTTGCTTGCCCTGCGCGTGGAGCTTTCGCAGCAATTGATAAAACAGGCGGCTGGCGCTTTCATTGATGGAGAGCACGTGCTTGAAGTCTAGCACCACCGTATCCAGACCCGCCAGCGTTGACATGAGATCATGTACCACCACCTCAGCCGTGGAGAGGACAAGGTTGCCTTGAAGTTGAACGATCTGAATGCGTCCGCCGTGTTCGCGCAACGCCGCCGCTTCCTCGGCCGTGCGGATGCGGTTGGAGTTCACTTCCGCCGCGGTGAACTTTAGGCGGATCACCGATTTGCTCGCGTGCGGCGTGTTGAACAAGTGAAGATCAAAATGGCGCGAGAGGTCATCGCACACCTTAAGCCCGCGGATGCTGTTGAAGTGGCTGTCGAGCAGCGGAGAAAACACGCCGATGCCCAACTGGCCCGGCAACACCGCAATGACGCCGCCCGAGACGCCGCTCTTGGCGGGCATGCCGACGCGATACAGCCATTCACCCGCGTAGTCATACATACCGCACGAACCCATCACGCTCAGGACGCTTTCCACGTATTCGCCGCGGATGGCCTGCCGGTTGGTGATTGGGTTGACACCGTGATTGGCCAGGGTGGCGGCCATCACCGCGAGATCGCGGCAGTTGACGGAAACCGAGCATTGTTTGAAATACAAATCCACCACCGGCTCGGGCGGCTCGGTGAGAATATCGAAATTGCGCAGCATGTGCCCGATGGCGCGATTCCGGTGGCCGGTCGTGCTTTCCGAGCGATAGACCGATTCGTCAATCGCCACTTCCTCGCCGACGTAAAGTGAGAACATCTCCAGCATCCGGCGCAACCGGGTTTGGGGCTCCCTGCCCGCAATCAGCCCGGCCGCGGCAATGGCCCCGGCATTGATCATCGGGTTGCGCGGGCGACCCGTGCCGGCTTCGAGGCTGATGGCATTGAACGCGTCGCCGGTCGGCTCGACGCTGATCTTCTTCAACACTTCAGCGCGGGTGTTGTCTTCCAGCGCCAATCCGTAAACGAACGGTTTGGAAATTGACTGGATGGTGAAGCGTTGCCGTGAATCGCCAACCTCATAAACGTGGCCCTCGGTCGTGACCAGGCAGATGCCGAACCAGTCGGGGTTTGCTTTGGCGAGTTCGGGAATGTAAGTCGCGACTTGCCCTTCGCGCAGGGCCGCATAACGGGCGTGAAGTTCCTGGAGGTAATCCTGAATCGGTGAATTGGTCGCAGCAGCGAATTCGTGGCTCATGGTTGCTAATACGGATTGGAATCAATTTTCTGAATTCGGTTCGCAGGGCGGGATGGCCGCCGCTGGAACATTTCGAGCCGGCCGCACGACCCGCAACGGTTGGAGAAATCTTCCCTTGCGACAACGGTGCGCGTGAACACATCCGCGGCATTCATCAACGCCAGACAAAAGAGGAGGCGAGGTCCTTTTGGAGCTGGTTGTTCCGCTCCGAAATCCGCGTGGCCAGAAGGCGCGAGATATTGAACAGCATCTTGGCAGCCAGCGGCGGGTGTTCGGACATCAATTCCTGAAAGCGCTCCGAGGTCAGGCGCAACAGCCGGGTCGGCGCCTCAGCCACCACGTCGGCCGAGCGGGCCGTCTGGCTCAGCATTGCGACTTCCCCGAAAAGTTCGCCCGGCTCCATCGTGCCGAGCGACGTGTCGTGCTCACCGACCCTGATTCGCGCCCGCACCTGGCCGGACAACACGAGGAACATCGAATCACTCAGGTCCCCCTTCTTGATGATCAATTCGCCTTTCGCGGACGCGACGAGATCGCAAAAGGTGATGAGCAGGGCAAGCTCCTCGTTGGAGTAAGGCGCGAACCGCTCGAATCCGCGCAATTCGTCAACCGTGACTTGGGAGGCCGCCGAGGCAGCGACCGCACCTCCCTCCGGAGCTTCGCCCAGATTGTCGAACTGCGGTCGCAGCGCGTCCATGGCTCCGGCCGCCACCCACTTGTTCGCGGTTTCCAAATGAACCCAGGTTTCCCGCTGAACGCGCCGTTCCTTTACCCACTGGACGAGCGTCGCCAGGTCTATTGGCCCGTAGATGAGGTTGTCAGAAGACAGGACATTGAACGCCACTTCGGTGGAGTCTAATTGCATTGAGCGAATGCTAGTCAGCCCTCGACCTGAGTTCAATCAAAATGCCGGAGTGCGGCGGACCAGACGCGCTTACGCCCAGCGGCCAGCCAGGACGATCCACGCGGCGATGCAGCCAATGTGGATTACCTGGTCACATCCGATGAGGAGGATGGGAAGGTCCGGCGACGCTTCGCACTTCTTGAAAACCCGGATCCACCATCCGATGGGGACGCGCGTATCAACCAACATATGCACCAATCCCAAGACCACGCCTCCAACCCAGCCCAGGACGCACCCCAACAATATCGCGTGAATGCCCCCATGCACCCAGGCTGCCGGGTGGGAGAGCCGGACCTTCTTGATGGCCATCCATTCATTCTGGAGCAACCAGTCTGCAATCAAGTGAAGCATGACTGCCGCTTCAAACAGGGTCAGCGTCATGACAGCGTGAGGCTGCTCTTGAGGGGGCCGTGAGCGGTTGCACGGAGGGGCGATAAGCGCCCGGGCGAAGGTGCTGCCATTCTATCCGCGACTTCGTGAGAGTCGCGAAGCGTCAATTCGCGACTGGCAACAAGTTCGAGATGCGCTTTCACCGCGAGGTCTATACCAGAGCGGGCGAGTTGCTTGCAAGGGTGGAGCAACGAATTTCGGGCAACCGCACGGCCAGAATCGCGCAACGCGATGGCGGAGCGTGGAAAACGAAGCCGCCACTTGCCAACGCTTGCCAACGCGCGGAAGCTTGACACAGAAATTGGCCGGGCGTATTGCTGGGTATCAATAACCCCACACCACGAGCATCGGCTCGCGTGCTTATGCAAACGAGAAAAACTCCAGCCGCCGCCGCCCGGCTGCTCAAACTTAAGCCGGCATTTACGCTAATCGAACTGCTGGTTGTCATTGCCATCATCGCCATTCTGGCGGCCATGTTGTTGCCGGCGCTTTCCAAGGCCAAACTCCGGGCGCAGTCCATTTCCTGCATGAACAACGGCCGCCAGCTCGGCCTGGGCTGGTTGATGTATGGGGATGACAACGCAACCAAGCTTGCGACCGCGTGGGGCTGGGTCGCCGGCGGCTTGGGATACGATGGCCACCCCGACAACACGAATCTGACCTATCTGACGACAGGACTGTTGTCGCCGTACCTCAAGAGCGTCGGGGTTTACAAATGCCCGGCGGACATGAGCCAGACCTGGGGCCGCCGCGCGCCTCCTGGACGGGATAATCCACCGCGCGTGCGCAGCATCTCCATGAGCCAGGCTTTCCGGACGCATCCTTCGGAACATTGGGATTCTCCGCCCTGGAGAATATTCGTGAAGTCGTCGGACATGGTCAACCCGCGGCCATCCTCATTGTGGGTGATGATTGATGAGAATCCCGACAGCATCAACGACGCGGCGTTCGCCGTGAAGATGGACTACCAGGGTCGGACATCGTTGTGGCAGGATGGTCCGGCAACCTATCACGGTGGCGCGTGCGGCTTCACTTTCGCGGATGGCCATTCTGAAATCAAAAAATGGAAGGACGGTCGCAGCACCTCCCGTCCGATGACGACGACTTACACCACCCGCTTCAACTACGGACTGGTTCAGTCCCAGAACCCGGACATTCAGTGGATGCAGGATCGCACGACCGCGAAGCTCCAATGATGAATTTTCGTTCTACCTTGACGCCGCACGTTGAATCAACGTCGCACAATCCGGCTGGCGATTCTATTTGGCTGGCGGCGTGAATTTCTTCTCAACGAACGCCTCCGCCCGGCGCTTGCCCTCGGCGATTTGCTCGCGCGTCATCGTGCGTTTGACTTCATTAAGAATGTCTGTCGCTTCCGCGATTCCTCGCGCCGCGGCCAGACTAAGCCACTTGTATGCTTCCGTCGGATCTTGGGCAACGCCCTGCCCTTTTTTGTATCGCATTCCCAGATG
>CAZCZP010000039.1:16047-18383 GCA_964502895.1 uncultured Bifidobacteriaceae bacterium
GCGACGAACACCATGCCCGCGACGAGGCAAACGGCTAGCGGGCCGATGATCTTCGTAGGATTCGTTCTGGCCTTGCACGCTGGGCTTGCAGCGTGGTCGCCCAAGTCGCCATTGCACTTTTCGTTCTTTCTCAAAATCATAATTCTGTGGTTGCGACGCATTTTGAACTGCACCACCGCTGCGTCCAGACAAATTCAGATTGGCAGTTTTCCACGCAATTGACGAAACGCCAAATCTTGTGACCCAATCCAGTCTGAGATAACTTCAATCACGACTAAACCGGCCCCGCATGGAAGACAACGCTTTCGTTCAACTAGGTGTCTCGCTGTTGCTTGGGCTGCTGGTGGGCATGCAGCGCGAGCGCACCGATTCGGTTATCGCCGGGATTCGCACTTTCCCGTTGATCACTGTTTTCGGAACTGTCTGTGCCTGGTTGGCGGCGCAACACGGAGGCTGGGTCATCGCGTCAGGATTGCTGACAGTAGCGGTGCTGCTGCTCATCGCAAACATCGCCCGGATCAAGAACGGTGACATTGATCCCGGTTTGACGACAGAGATCGCCGCAATGCTCTTGTTTGGCGTGGGCGCGTGCGTGGTGGCCGGTCAAATGCCGGTGGCGGTGGCACTCGGCGGAGCCATTGCGCTGCTTCTGCACCTAAAAACACCGCTGCACGAGTTCGTCAAAGGCATCGGCGAAACCGACATCAAAGCCATCATGCAGTTCGTGCTGGTGACTTTGGTCATCCTGCCCGTGCTGCCAAATCGTGACTACGGACCGCACAGCGTGCTCAATCCTTTCAAGATCTGGCTGATGGTGGTGTTAATGGTGGGAATCAGCCTGGCCGGTTATATCGCCTTCAAAATTTTTGGTGCCAAGGCGGGCACGCTGCTCGGCGGACTGTTGGGTGGTTTGGTTTCCAGCACGGCCACCACTGCCAGTTACGCGCGCCGTTCCACCAAGTCGCACGGCAGCGCGAATCTGGCGGCGCTCGTCATCATGATCGCTTCAACCACCGTATTTGTGAGGGTGCTCCTCGAAGTCGTCGCGGTTGCTCCACGCAACTTCGTTCAAATCGGACCTCCGTTGATCGCCATGCTCGTCACTTGCTGCGTCATAGCTGCGGTAGCCTTTCGGCTCGCCGGTGAAAAATCTGCTGAGCTCCCCGCGCAAGCAAATCCGACTGAATTGAAATCTGCCCTGTTCTTCGGCGCACTCTACGCAGTGGTCATCCTCGCCGTGGCCGCAGCGAAGGATCATTTCGGTTCGAGTGGACTTTACACGGTCGCGGTGCTGTCCGGTCTGACAGACATGGACGCGATTACGTTATCCACCGCGCAACTCGTCAACAGCGGCAAGCTCGATGCCAACACCGGCTGGCGTGTCATCTTGGTCGCCTCGATGTCCAATCTCATATTCAAAGCCGGCATCGTCGCCGCATTGGGCGACCGCGGGTTGCTGCGGCGGATTTCGCGTATGTTCGGCGCGGCGTTGTTGGGTGGCATCGCGATTCTCTTGCTGTGGCCAGGTTGAAAGCCAGACGCGCTACGGTTGGTTTGTAGATTCTATTGTCCCAAGAAAACGGCCTGAGCAGAGTGCGATCTTACGCCACTGGCCAGACCTTGCCTGCCCGATTGAATTGCGGCGAAAGCACACAGATCAACATCTCCTCGCGCTGTTCAGCCGTGCGTGCGTCCGGGCATACGTCATACTCGATGCGCTGCACGCGGTGCAGCAAACGCACCACCCGGCGCGAAAGCCGTTCGGGATTCGCAACCCGGTAACTCGACAATCGCTTCCGCAAATTCTTTGCCCGTCCGACGTACAGCACGCCGGAACCTGTGCCGCACATGAAATAAACACCGGGTTGCGCGGGAATGGCTTTGAAAAAATCCTTGCCCAGCCGCTCCACCAAAGGGCGCGGCGGCGGAAACAGCCAGAGTTGACCCGTTGCCATGCGCTGATTCAATCAAACCGCCTCGGACAAAAGCTGTCCAGCGGTCACAAGTCTCCGGAGGGGCGAGTTACACGAAGTCCCCATCCGCCCGGGGAGAGACAATCCAGTTTGGGGCACGTATGAACTCGTCCTTCCGAAACGGCCGCAAACTGGAGACGCTCTCTCTGCCAGCGACTTGGCTTACAGCCCAGCCGCTTTGATGCAATCCCGCAGCACGCTTACCAGCAAATTGGGTGCGCAACCCAACAGAACCACCAAACCGGCCAGCAGGCTCAACACGATCTGAGGTAGCAGCGGAACTCCCGTCCTCTCTGCGCCTTCCGTCCCCTTGGCCACGTAAATCTGTTTGAGCACCTGCAAGTAGTAGTAAAGCGATACCGC
>CAZCZP010000039.1:18483-21652 GCA_964502895.1 uncultured Bifidobacteriaceae bacterium
CGCCGGACAAACCGTAGAGCAGGCTCAAGCCAAACAGCGTGAACGCCGCCGCCATTCCACCGAACAGAAAATATTTCAGCGCCGCCTCGGCCGATTTGATGTCGCGCTTGTTGAAAGCCGTGAGGATGTAGAGCGAAAGGCTCGTCAGTTCGAGCGCGATGAAAATCATCAGAATGTCCTCGGCGCTCACCAGGAACATCATGCCCACCGCTGCGAGCAGCACGAGGGCAAGATATTCCCCAACGTGATCGGTGAAGGTGGAGTCTATCGAAATCAACACCGTGAAAATTGTCAGCCCAAGCAGCGCGATTTTCACAAGCTGCGTTAAGGGATCAACCACGAGCATCCCGCCCAGTGCGTTGCCGTGCGCGGGGATCACCAGCATCCACGCGATCGCCGCCACGCAACCCACACATGCAATCATGCCGCCAATGATGAAGCGGAAGCGCATCTCCAGCTCGCGCGTCGAGGTCAGGTCCACCACCAGCACCACCAACGCGGCGATGACCATTATGGTTTCTGGCGCGGCTAGCCTGAGCAATTCGAGATAGCTCATGCCAATCTCCTCTCATTAGCACCGGGTTTCAGCCCGGTACCGGGGGCTGCAATGCATCTGGAAACCGTTTCAACGGTTTCCTTACTGGCGAACGAACAGCGATAATTCATTGCAGCCCCACCCTTCTCAGCCCGTCAAACAATGGTGAGTTGAAACTCGGGATGATCACATCCAGCAGTAGCCGCGGATAGAGCCCAACCAGCAGTGACACGCCGATCAACATCACCGCCCCGATGCGTTCGGGAATCGAAATGGGATCCAGCGCGGAGTGATGCTTGCCACGCGAAGCTGTCTCCGTCTCACCTTCAGATAAAGTAGGAGCAGGTTTCTCCGCCTCACCAAAAAACGCCTTCTGCATCGCCCGCAACGTGTACGCCACGCCAATCACAATGCCCACGCCCGTGATCACGGCCAGAGTCGGAAACGCCTTCCACGCGCCGATGAGCACCTGCAACTCCGCCACGAACCCGCTGAACCCCGGCAGGCCCATCGAAGCCACACCCGCAATCACGAACGTCACTGCCGCAAACGGCATCGCCTTCACCAGATTCATTCCCTCCAACACGGAGAGCTCGCGCGTATGCGTTCGCTCATAAACCATCCGGCCCACGACGGCGAACAGCAGCCCGGCGATGATGCCGTGCGAAAACATCTGCAACACCGCGCCGCTCAGGCCGATCGTGTTCAGCGTCGCCAAACCGAGCAGCACGAAGCCCATGTGACTCACGCTTGAATAGCCGATGACAAATTTGAAATCCTTCTGCACCAGCGCCACCATCGCGCCATACACGATGCCAATGACCGCCAGCACAGCGATCCACATCTTCCACGCCTCCAATCCTTCCGGGAACAACGTCATCGCCACACGCAGACAGCCGTAAGCGCCGAGTTTCATCACCACTCCTGCCAGCAACATGGAAGCGGCGGTTGGCGCGGCGACGTGACCGGTTGGCGCCCAGGTGTGAAACGGCCACAGGCCTGCAAGGATCGCGAAGCCCACGAACACCAACGGGAATGCCCACATCTGGAAGCTGTGCGGGAACGGATACTTCGCGAGTTCGAGCACGTTGAACGTGTGTGCGCCCGACACCACATACGCCGCGATCAAACCGACCAGCACCATCGCGCTGCCGACGAACGAGTAGAGCGCCAGCTTCATCGCGCCGTATTCCTTCCGCGTCGAACCCCAGATTGCGATGATGAAATACTTGGGCACGATGGCGATTTCGTAGAACACGAACAGCAGGAACAGATCGAAACTCAAGAACACGCCATACACGCCACAGATGAGCGCGAGGTAGAATGCGAAGAACTCCTTCGCCCGATGCTCGATATTCCAGGAGAAAAGAATTCCGCCCACCGCCGCCAGACCCGTGAGCAACACGAGCGTCAGGCTTACGCCATCCGCTGCGAGGTGATATTCAATCCCGAGCGACGGCACCCATGGACATTTTGCGATCGTGAGGATTTCGCCCGCCTTGAACTGGACGAAGCCCGCCACCGCCACGAGTAGTCCCGCGACCGCCGTGAGCATGGCGACCTTGCGCGCCGCCGACGCGTTGCCCTTGGGCAGGAGCATCAGCACCAGCGCGCCAAGAAATGAAATGTAAACGGTCCCGGCTAACATGCAGTGAATGACGAATAACGAATAACGACTGACCCATTGTTTCGTCCGTTCAGGGCGGGCACTGACTTATCGGCGCGTGTCCCGGGGCGTTGCCCCGGCCTACCATGTCGGGCGCTTTCGGCGCGCAGAACTACAGCCCGAAGGGCTGAAACAGGACAGCCCAGGGCAACGCCCTGGGAACGATGTCCCCAAAACAAATTCAAGCCCTGAAAGGGCGATACAAAATCAATCCCACACATAACGTTCGTCAATTGCTACACCATGTCGTTTGCAGAAAGCGCGAAACTCCGACTTGAAATCGCGCTTCTGGTGATGCCCCGCCTGGCCTTCAATGTATCGGCGCACCGCTGGAACATTCGATTGGCTCACCGAGAACACGCCATAACCGTTCTGCCACGCGAAATCCAATACGCCCTGTTCCTTCATCCATTTGCTGGAACTTTTCTTGACCTCTTCAATCAATTTGCACGCGGCCAGATTCTTTGAGAGCTGGCAGAGGACATGAACATGATCCGCCACGGAATTGATGACCAAGGCTGGCGATTCAATGTTTTTCAAAATGCCGGCCATGTAACCATGCAACCCGGCCCGCACATTGTCCGCGATGAGCGGACGACGTTCCTTCACGCTCCAGATGGCGTGAATCAAGATGTTGGCCAGAGATTGAGGCATTTTGGTTCGCCCCTTCAGGGCTCAAATCGTTCGTTGCATCCGTGACCCAGGGCGTTGCCCTGGGCTATCCTGTCCCGGCCTTTCAGGCCGCCAATTTGCCGCGCTGAAAGCGCAACGCATGACAGCCCCGGGCAACGCTCCGGGATTACGCGCCATAGACCGTCGAAGCCCTGAAAGGGCGATACAAAATTCACGTTCATCACATCGCTATTCATCCCGTTAAAACTTCAACTGCTCCACCATCTGCACCGCTGTCGGATTGATCACGTCCAGCACGAGGCGCGGATACAGGCCCAGCACGAACATCAGCGCGA
>CAZCZP010000040.1:0-19272 GCA_964502895.1 uncultured Bifidobacteriaceae bacterium
GGGGCAAATTATTTCCTGACCGGCTCGCTGCAAGGACTCTCCACGCGCACGTCCAAGGGCACGAGCGATTACATCCTGTATGCGTTTCAACTGATTGACGCGCGCACCAGCGCCATTATTTGGGAAGACAACGCAGAAATCAAAAAGCAGGGACTGGAAGACGCGGCGTATCGGTAGCCCGACGGACCGCAATTACGAACGCCGTCCGCAAAAGTGGTCGGCCAAATGAGCAAACGTCGGCAAACTGTTTTGATTTGTGTTCTGGCCGTCATGACGAGCGCGATGGCATTCTGCGTCCTGGACCAACGTGAACCACGCTATGACGGTAAACCCCTCTCCACTTGGTTGAAGTACCTTGATCGGTGGAACGGCGACACCAATGAGCCGGTGGTCCGAGCTCTATGTTCCATGGGAGACAAGGCCGCTCCAATTCTCGCACGTGCGATCCTAACTAAAGATTCAGCGTTTGAAAGAAACGTTGTGGCCAAACTCGAACTATACTTGAAACTCGACTTGACCACGGTTACTGAAAGATCCAGGCGAGCAGCTAATGCGTTGTTCATTATGGGAGAATACGCGAGCGCAGCCGGTCCAATTTTTTTCGAAGCCCTAACGAGCGGCGACGAGTTTGTTCGTCAAGAGGCGTTGAACGGGTTTGCTTCGTTAGGACCGCGATCAGAAGAATACCTCCCTGCCATCATCAACTTGGAACATGACTCTTCCTTATCGGTTCGATGTAACTTGATTGCCGCTTTGGGCTGCATCGGAAGGAGGCCCGACCTATGCAAGCCAGTTTTATTAAGAGCCGTGGCAGATCGTGATTCTTGGGTGCGTCATCATGCGGTCGTGGCGCTTTCGAAGTTCGACAACGAACCCGGGCCCGCTGATGATTAAGCAATGTTTCAACTCCTGCAACTGCCCAGATCGTTGGGCAGAACACAGCACCCCCTTTGTCAGTTTGCGTCTTTGCGCCTTTGCGTTGAAATGCCTCCCACTGTTTGCAGCACTGCTTTTTTCGGGCTGCGCCTCCACGCCCAAGCATCAAGTCCTCATGACCGGCGACATCCTTGTGGACGGGCCGAAGATGATCGCCGAAGGTCCGCCGCGGGACAAAGTCCTCTGGCAATACCGCACCGCCGCTGCCGCCATGCGCCAGGGCAAGTTCGATGTCGCCAAGCCACTCCTCGACGACGCGTTGCTCACGTTGCAGGGTATTTACGGCAAGGACGCCGAGGCGCGGAAGTCGCGCAGTTATTTCAGCAAGGAAGCGCGCAAGACGTTCATTGGCGAGCCTTACGAACGCGCCATGG
Source organism: uncultured Bifidobacteriaceae bacterium (assembly GCA_964502895.1). Lineage (GTDB taxonomy): Bacteria > Verrucomicrobiota > Verrucomicrobiia > Limisphaerales > JADLHS01 > WYBW01. The sequence continues at coordinate 1,311 of CAZCZP010000040.1, forward strand.
CCTACATTTATCGTGGGGTGCTTTATTGGATGGACGGCGAACCGGACAACGCCCGCGCCTGTTTCCGTAGCGCCGAGTTCGAGGACAGCGACGCCGACAACAAGGATTATGCCGGCGACTGGGTGCTGCCTGATTATCTCGACGGCTTTGCCACCGCGAGGCTCGGCGGCGACGGTGCGGACGCATTCAAGCGGGCCAAAGAGAATTCCAGGAACATCAACCTGCCGGAGTATCAGAAGAAAGCCAACGTGTTGTTCTTTGTCGAATTTGGCCCAGGCCCGTTGAAATACGCCGACGGCCAGTACGACGAGAAATTGCGCTTCACCACGCGGCCTTCACCCGTTTTGGCCGCGCGAATCAAGACCGGGAACATTGACCTGCCCGTGGCACCCACGGACGATTTGAATTTCCAGGCAACCACTCGCGGCGGGCGCGTGATGGATCACGTACTCGCGAACAAGGCGGTGTTCAAGGCCACAACCAGCACGGTCGGCGACGCGGCCTTGATCGGCGGCCTGGCCACTGCCGCGGCGAGCGACCATCGCGCCACTCAAAATGTCGGCTTGGGGATCGCACTCGCCGGTTTGCTGACAAAAATCGTCTCGGAGAGCGCCACACCGGAGGCAGACACCCGCACTTGGGATAACCTGCCGCAGTATTTGAGTTTTGCGACAGCGTCGCTCAATCCCGGCTCGCACGAAGTGACCGTGGAGTTCCATGACGCGAACGGGAAAGCCGTTCAGAACCTGACCAAGACGCTCACGGTGAACGTGCCCGCCGAAGGTGACAAAGTGGTTTTCGTCAGCGACACTTCCACGACGCCGCAAACACAATGAAGGTCATTGAATTCTTTTGAGCTAAATTTACGTCAAACCCCAAGTTGAAATCATTAACACCATGAAAACGAAGCTCCTCGCCATCCTTCCCGCTGCACTGTTGATCGCCGGTTGCAGCAGCACTCACGACAAAGGACCGTATCTGCCGCAGCAATCCAAGACGCCGCCGTACGAAAGCACCGAGCCAATCGTGCTGATGGACCCCGGCGTGCAACACTCGCTTACCGCGACAGGCCAGCCCCAAGCCCGCACACTCGATGACGGCCGCCTTGAGGTCATTGTGCAATTCCGAAACCGCGAGAACCGCCGCATTGAAGTGCAGGCCAATTGCGTCTTCAAAGATGTGAATGGCATCAGCACTGGCGACGAAACGCCCTTCCAAACGGTGATATTGACCGAGAATGCCACTGAACACGTAAAGTTCGTTTCCGCAAACAACAAAGCGGCGCGCTACACAATTCGTGTTCGGCAGGCACGTTGATGCGGCGTCACGGTTTGATGCGCCGGGGAAATCCAAACGTCCAGGTCACGCCGATCGTGGCGAACAGGTCGGGAGATTCGCCATGCACGCCGAAGCCCACGGCGGTATCCAAGCTCAGCGACGAAGTTAATTGCCAGCGCAGACCCCCATTCGCAAGAACGACCGTTTCGTCTCCGGGGTTGACAGGTGTGTCGGCATAGACTTCCGCAACCAACTGGCAGCGTTTGGACAACTGATAATCGAATGCCAGGCCGTAGTGAGCGAGGTCGGAGAGCCGTTCGTCCGGCGGGTTGCCGCTCCAGGTAAACCCGCCATTGAAATGAATGGAGGACTTGTCGCCGACCGGCGCGAACAAAATCCAGGTCAGGTCAAAATCAAACTCACCCGAACTGAGCCCTTCGCGGCGGTGGCCGGTCGGAAACTTGACGGCACCCGCTAACGCGTGTTGCAGCGGCCACTTAGCGGGAAAGGGCAACTTTACTTTTGATCCCAGAACCAGATCGTGAACGCCCGAGAAGGCGCGGTCGTGACTGAATTCATCGTCCTGCTCACGCAGTTGGCCACCGGTCGCCACGCTGATTTCGCAACCGGGCCAAACGCCAGCCGCAAGTCCGACAGGAAAATGCCAATGCCGCGAAGAGCCGTTCTTGAAAAAGGTGGTGCCGGCTTCGACCTCCAGAAAACCCGGCGCAACCGGTTCGGCGTCATCCACGGTCAAGGGACGGCCCGCCTTGGCGGCCCGGGACAGCAACCCGAGCGCCGCTGCCAGCGCCAGGATTGCCGGGCTTCTCCAGCAATTCACGAGGGGCATGGTGCGTTCAGTTGAGTACCGTGCGTTGCAACAGCCAATAGCTGCCAGCCAACGCAACCGCCACCGAACACGCCGGCACGGCGCGTTGCACAAAAAAATCTTTCTTCCGCAATTGCCAGATGATCGGCAATGCCACCGCTGCGACGGCGATCTGCCCGAGTTCAACGCCGAGATTGAACGAGAACAGCGGCATGGCAACGCCGCCGGCGCGCGCGCCCACACCCATGTCACGCAGGACGGACGCGAAACCGAAGCCGTGAATCAGCCCGAACACGAACGTGAGCAACCAACGTCCGTGCGGCTCGCCGCGACGAAGGATGTTCTCGACGCCGACATAGACAATCGAAGCGGCAATAAGCGGCTCCACAAATTTTCCCGGGAGTTGAACCAGATTGAGCGTCGCCACGGCCAGCGTGATCGAGTGCGCGACCGTAAAGAAAGTGATGATCTTGAGCGACGACCACCAGTTGTGCGTCACGATCAGAAGCGCGAAAAGAAACAGTAGATGGTCGTAGCCTTTCAGGATGTGTTCGATGCCCAGTAACAGAAATTGACTGAATGGAGACTGGCTTTTCGCAGATGAGTCTGAACTTGTTACAACCATGGGTGCGTTAGTGGTCGCTTCGGTTGCCGCTTCAGCCTCGGGAGCTTCGACCTCGACCGTGACAGTATCCGAGTTCGCGCTCAACAAGCGTTCAGCCATCACCACGCCACTGGGATTCTGCAACAAAAAATATTGCCGATGATCCAGCCGGAATCCCGCGATCACTTTCGAGCGAATGCTCAGCCTCGAGAATTTTTTCCCCGGGACGTTGAGGAACACATCCGCGTTGTTATTGGTGTCGTCGAACTGGCAGCGAATTTCTGTGGCGGTGGTGGGCGCGTCGTCGAAACGGACTTCAAACGCATCTGCCACGAGTCCGCCCAATCGTTTTTCGGCCGCGCTGAATTCTTCCGCCGACACGGTGCCGTCGTTGTTGGAGTCGAGCCCGGCCAGTTCATCAGCATCCTTGAGTGCAAAGGTGAGTTGTGCCTCCAGTTTTTCCGGGAACAGCCGGACCGTGGCGCTGCTAAGGCCAGGGTCATGGGCGAAGGCTGGATTCGCGAACCCGGCGAACAGCAGAAACAAGACAGGGAAAATCCAACACTCAACATTCAACCCCCAACGCCCAAGGCAAGCCCGGCGTCTGCTTTTCGATTTTGCAGGGCGAAAGTTGCCTGTTGGATTTTCTTTCAAAGCAGTTGTTAAGTGCGAAACGTCGCGATTCACGGTGATTGTCTCCAGTTTGTTTAGCATCGAACCGGTTGGCAGGTAAAGGAGAACGGCGGCTGGCTGCGTGTTGCCAACCGCCGTCGCCGCACGAGGCAGCTTATGGGTGGGAATGATTGCGCCCGTTATGAGGCGTGCCGGCGTACGGAAACACCTTGTTGTAGCCGGAGTCGTTCTTGCTCACGCCGTCAATGCCGTCGGCCACGTTGATGACCAGCGGCCCGCGCAAGTCGCTGATGAGCGCGCTCACGGCGATGTCCACCACGTCGTCACCAAAGCGCCGGCCATTCGGCCAGCCACCGGGAACAAACCCGCCGTTGCCAAACGGATCCTGAATCGTGCTTTGCAACACGTCGCCGCCGAAGACGCTCAGGCGTGAGAAACCGGTGTCGTCGGGATTCACGGAATGTCCCGCGCCGCTACCCGCCACGCGGACTGGGCCGGTGGACAAGTCCACTTTGATCAGGTCGGGAATGAAGATGCCCGCGATGTCGGTGCGGTTCGTTTCAATGGCCGGCCCACTGCCGCCGAAGACCAGCGCGTTGATCAATCGCGCGAGTTCCGGGCTCTCGGCGTACTTGCGGAATACCTGACCGTCCTTTTCGGGACTGGTCCGGTTGTAACGATCCTTGTCCTCGATAGCGACGAGCGCTTCGCAGAACAGCGGATTGCCCTGGCGGCCGATTTGAACCCAGCGCCCGGCATTCGTGTCGTTGCGGTCGCGGATCACGCGGACCTGACGGCGGCTCGTGGTGGCATAAACGCCGACGACCTGTTGGTCACCGCCCAGGTCGCCAACCGGAATGACGAGGCTCAACAAGTGCATGTTGAAGCCGCCCTGCGAATCTTTGCCGGGATTGCGGAGTTGCAGAAGATCGAAGATGGACTGGATGTCGCCGTAAAATCCATCCTCGCGCTGGCCCGCGAACGCGCGGTAGCCGTTGGTGTAAACGAACGTTCCTTGCTGCGTGTAGGGATCGAACTCCGCAAAGGTCGCGCGCCCGTCTTTGGCCGGATTTTCACCGTTGTCGCCCTGGTTGTAGAACGGCGTCGCAATGCCTTGATTATTCGGAGGAACGATTCCCGTGCCGATGCGAGTGATCCGAGGCTGGCCGCGTTCGCGCAATTTGGACGAGCGATGATCCACCTTGGTGATGGTGTAGGTCTGGACCAGGTTTTGCGCCGCGTCGCCGATGTTGGTGATCACGCCGAGATACGAAGGCAGAATCGTGGCCTTCGTTTTGTATTCCGTCTTGAACTCGAACTGATAACTGAACGACGGCTTGCCGGCGGCGACATCGTTGCTCGTCGCGACATGGATTTCGTAAAGGACGTTGTCGTCGAAGTTGTATTTGTTCGGCCCGATGCCCGGCTCTTGATGCGGATAAACGCCGAGCGCCGTGACGAGGACCTTCTGGCCGGCGGCCATGCGCACGAACGCGTAAACGTCCGTCGTGTTTGCCGCTGGATCAAGCGTGATGAGGGGTGCGTCCATGTGACTGGAAGCCATCACGGAACCGCCGAGGCACGCTGCCGCAAGGACAGCGGCCCAACCGCGGGAGATGACTTTGCTTTTTTTCATGACTGTTCTTTCTGTTGGGGTTTGGTTTTCCCTTCCTTACAAATCGGAAGCGGAAAGTGATGTCGCCGCAGAGGAGGTCTCGTCGGCTTCAGCAGGTTTCAGCGCGAAGCTGTCCGGGAGTTGCAGCAACAGGGCTTGCTCCGAGGGCAACAATGAATCCATCGAGTCCGCAGCTTGGGCAAAAAATTCCTGCGCTTCCTCCGATGCTCCGGCGCGTGCCGCAATCACCGCAGCGTGGAAAGACAACCGCGCATCGCTCGTACCCTCGGCGAGGGCCTGCTGCATTCGTTGGCGCGCTTCGTCGTGGCGACCGGCGGCGGACAACGCCCAGGCAAGTGCGTCGTGAGTGAAAACATCGGAACGGGCGATCAACTCCTGCTCCGCCAATCGCACCGCAAGCTCGGCATCCTGGCCACGTGTGGCGAGATACAGCGATAGTGAACGCGGATCGGCGTCCGCGCCGCGCTTGCAGAGAAATCCCTCGACGGACGCCGCTTCGTCATCGCGACCCGCCGCGCGCAAAGCGTCGGCCAGCGCCCATTGATATTCCGGCAGCGGGTTCAGCCGCGCGGCACGTTGAAGATCGGTGATGGCTGCCTCGGCATCATCGTGAGCCATCAGCATTTTTCCGCGCAACAGCAGGGCCGGTGGGTAATCCGGGCGCAACGCCAGCGCATCGTCGCAGGTTTGCCGTGCGGCTTCGGCGTCGCCGGACAGGAGTTGCAGATTGGCGAGCCGGCTGTTGACCCACGCCGCTGAATCCGCGTCGCTCGGCGAACTGGCGACAACGGCGGCTTGCATCATTTCGATGGCGCCGTCGAGATCGCCCGTGAGCCAGCGGATTTGTGCAATGCGCGAGTAGGATTGGAGATCAGGCCGGATATCCACCATGGATTGATACGCGGCCACCGCTTCCTGGGTGCGTCCTTGTTCCATCAACGTGTCGCCAAGCAATCCGTAGTCGAACGACAAACCGCGCCGGGCGACAAGTTCACGAGCGAGCACTTCTGCTTCCTGGAACAGATGCAGATTCTGGAGCACGTGGCCTCGCAACAGAAGCGCCTCGGCGCAATGCGGCGAGTCAGAATCCAAAACCTGCGCGCAAGCTTCGGCGAGTTTGTAAAAGCCCGAGTCAAAACTGGCGCGCGCCTTCGCCACAAACGCCCAGCCAAGTTTTTCCAACGCGGCACTGCGATTGCGGCCTTGGCGAACCTGATCCTGAAAGCGGCGGATTTCCTTGTCCTCGGGGCTTTCGCCGTCGTGCGGCGCAAGGGCCAGGGCCAGAGGACCGGGCATGGCTGAACGGAGCGCCGGCTGAGACTCGCTGGCAGGAAGCGGCGGTGCAGATTCGCGTTCGCATCCGGCAGTTGCCAGCGCCAGGACAAGTGCAGCGCCCGCCGGCCAAAATAGATTTTTTGAAGTTTGCATTTTCAGTTCGCGTGTTCAGCAGGCATTACGCGTGGACTGAAATTGCGGATGCAAATTCGCGCGGCAGGACGTGAAATTTTTCCTGCATCCGATTTGCCGCGGCGCGCGTATAATCCAATCACGACTTGAACCCGACAGACCCGGAAGCCGCGATGAACACGTCAAACAACCCACGAAGTGAACTTGAAGAAAACCTCAGCCGTTATCCGCTGCTGACCGCGTTGCGCGAGCGGCGTTCCCGGCGCGTCGGCCTCGGCATGAAAATTCCCGGCGGGCCGCTCGCCTTCGAGAGCCGGCACAAACCGAAACCACTGACCGAAGACGAGGAAGCCGCAATGGTTTTTGCCGCGTGCGGCATCACCGGCCACGCACTCGCGGATTTGAGTTATGCCAAAGATGGCGGTGGAAGCATCATGGCCGGACTCGTCGCGCGCACGATTGCCAGCGGCGATGGATTGCAGACCGTCGCCCTCGTCGTCATCAATGACGAGGGGGCCTGGCTGGTGCGCCGCCCGCGCGAGTTGCCCGCAGCGGACATTCCGCGACTGATTGAGTTGGGAAAGCGAGGCGAGTTCACTGAGTTGTATCGCAGTTGTCGTGTGAAAATCAAAAAGGGTCGGCCCAGGACGCCGACCGAGCCGTTGTTCAACATCAACGCCAATCGCTGGTCGGCGCACGCGCCGGGCACGACGTATTTTCTGCCGGTGAATGATCTCACGTTCATGTACGTGAACGGCCTACTGGAAATTTTGAACGAGCACACCGGCGCGTTTCTGCTGGATGAGCGGGATAATTTCCTCCCAGCAGGCCTGACAAACTTCACGCGCGACCGCGGCGGGCACCTCGAATCCAATCCGCACAAAGGCCGCGTGGCGACGATCCGGCAGGTCGAGCAATTCGTCACCGAGTTCGTGACCATCGAGCAAGGGATGATGTTGCAGAACCTCGGTTTGATGGCCCAGGCGCTGGGGCTCGGTGGCTTCCCGAATTTTGCGAATCACGAGTTTGGTTGGTTTGAGGCGATGGGTTTCCGCATGGAGCAAATGCCTGCGAGCCGCTACGTCGGCGCGGGCTGGTTGCCGTCACTGATGATGAAGCTGCTCAAGCGCAATCCAAACATTCCGTATCCCGTTGGCTTGGAGTGCGACGGCGAGGTGTTGCTGAAACCGTTCTGTCCGCCTTACTACAAATCAATGGCTGACGCAGTGCGCGCCGTGGTCGACATCAAATACGGAACGAACGGCATTTTCCGCGGTCAGGGCCAAGGTAGTGCGTGGGCGAAACACGATTCAGTGGTGAACGAAGTCCCGCGTGTCAGCGAAGCGACCATCGCGGCGACGATTGCTTACTGCGAATACCTGTGGCAACGCTACAGGCGGTTTCCAGTTTACATGCCGCCGTATCGGACGGTGCTGGGCTTTCAGGCGTGCCACTTGGATGTGGAGTTCTACGAGAAGTTCTATCGGCCGGAGGCTTTGGGTGAAACGCAGCGGAGGGATTTTGGCTGAGTGCTGTTCGCTCAGGGTTGCGGCGACGCGCAGCGCCAACGGCCATTGGCTGCCGTCTTCGTCAATCGTCCGCTACGCAAATCTTTTTCCAGATTCGACCACGCAGCGGCGGCATCAGCGGCGGAGAATAAGCCGCGAAATACACCCAGCTTGAAAGCGTTTCGCACTTCCAAGGAATGTAACGCCGTGAAAGGAAGCGGCACGCCAGCCTTGGAAAGCCACGACTTGGCCTGCGAAGTGTTCGCGTCCACGACGTAACACGAAACGAGAAAGCTGCTGTCAGCGTAATGATTCATCCCTTTCAGAACGCAGCTTCTTCGCGCTCCAAGAGAAATGAGATTGGGCATTATGCGGTCACCGAAGATACGTCTTGCCCGCGCCTCGACATAGGGCCATTTCACGCGACGCTTTGGCTTATCCGGGCTGATGGGTGCGTCTTCCGTCAGTGTCAAGACAGCCAACACGAACTTCTGGCGCTGAAAGCAGCGTTTACCTCCTGCACGTCCGCCACGGCGCGCGTCTGGCGTTGGGCGAAATTGAACCTGCGAAATTGAACCTGTTGACAAATAGGACATCACCCGATCGGTGCGCGAAGAAACTGGCCGGGATCACTCTTGATTAACCAGCCGGACGGGTTCATTAGGCGGCTCGACTCAGCGGATTGCGCTTTCATTTTCCGCCAAAAATAGCTTGGCCAGCCGATGGCGATTTGGTAGCTGTGATCGTCACCCGGAACTAAGGTTCGATAACAAACCAAAGAGTCATCACTATGAAAAAAAGTCTCCTGCGTATAGCTGTGCTCAGCTTGCTCTCCGCCGCCATCGCGTTCGCGCCCGCCCAGGTGAACGCTCAAGATAAGAAGAAAGAAGATTCCACCGCGGAAAAAGATGCTCCGAAAGAGGGCAAGAAAAAAGGTGAAGGTCTGCCTGCCCGCGGGAAGGTGACCGCCATAGATAAGACCGCCAAGACTGTAACCGTCGGCGAGCGCGTTTTTCACGTCACGTCCGAAACCCGGCTGATGAAAGCCGGCAAGCCGGCCACGCTCGATGACGCGGCCGTTGGCGAAGACGTTGGCATCTTCTACAAGAAAGACGGTGAGAAAATGGTGGCGCTCTCCATGCGCTTTGGTCCCCGGCCCGAGGGCGAACCCAAGGGCGAAAGGAAAAAGAAAAAGCAGGATGCGGCTGAATAACTGTAAGGGAACGCAACTTCAAGGCAGGCGAAAGCCTGCCTTTTTTGTTTGCTTCGTTAACGCCGCCACCAGCTCGTTTTGGATTTGGGCCTGGGCGAATCGGGTTGGGCAATCTGGTGAATCAACAACTGTGTGCGGGCAAACTCCAGTGCCATCTTGAATTCGTCGTAACTGAGAAATCGGTCTCGTGGGTCTTTGGCCATCACCTTCACCAAGGCGTCGCTGGTGGGTTGGGTGATTTCGGGAACAACCAGGTTGGGCGCCGTTAGTGGCGTATGGACATGCGCGGCCACCAATTCTTCAACAGTCGGCGCTTCGAACGGTACGTGACCCGTCAAGGCATGGTAAAGCGTGGCGCCCAGACTGTACATGTCGGAGAGGAACGTTTCCTTCTCGCGCTTGATTTTTTCTGGAGCCACGTAATAAGGAGTCCCCTCGGTGACGGATGCCGATTCCGGCTCGGCTTCGACGCTTCGAGCCAGGCCGAAATCCACCAGCTTGGGTTCGTTGTCTGCGTCGAAAAGAATATTTCCGGGCTTGATGTCCCGATGGAGCAGGTCGTGTTTGAGCGCCAGGTCGAGAGCCGAGGCGATCTTGATGCCGATATCGAGCACGTGCAACTCCGCCACGCGCTGCTGTTTATCAATGCGCCCGTCAAGGCTGCCGTGGTCCGCCAGCTCCATCACCAAATAAGTTTGTCCGTCGCTCTCGTCGAAGGCGTAAATGTGGATGATGTTCGTGTGGTTGAGGCGAGCGCAGGCACGGGCTTCGCGGTAGAAACTTTCGAGCGCGACCGGATCATTCAACAACTCCTTCTTCATCAACTTCACCGCCACCAGCCGCTCCAGAACCGTGTCCCACGCGCGGTAAACGGTGCCGTTGCCGCCGGAGGCGATGACGCTGCGCAGTTCAAATTGGCGCAGCATCATGGGCATCATGATGGAGTGCCCGCACTTGCTGCATGGCACGGTGGCCAGTGGCGCGAGGTCGCCGGGAATGAAAACCTTCGTGTCACACCAACCGCAAGTGACCATCTTGAGGGGTCTATCGCTTGCGCTCATCTTGTTCTGAATCTACCACCACTTGCGCCCGAATTCATGCCCCGCTTGTAACGAGTCAGCCGAGCCTCGTCAAAGGTGAAAAAAAAGTGGCCCGTCCAGGTCGAGAAAGACGACCTGGCAACCTTGAAAAGTAAATCGGTCAAGAAGCTTCCTTGTCGGTTTGTTCAGATGCAGAAGCTGCGGCTGCGGCGGCAGCGGCGGCCGTGGCGGCGACGGCTTCGTGCGCCAGTTGCGTGGCTTCGAGCGTCGCATAATGAACTCCCAGGTTGTGTTGCGCGGTCTTGTCGCCTTGGCGTGCGGCGCGGATGAACCAGCGCACTGCCTGCTGCTTATCCTGGGGCACACCGCGCCCGGTTTGATAACAAAGTCCGAGATTGCATTGCGCCGGGGCAACTTCCTGCTCCGCCGCGCGGCGATACCAGTTCACCGCTTCCGTAAAATTCTGTGGGACAACCTGACCTTGTTCGTAGAAAACTCCGAGGTTGAACTGCGCCTGGGGTTCGCCTTGCTCGGCGGCGGCATGATACCATTTGACCGCTTCCGCGAAATTTTGCGGAACGCCCTGGCCGGTTTCGTAAAGCACGCCCAGGTTGAATTGCGCCGCCGCGTCGCCCAGTTCGGCCGCCTCGCGGAACCATTTGGCGGCCTGGCCAAATTCCTGCGGGACGCCGTGGCCCGAAAGAAAACAGAATCCGAGGTAACACTGCGCCACGGGGTCATCCTGCTCCGCCGAACGGCGAAACCACTTCACCGCTTCCGAATAATCCTGCGCGATTCCCTGGCCGTTCTGATAACAAACACCCAGATAACACTGCGCCTGCGGGTCGCCTTCGGCGGCGGCTTTCTGCATTTCTTCAAACGATTGCCAGGTCCGGCGATGGTTGCTCATGCGATTGGTTTTCGGCGACGCGGTTGGCGACGGCCCATTGACCGGCGTCCAGATTCCCAGAATAAAGTCGGTTGCGTTAATTTCAAGTCGTGAAAGCGTTCGGCAGCATTCGGTAGTGGACTTCCTCTACCAAGGCGTTCCGGCATCCCACAAGAAATCCCGCGCCCGGAGTTGAGGCGGAAGTGTCAAGGGCGCTTCCGCATGTGACCGAGGCCGGTGTCGGTTTCGCCCAGCAACCGGCGCGCGTGGCCGATGACTTTTTCCCAATCCAACGCCGGGCCGGGATCGGTCTTGTTCGTTTGAATGTGGTAATGGCCAATGACCCCCCGAAATTTTTGCAGGTCATCGTCCGGAAGTTTGCGCGGGATCAACTTGCCCTCTGCATCCCGGGGATAATCGCAATTGATTTTCGGTAGCACCTTGCAGAGCGCGGCGGTCAGGTGCGCCAGGGCTTTGTATTGCTCGGGGGTAAAATCGTACTGGGTCAACTCGCGGCCTTGCACGACGCCTTTCACCGGCTCGTTGCGGGCAGGTCGGCCAACAAATTTCGGCGTCCGGATGCCGCCGTCGCCAAGGCGCGCGGGGATGGTGATGCGGGTATTGCCGTCCTCGTCGGTTTGATACCAGTCGCCAAGCGGGCTTTTTTCCGAGTCGCCGTAAGCGCCCATGTTGGCGATTTCGATTCCCACGGAACGGCTGTTGGATGTCGTGGCGTGCCAGGCGCGTTCCTTGAGGTCCAGCGTTTGGTAAATCGTGCCGTCGAGGTCGAGCATGAAATGCACGCTCAGGCAGCGAAGGTCGTGCAGGACCTTGAAACATTGGCGGCTCGTACCGCACACGTCGTAATGGAGGACAAACTGGTCAACAACTTTTTGCAGCGTCGGCAAATCCCATCCGCCGCCGCGAACGCGTTCGATTTCTTCCTCCGTCAGTCCGTTCTTCCGCAGGTTGTAACGATTCGGCGTGTCGAAGCTTTCGACTTCCTCCTGCGTGGTCTTCCAATCCGCCTTGTCGAGCGGAGCGAAGCGGCGTTCCACGCGATAAGCGTCATAACCTCCCGGGTCAGTCCACAGCACAACCGGTGTGCCGGTGTGGACGTATCGGCCCGCGACGACGATCTCATCGCCTTTGCGGGGCGCGAATGAACCCACTCTTGGAGCGGTGGCGCAGCCGTTGGCGAGTATCAACGCACCCAAACTCAGAGCCGTGAAGGAGAATCGAGCGATTGAATTGAAGCATTGCATAATCGTTACCCGCGCTTATTGGCGTCCGAAAATTACCTGCCGTCAAGTGTAAGTCTGAGTGTGAATCAAATCCGGCGGCAATGGCCGAAAAAAAAGGCGGCGCCGAAGCGCCGCCTTTGAAGGAATGGTGTCGTTTATATGCCTGCCACCATGGGAGGCGTCTTGAAGATGTCGTGCATACTGGGCATCGGCGGCTTCAAAGAGCGGAACTCGCCCCACTTCATCTTCGAGGCGTCTGTATAAAGCTGATCTGGCCCGTATTTCCAGGTCGAATTCAGGATGGCGTCCCATTCAACAGCCGCCCCGCTGTAAGCCGCCTCGCGGCCCATGATGGCGGTAAGGGTGCTGTCGGTGACGTTCTTGGTTTCGTTCAACGGAGTGTCCTTGAGGATGGCGTTGATGAGGTTGACGTGCTCGTTGACGTAGCCATTGTCGTTTTGAATGCCCGTGGGCCGCCAGAGGGCGCCGTCCTTGGGCTTGATTGTGTTACGGCCGTCGCGCAGGTCTGCCACGCCCTTGGTGCCATGCACGTGTTCGCTGACGGAGGACCATTCGCGCTTGATCTGCCCGCAGTAGCTGAACATCCGCACACCGTTGGCGTACTCGAATTCGACATCGAAGTTGTCCCAAATCTCGCCGGATTTTTCGCCCAACTGCTGCCGGGAACCCTGCCCCCAACATCTGATCGGGTGCTGGTCGCCCATGATCCAGTTGCAGACATCAATGTTGTGGACGTGCTGCTCGCAAATGTGGTCGCCGCACAGCCAGATGTAATGATACCAGTTGTTTACCTGCCGCTCCAACGCGGTGGCGCCTTTGTCGCCCCGATGCCAGATCGGGCCGCCGTTGACCCAATAAGCGCGCAAAGCGACAGGCTCGCCAATGGCGCCGTCCTGTATGCGCTTGACGCTCTCGACGTAACTGGGGCGGTGACGCCGTTGTGTGCCCGCCGCAACCTTGAGTCCCTTTTTGGTGGCCAGTTCTCCGGCGGCATACATGATGCGAGCGCCCGGCCCGTCCACGGCAACCGGTTTTTCGGTGAACACATGTTTGCCTGCTTCCACCGCCGCTTTGAACTGCGCGGGCTTGAATCCGGGTGGCGTGGCGATGATGACGTAATTCACGCCGGGGATTTCCAGCGCCTTGACGTAGGCGTCCAACCCGGCGTAGCAATTGGCCTTCGGCACATCGTAGCCGGCGCGTTTCCATTCCCCCATGCACTGTTCCACCCGGTCGGGGAACGCATCAGCCAAACCGACGATCTTGGCCTCGACGCCTGCAATCTTGGCGGCGCTCATAAAATCGGCGCCGGCTCCGCGGCCGCGACCGCCACCACCGATTACGACGGCGTTTATCGGGCCTTTGGTTTGGGCGCGCAGGACTGCGGGAAAATTCACCGCTGCCGCCGCCGAGGCGGCCACGATGGAGGAACTTTTTATGAATTGCCGGCGTGAAACCGCCGGGGTGTTGGATGATTCATTTTGCATAAGTGCTTTTTTCGAGGTTGGTGCGGTTTGTTTCAGCAGTCGAAACTCAGTTACCTTTCTTGGCGATTGTCCTGAATCGCGAATCCCGACTTCACGGTCGGGAGTTTAATCTTTTTCCACGCCGCTCGTCCAGTATTTCAATAGCTCCTCCGACGGCGGCACCTTGAGCGGGCGAACCAGGCGGAAGCCGACAATCTGCGCATCGGTCAGATACCAGATGCTCTTGGGCAGTTGCGGGTCCTGCATCTTCCAGTTGCGATCCGAACCGCGCCTGGCCGCGCTGCGCAAAGCGTGGGGATCATCATCCCACGAACCGCCGCGTACGCCCTGCGGATAAGGCTTGGTGGACTTGTTCCACGGGTCGGTTACAACGCCCTGCTCCGCGGATGACTTGTAAAAGTTCAGATCGAGTTGATCCAGCACCCATTCGGTCACGTTGCCGTGCATGTCGTAGAGGCCCCAAGGATTCGGTTTTTTCCTGCCCACTTCTTGGTACTTGGAATTGCTGTTGTCGAAGAACCAGGCGTATTCGGGCAGCTTGTCCGCGTCGTCCCCGAAAGAATAAGCCGTGGTCGTGCCCGCCCGGCAGGCGTATTCCCATTCCGCCTCAGTGGGCAGCCGGTAGAAATGCCCGGTCTTGGCGCTGAGCCAGTGGCAGAATTTGTTGGCTGCGTGCTGGGTCATCGCAATAGCCGGAAAGCCTATCCCGCCGCTCTTGGCGCTCTTCCCCATGCCGAAACTCATGTCAACATACGGCTTGGATGGGCGGGTGACTGCGTCGGAAATCTGATTCACTTCGTCTGGCGTCGAATGAGCCTCGCGCAGTTTTTTCTCGTCGTCCGGATACATGTACAGGAGGTACTGGTCCCAAGTGACCTCGTACTTGCCCATCCAGAAGGGGGAGATTTTGACTTTATGCTGCGGCCCTTCCTCGGGCTTGCGGTCCTTCTCGGATTGCGGACTGCCCATGAGGAACTCGCCCCCGGCAATCGGCACCATCTGGTACGTGACCGTTGTTCCTGGAATCGTGTTCGTGTAAGGTTTCATGTCGGCGGGCGATTTCACGGTCAGTTCTGCAACGATCCGTTTATGAATCTCCGGAACCGTCGTGTCATCGCGATCCGCCAGCGATGGCAGGCTTCCATAGGCCCCGGGTTCATAGCTGTCTCCATTCAAAACGTATGTCTGATAATGCGAGACTGAACGAGGGCGGTCGTTCGTGATGACCGAGAACAACAATAAGGAGTCTGGCAGCACCAGGGCGGCGTTCAAAAAATAGTTGGTCACGCCCGGCAGCTTCTGCGCGCTAACCGGCGGCTTCACACAATCAAAATCCATGACCTCGGCAGGCTCTTCATCGCCGAAGATTCCCAACAAGCGGCTTTTTTTCTCGCCATCCATCACGACGAGTTGCCGCAGCGGGCGGCCCAGATCAATCGTCTTGGCTTCGCCCGCCTGAAATCTGCCTTCCGCCTCGGTCAGCGTGCGCACGGTCAAGGTCGGTTCCCCGGGCTTGTAAATCAGGATTTCCTTGAGCGGTTCGCCGCGAAAATTCCCCACGACATAATCACCGCCCTTGGGAACGTCCGGAATTGTCAAAACCGTCATCGGCTGGCCGCCTTCGAACGTGCCGACGACCAGACGCGTGCCGTTGTCATCCGTCGCGATTCCCGCCACCAGCTCGGGCCCGCCCCGCTTGAGAGTGAGGCGGTTGGCGCGGGCGCCCGTGCTGTTTGAGGTCAATTCCGCGGTCTGCGTGAACGTCTTCCCGTTGTTGCGAAAAAAAGTCAGGCGATTCGGCGTGGGGTCACTGTTGTAAATGCTGGCCACGAACAAGTCATGCAGCGGCGTGTTGCCTTCGCCGCCTAGGTCAACGGCCACAACCACGTTCGGCCCCAACGCCACACTCGGAACTGGGACCGGCACCGTGGGCACGGCTGGATTGGCGGCCTCCAGCACGGTGATGGCGTTGGCATCCGCCGAAGCGATGGCCAGTGAGTCGCGTTTCAAATCCGTCAGCTTGCCGACCGACACACCCGCCACGTCTTTAGCCCCGCCGGCGCGCCAATCCACCCAATCAAACCGCCCTGCCTCGAGTTGATACCCAAAGCGGACCCGGCCCGAATACCGGTCCACGATCACCAGATCAAATTTGGCGTCACCGTCAAAATCGCCGGTGGAAAGAAATTCCTGCTCGGTTTCATAAATGAATGCGGTGGCGGCATGCCCGGCTAGAACCGCCGCTCCCAATATGGCAATGCCCCGCAAACGACGCGGCCAACGCCTTCGATTTCTGATTTCGCGAGTGGAAGCTTCCGTTGCCCGATTAACCCTTTGTGTCTCCAGCCAATGCGTTGTCATGAGTGATAGACGGTGCCAGTCCGCGCCGTCATCAAATAGGTGCCGTTTAAGCCGGCCAAAGTCCAGAACATTTACATGCGCAACGCGCACGGGGCACGTCAGTTATTTGCGATTCGCATTGCCTCGCATCTTTCCGCGACGGGAGGAAAGCCGGGTGAAGGGTGAGAACGCGGCAGGGCTTTTCGTCGGTGCGTACAGGCGACCGTCGCAAAGACTTCGAGGTTCCTGAAATTTGTTCTGGTCTTGTTTGGGGCGCGGCTTTAACCTGCGGGCGCGGTCGAGACAAACTTTCGCGCTTATGGATATCATCTTCAACTGTCCGAAGTGTGACCAGGAACTGGCCGTTGACAGTACTGGATCAGGATCTGAAATCAATTGCCCGGCTTGCGGCGAAAAAATCGTGATCCCGCAGTCGCCGCCCCGGCCACCCAGCGCGCACATACCCACGCACGAAGCGCATCCGGTGAACCCCATTGCTTCCTCGGCCGCGGCCAAGATTGAGAAACATCTCAAAGTGCCGGTGCATAACAAGCCCTCTGAAAGTCTCATTGAAAAGCCGCTGGTCCCGCTCGAGGTTGCCGCGAAGGAGACCGACAAAAAAATAAAGATCAAGACGATCCGCCACACGGACTGCATCGAAGTCGGTCACGACAAGTTTGATGAAGTGGTCACCAACTTTCTTCAAAAAGTGGGCGAGGCAAGCGTCATCAGCGTCAACAGCCTCACCTACACCCACATTGACATCGGCTCACAAAAACTGCTGACGGACTACGCGGTGATGGTGGTGTACCGGGGGTGAGGCCAACGGCGCATCGCTTCCATTTTTTGCCGGCAGTGGTTTCCAACATCACTTGTGATGCGCGGTCTGGAAAACTGTTGAGCACAACAATCAGATGGAGCGTGACACCTCGCTGATGGTCTCCTGACGGATGTGCGCTGTGTTCTCTGAATAGAGCGGCATTATTTGAAGACGCAGCCAATGCTCTCACCAGCCTGACTTGAACATCCTCGGCCTCTCAGCGTTTTATCATGATAGCGCCGCGTGCTTGGTGCGCGATGGCCAGATCATCGCTGCGGCACAAGAGGAACGGTTCACGCGCAAAAAGCACGACGCGGCGTTCCCCCGAAACGCGGTCGAGTATTGCCTGCGGGAGGGCGGCATTTCGCTGGCGCAGGTGGACTGTGTGGCCTTTTACGAGAAGCCGTTCGTCAAATTTGATCGCATCCTCCATAGCTATCTGGCTTACGCGCCAAGTGGGCTGAAAACTTTCCTGATGGCGATTCCGCTCTGGATTCGCGAGCGCATCTGGATGAAGACGCTGATTCAGGAGCAACTGCCGGGTTTCGCGGGCAAAATCCTTTTCCCGGAACATCACGAGTCGCATGCGGCCTCGGCATTTTTTCCGTCGCCGTATCCCGAGGCGGCATTTCTCACCGTGGACGGCGTGGGCGAATGGACCACCACGAGCTACGGCGCAGGGCGTGGGAACAAGATCGAGATGTTGGGCGAACTGCATTTCCCACATTCGCTCGGGTTGCTGTATTCCGCGTTCACTTACTTCACGGGCTTTCGCGTCAATTCCGGCGAATACAAGCTCATGGGCCTCGCGCCCTACGGCGAACCGAAATATGTGGACGTGATCCTACGCGAGTTGATTGATCTCAAAGAGGACGGCTCGTTCCGCCTCGACATGAAGTATTTCAACTACGGGGTCGGGCTGACGATGACGAACGCGAACTTTGACAAGTTGTTCGGTCGCCCGCCGCGCAAGCCCGAATCCAAGCTCACCCAAAGCGACATGGACCTGGCGC
>CAZCZP010000040.1:19372-21351 GCA_964502895.1 uncultured Bifidobacteriaceae bacterium
CGCCCGCCGCGCAAGCCCGAATCCAAGCTCACCCAAAGCGACATGGACCTGGCGCGTTCGATCCAGGATGTGACGGAGGAAATCATGTTCCGTATGGCGAAGCATGTGCGGAAGGAAACCGGCTTGAAGAATCTCTGTCTCGCGGGCGGCGTGGCGTTGAACTGCGTGGCCAACGGAAAAATTTTGCGCGAGGGCATCTTCGAGAACATCTGGATTCAACCGGCGGCAGGCGATGCGGGCGGCGCGCTGGGCGCGGCGTTGTTCGCGTGGCATCAGGTGCTGGGCAACGAGCGCGAGGCCGATGGCGTGCATGATTCCCAACGCGGCTCGTATCTCGGCCCGGATTTTTCCCGCGATGAAATCCATGCCTACCTCACGAAGAACAACATTCCGTTCACGGAGTTGAGTGATGCCGAGTTGCCCGAGAAGATTGCCGACCTCATCAAAGCCGAGAAAGTCATCGGCTGGTTTTACGGGCGGATGGAATTTGGCCCGCGCGCGTTGGGCGGTCGCTCCATCATCGGCGATGCGCAGTCATCCAAGATGCAGGAGGTGATGAATCTCAAGATCAAGTTCCGCGAGAGCTTCCGCCCGTTCGCGCCGAGTGTGCTGCGCGAGAAATGCGCCGAGTGGTTTGATCTCAAGGAGGAAAGTCCCTACATGCTGCTTGTCGCGCCGGTCGCCAAATCACGCCAACGCGAGATGACCACGGAGGAACAAAGAAAATTCGGCCTGGAAAAACTGTTGGCCATTCGTTCCACGATTCCTGCTGTCACACATGTGGATTACTCGGCACGAGTTCAGACGGTGACCGAGGATCAGTCGCCAATGTTTTACCGGATGATCAAAAAGTTCGACGAGAAATATGGCTGCCCGGTCATCATCAACACCTCGTTCAACGTGCGGGGCGAACCCATCGTCGGCACGCCCGAACACGCCTACCTTTGTTTCATGCGGACGAACATGGACTACCTGCTCGTCGGGAATTTCCTCCTGGAGAAACGCGATCAGAAGCCGCTCGACAAGGACATCAACTGGCTCAAGGAATTTGAACTCGATTGAAGACGAAAACGAAATGAAACCACGGATGAACACAGATGGACACGGATGCGGGAGGAGCGCGGGCTTTAGCCCGCTTCTAACTTCGTTCAGCACTGACGTTCGCACGCTGAAGCGGACTGAAGGCCGCGCGCCGGTCACAAGTTGCCTTATCCGTGTTCATCTGTGTTCATCCGTGGTTAAACTTCCTTCGAGGGCAGCGGTATGAACCTCCGCGAGGACATCAAGCAATTGAAGACGAGCGACCGCGACTTGCGGAAGTTTGGGCTGATGGTCGGCGGCGTGTTTGCGGGGCTGGGGCTGCTGTTCCTCTGGCGGCACAAGGCTATTTACCCCTACCTGCTCTGGCCCGGCGCGGGGTTGGTTTTGTTTGGGGCGCTGCTGCCGCGCGCGTTGAAGTGGGTTTACATCATCTGGATGGGCGTGGCGTTTGTGCTGGGCTTCGTGATGGCGCACGTCATTCTCACACTGTTATTCTTTCTGATGATCACGCCTATCGGGTTGATTGCGCGCGCGTTCGGGAAAGACTTTCTGAGTCTGAAACTAGATCCAAAGGCGGCGACCTACTGGATCAAGCGCGAACGAAAACCAAGGTCCGCTGCGGAGTATGAACGGCAGTTCTGACCTGAAAGCCACGGCGAAACCGCGCTGGAAACGCTGGTTACCAAACCTGGCGTTGTTCTGCGGCACCTTCCTGGTTTGTGGGATTATGCTGGAAATTGCCCTCCGCATCTTGGGCTATGGCAACCTTGAGATTTATGAACCCGACCGGAAGCTCTACTGGCGACTAAAGCCGAATCAGGACTGCTTTACGAAGATTGACCGCCGGCCCGTGCACATTAATTCCCATGGCACTCGCGGTCCAGAATTCAAAATTCAAAAGCCAGCCAACACAATTCGCATCCTCTCGCTGGGTGATT
>CAZCZP010000041.1:0-1151 GCA_964502895.1 uncultured Bifidobacteriaceae bacterium
CGGACCATGAAAGTTCCCCGTCTTCTTGCCATGGCGGTGCTGCTCTGTGGCATCGCGCAGGCTCAGGAATGGGAACTGGACACGAACGCGCTGCGGCAGGCGTTCGAGGCCGCCGAACAATTGGCCGAAGCGAACCTCGACGAAGATGCCTTGCGTGCGTTACAGCAGGTGGATCGCGAGAAGGTCGAGGAATTTCTTCGCAGCTTCCAGCAACAGCTTCAGGGAGAGTACGTGCTTGACCTCGCGGCGTTGAAAGACGCGGCAAACGTTGTGCTGCCGCTGTTGGAATCCTACGAGGAAACGAAGCCTTACGCCATCTGGTTGAAGTCGCGGCTGGATTATTTTGACGTGGCGGATGAATTGCATCGCGCAGCGCCGCCCCCCAAAATTATTCCGGACCAACCGCCCAAACCGTTGCCAAATCCTTCGCCGGCGGCGGAGCGGGAAATCTGGGTGAAGAAAATTTCTCCGCGTCCAATGCCGAAAGGTGCGGAAGCATTGGTGACGAAGTTGAAACCGGTCTTTGCGAGCGAACGCGTACCGGCGGAACTGGTCTGGCTGGCGGAAGTGGAATCCTCGTTCAACGCCGCCGCACGGAGTCCCGTCGGCGCGGCGGGATTGTATCAACTCATGCCCGCGACGGCTCAACGATTCGGGCTGCGGCGCTGGCCGCGCGATCAACGTTACCAACCCGAGCCCAGCGCGCGCGCGGCGGCGCAATATCTGAGACTGCTTCACCGACAGTTCGGCGATTGGCGGCTGGCCGTGGCGGCATACAACGCGGGCGAGGGTCGCGTTCAACGTTTGCTTGATCGGCACAAGACACGAAGCTTCGATCGGATCGCGCCGTATCTGCCGGCGGAGACGCAGATGTTCGTGCCGAAAGTTGAAGCAACACTTTTGCGGCGCGAGGGCATCGAATTGGCACGGTTGAAAAAGATCGAGTAATAAGCAATACCCAAGGACCAAATATTTCATTGTTGACGCGGGAAGCGTCCAGGCTTGGGCGCTAAGGTATTTGAGTGATTGTGCTCTCCCCGCTTGCCAACCGCGATTGCGATTTGGTCTAATCCGCCTGTGCTACAACAGCAGACGCTCAATCGCCCGGCCACTTTTTCGGGTACGGGTTTGCACAGCGGCAATCGCGTCAA
>CAZCZP010000041.1:1251-8725 GCA_964502895.1 uncultured Bifidobacteriaceae bacterium
TTCTACAGCACCGAAGTCACACCCAAAACCTGGGAGCACGACCTCGCCCACGCGCGCACGTTTTGCTTTTACGAAGAGATCGAATACCTGATTAAGAATGGGCTTATCCGCGGCGGCAGCCTGGAGAACGCGGTGGTCATCCGCGACGACGCCGTGCTGACCACGGAGCCGTTGCGTTACGCGGATGAATTTGTCCGGCACAAGATGCTGGATATATTGGGCGACCTTTCCCTCTTGGGCCGGCCGATTCACGGCCATCTTGTCGCGGTCAAACCGAGCCATGCAGCCAACTGTGAATTGGTCCGGCACATCGTCGCGCAAATGCAGAAGCCGTTGCGCGCCGCGCAGACGTTCGCACCGCCGCCCCCCAAACCCGCCGCGCCAGCGGCTGTGGGGGAAGAAATCGCTACTGGCGACGGCGTGCTGGGGATCGAGGAGTTGATGAAGTTGTTGCCGCATCGCTACCCATTCCTCATGGTGGATCGCATCCTCAAGATCGAAGGCAACCACATCATCGGGCTCAAGAATGTCACGATCAACGAAGGCTATTTCCAAGGGCACTTTCCGCGGCATCCCATCATGCCGGGCGTGCTGCAACTGGAAGCCATTGCCCAGGTCGCGGGCATCCTGTTGCTCAAGAACGTCGAACTCGCCAACCAAGTCGCGTATTTCATGTCCGCCGAAGACGTGAAATGGCGCAAACCGGTTTTGCCGGGTGACACGTTGATCATTGACGTGGAGATGACAAAAATCCGGGGACGAATCGGCAAGGCCAAGGGTATTTGCAAGGTTGGCAGCGAAGTCGTCAGTGAGGCGAACGTCACCTTCATGTTGCGCGAAGGCTGATGGCAGGTGCGAATCGCGTATGATCCATCCCACGGCAGTAGTTCATCCCAAAGCCCGCCTTGGCAACGATTGCGAGGTCGGCCCCTACTGCGTCATTGGCGAGCACGTGGAACTCGGCGTGGGCTGCAAGTTGCATTCGCACGTGGTCATTGACGGGCACACGCGCTTGGGAAGCGGAAACGAAATCTTTCCTTTCGCGAGCATCGGACTCAAGACGCAGGACCTGAAATGGAAAGGCGGCGTCACGCGGACGGAAATCGGCGACCGCAACACGTTTCGGGAATACGTCAGCGTCCACAGCGCAACGGGTGACGGCGAGGTAACAGTAATCGGCTCGGACAACCACATCCTCGCCTACTGCCATCTTGCGCACAACGTCACGCTCGGCAGCCGCATCATCATGTCCAACGTGGCCACACTGGCCGGGCATGTGGTCGTGGAAGACTGCGTGGTCATCGGCGGCTTGGCGGCGGTGCATCAATTTTGTCACATCGGGAAAATGGCCATGATCGGAGGTTGCTCAAAAGTGGTTCAAGACATTCCGCCTTATATGATCGGGGACGGCAGTCCCGCCGAAACGCGCACGATCAACAAAGTGGGCATGGAACGGAACGGCGTTTCGGAAGCAGCCCAAACGGCGTTGCGCCAGGCCTACAAGATTTTGTTTCGGGAAGGACTTACCATTCCCAACGCGCTGGCAAAGATCGAGAATGAATTGCCCGGAGTGACCGAGATTCAGGATTTGTTGAGATTCATCCGGGGCAGTGAGCGGGGCATCAGCAAATGACAACGCCGTTGAACTGAGCCGGGCTGAATCTCGAAACGCGCACAATCCATTGGCGCGGACTTATTGGCCCGCGAGATAGGCCTCCATCTTGGCCTCGACGTCGCGGAAACTCATGTCTGCTTTGTAAATGATCTTGAACTGTTCGATGGCTTCGGGCTTCTTGCCCATCGTCTCCAGTACACTTCCCAGGTTGTAAATCAGTTCCTTCTTTTCGTCATCGAACACCACCTTTTCCTTGATGGCATCCTCGAAGGTGCTGGCCGCAAGGTCGAATATTTTGCGTTTCGCGAAGCACTGCGCTTTGTAGTTCAGGGCGGCGATACGCTTGTGAGGATTGCCTTCGGCCTTTTGGAATTCCCTCGTTGCTTCCGCAATTTTTCCGGCCAGGAAATAAAGCACACCCATTTCAAAACGGATGCCGAGGTCCGTGGGAAATTTCTCGACGCGCTTCTGGCACTCGGAAATCTGGAAGGCCAGCTTTTCGGCGTTGAGCACTGCAAGGCGCTCGGGGTAATCCGCTGACGCCGGATCCAGTTTCTCGATCTCCTGTTCCAGCCGGCGCACCTTCGTTTCGGTGATGGCGCGTTCGAGCGACGGATCGTTGCCCATCTCGGTGGCTTTGACTTTTTCGTAGTATTCGATGGCGCGGTCGAATTGCTTCTTCTGGGTGTAAAGTTCGGCAAGCGAGCGGAAGAGTTTGAGATTGCCGGGTTCGGTCTTGATGCGAGATTCGTATTCAGCAATGAGCCGCTCCGCGTTATCCTCGGTCTTTTGAACCTTGCTCTCCTGTTCGAGTGTGACGGTTTCCTGTTCGTTTTTGAGGATGTCGCGATACGAACCTTCGCCGCTTGCCAACGCGCCATAACCTCCCTCATCCATCGTGCGGTTGGCGGAGATATTTTTCTGAGCCTGGGCCACATCCGCATCGCCGGGCAGGGTGCGCGCGAATTCACTCAAGGTCGCCTCGGCTCGTTTGACTTCGCCAATCGCCGCCAGGGCATTTGCGAACTGAATTGCCAGCGCCTTGTCCTTGGGATGATTGCGGGCAAGGACTTCCAAGGACATGGCCGCGGTGCGCGGCATTTCCATGGCGGTCGCGGCTTCAACCACGATTCGGTGCGCGGGGGAACTGTTGGGATCACTGCTCAGCACCTGTTCGGCGATGGCAAGCGCTCCGGCCGGGTCCCGGCGCAGGGCCATTTGGGCTTTAGCCACCTGTGGAGAGGAACTGGCGCTGCTCCAGGCTTTCTTGAGAAACCCGCCGCCGCCGCCGGCTTTTCCCTGTTGCGCGCGCCGCAGCAATCTGCGGCACTCAAAAATACGCGGCTCTTTGGCCAGCACCTGACTGAAAAGACTGATGGCGTAGTCGAAGTTGTCCCGCGACAGCGCGTCGTTGCCTTTGGTGAACAGTGGCCGCACTTCGCGTGGGATGTCATTAACACTCTTTTCTGACATGGCGATGCAATCTAATCCGAGTGCGCTCCAAAAATCCACAGCAAATCCGAGACATCCGGTGATGCTGCCGGGCAGACCCGGCCCAACTCTGCTGCACTGCGCTTTGACAAACGCCCGGCGTCGAGCATCATTCGGTCTTGTCGTCGAAGTCGAACCGCGACGACATGCTCGTTATGGCCGTTCAATACAAAGACTACTACGAAATTCTCGGGGTCTCGCGCACCGCGAGCGATGCGGAGATCAAAAAGGCTTTCCGCACGCTCGCCCGCCAGTATCACCCCGATGTTGCCAAGGACAAAAAGAAGGCGGAAGAGAAGTTCAAGGAAATCAATGAAGCCTACGAGGTGCTGGGCACTCCGGAGAACCGCAAGAAGTACGATCAACTCGGCGCAAACTGGAAAGCCGGCGCGGAATTCCGGCCCCCGCCCGGATGGGAGCAGTTCTCGGGCGCGCGCACCGGCCAGCGACGCGGTCCGGGTGGTGAGGATTACGAGTTTCAATTCGGCGGCACTGGCTTCAGCGATTTTTTTGAGCAACTGTTCGGCTCGCGCCGTGGCGGCTTTGGGAGGTCGGGGGGATTCGCAGAAGAAGATTTTGCAGAGCGCGGCAGGGACATCGAAGGCGACATCATGGTGACGTTGGAGGAAGCAATGCGTGGTTCATTGCGGTCCGTGAACGTGCGGCGATCCGTGGTGTGCGATCGCTGTGGCGGCCAGGGACAGCGCGGGGCGCGCGCTTGCGCCACTTGCGGCGGCAGCGGGAGCGTGCCGAAGACGGACACTTACCAGGTCAAGGTCCCGCCGGGTGTGACCGAAGGCCAGCGACTTCGGCTGGCGGGACGCGGCGAGGCGGGTTCGGGTGGTGGCGGGGCAGGGGATTTGTTTCTGCGGGTTCGCCTCGCGCGACATCCAGACTTCGAAGTCGAAGGTCACAATCTGATTTGCGAAGCAGCTGTGTCGCCTTGGGAAGCCGTGCTGGGAGCGAGTATTTCCGTGCCCACGCTCGACGGTCGCGTGAACATCAGAATTCCATCCGGCACTCAGAACGGCCAGAAGCTGCGCGTGCGCGGGCGCGGTTTGCCCAAGCGGGAAGGCGAACGCGGAGACGTGATCGTGGTTATTCGGGTGGAAGTGCCCAGCCAGGTGACGGACACCGAGCGAAAATTATGGGAGCAACTCGCGCGCGAATCGGATTTCGATCCGCGAACTTGAACATGCGGTAAAACCTGTCCGGCAATTCGAGCGGTTTCATGATCCCCATTCGTGACAGCACCCGGTCGGAGAAATTTCCGATGGTCACCAAAGCGATCATCTTCGGGAACGTCATCGCGTTTCTTTGGGAGTTGAGTCTCGGGCGAAATCTTTCCCAGGCTTTTTTGCAATACGCCGTCATTCCGGCGCGTTACACGCATCCGGATGCCGCTGCCGAAGCCTTTGGCGCGTTTGGGAATCCCATCGCTGCGCTGTTGCCGTTCGCCAGTTCCATGTTCTTGCACGGTGGCTGGCTGCACTTGATCGGCAACATGTGGACCCTTTGGATTTTTGGCGACAACGTGGAAGACCGGCTCGGGCACGGACGATATCTGCTCTTCTACCTGGGCGGCGGGCTGGCAGCGAGCTTGGTCCACATTTATACCAATCAAGGCTCGGGCGTGCCGACCATCGGTGCCAGCGGGGCCATCGCCGCCGTGATGGGTGCTTATTTTCGGTTCTATCCGCAGGCGCGGATCGAGGCGATGATCCCGCCGTTCTTCTTTGGACCGACGTTTGTGCTGCCCGCCGTGGTGTTTCTGGGCTGGTGGTTTCTGCTTCAATTCTTCAATGGAGCGATGAGCCTCAGCGCCGGACAACGCGGATTTGGCGGCGTGGCGTGGTGGGCGCACGTGGGCGGCTTTGCTTTCGGTCTGGCGGTGTGCCTGTTAGCGCGACGCCGTCCCCCGCCGCGCCCGCCGGTCATTGAGATTTAGTCCAGGGCCGCACGCTGAGTTTGGCACTGACGTTCAGGCGAAGCTTCTCGGCTGCCGAGGCGCCGTTGATGGCAATCTCCAGCAAGCCAGTCGAGCCAATCACGGCGAGTGGCCGGCCGACCGCCACCGCGCCATAGAACGGAGCGATTGGACAGAGTCGCTTATTGCCGGCGAACACCTCGCACGGTTTGTCACCAAATGATCTCAACAATTTCGCTTCGATGTTCGTGACCAAATTGCCAAAACGATCAATGTAAACGATTTCACCCGCGATCCGGTCGTTGCTCGCCAAAGCGCGCGGCCAGTCCAGCCGCACAAATTGCGTTAACGCCGGACCCAACCTGGCGACACGCACACCGCGGCTTAAATACGCCGCCACTGGCGCGAAGATGTCGCGCCCATGAAATGTGCGGCTGACGGGCTTGTGAAAGAACCTTTCGTTCTCGAGCCGATGGATGGATTTGATCGGCTCGCGTGCAAGCGCCAACGAAAGCGCGCCGTTATCGGGCCCGACAAAAAAGTAATTTTCTGTGCGCACCGCGATGGCCGGTCGCGGTCCGCCGACGCCGGGATCAACCACCGCGACATGCACCGTGCCTTTCGGGAAGCACGAATACCCGGCCATCAGAGAAAATGCGCCGCCGCGGATGTTACCGCTGGGGATGTCATGAGCCAGGTCCACAATGATGGCCTTTGGCTGGATGCCGAGGATCACGCCTTTCATCGCGCCGACAAACCAGTCGCGTGTGCCGAAATCCGTGGTCAAGGTGATGAGGTTCATGGGAAAGAATTACATTGAAAGCCCTGCCGCTGAAAAACAGAATCCGAGCCTATGCCCCACGGCAAAATTGTTTTGATCACCGGAGTCACCCGTGGTCTGGGGCGGGCGATGGCCGAAGAATTCGCCCGCTTGGGACACACGGTCCTTGGGTGTGGCCGGTCGGCAAAAGAAATTGACAGGCTGCGCGCGGCCCTGGGCAAGCCGCACGATTTTTATCCCGTGGACGTTTCGGACGACACTGCCGTGAAATCCTGGGCCAGCGTAGTCCTGACTTCGCATGGCCCGCCAGACTTGTTGCTGAATAATGCCGGGATCATCAACGCAAATGCGCGGCTTTGGGAAATTGAGGCACGGGAATTCGACGCCGTCGTGGATGTGAATCTCAAGGGGGTGGCCAACGTGATCCGACATTTCGTGCCGGAAATGGTGAAGCGAAAGAGCGGCGTGATCGTGAATTTCAGTTCCGGCTGGGGACGCGCGACCGACGCGGAAGTCGCGCCCTACTGCGCCACGAAGTGGGCGATCGAGGGACTGACTCAATCGCTTGCGCAGGAATTGCCCTCGGGCATGGCTGCCGTGCCGCTCAACCCGGGCATCATTGACACCGACATGTTGCGCAGTTGTTTTGGAAGTTCCGCCAGGTCTTATCCAACGCCCGGGGAATGGGCGAAAACGGTTGTTCCGTTCCTGCTTGAACTTGGACACGGCGACAACGGCAAACAAATCACCGCTCCGATTCATGGGGCGAAAAAATGATGAGATGTGGCGCAAGTATTTGGTCTGGCTCTCGATCATTGGGACATGCCCGGGTACCTGGGATCAACGACAGGGAGAATCGCCGACTAAACAGCGAAGCACGTCGCACAACTGAAACTTGAACAGCAACCGGGTATCACTGATCCAATGTAGCTCGACCTTCACGCCTTCAAGTTCGACACAATCGCTGCGGGCCAGCGGCAGGAGGCATCCGCGGAAGAAAAACCACTTGCATAATCTCTTCGGCGGACCCGTAATACTCGGCGAAACGAAGGATCAGAGTTTTAGCGGTACGTTTCTTGATTGCGGATACCAGCAGCGCAGGCATGTACATTGAGAAAGCCATGATATTCGGTTTGCTGGGTTTGGTGCCAACGGCGCTGGTCATTCCCTTGATTCGGCGCCGGGCGGTGGGAACCCAAGGAGCCGAGGCCGCGCGGATGTTTCACCAGACGCACGCGACCCCGGTGCCCCGTTTTGGCGGACTGGCACTGGCCATTTCGCTCGTGGTGGTCGCCGTCGTCGCCCTGGCCTTTTCAAAGGATTGGGATTTCACCGTCTCGCGCCTGCTGTTGGGGGCCGCCTCAATGGCGATGTTTCTGGTCGGATTTTGGGATGATTGCCGGCCCCTGGGGGCCCGGCGCAAGCTGATCGGCCAGATTCTCGTTGCGCTGTTGGCGTACGCCGCGGGTTGCCAGATTTCGTCGCTAAAGAATCCGTTTACGGGGGAGGTGGTTGCCCTGGGTTATTGGGGGGTTGGCGCGACGGTGGTCTGGTTAGTGGCTCTGACGAATCTAATCAATCTCATTGACGGGATTGACGGGCTGGCGGCGGGCGTGGGGCTGATGATGATGTTGTTGCTGACGTACGCCGGCATCGCGAC
>CAZCZP010000041.1:8825-20799 GCA_964502895.1 uncultured Bifidobacteriaceae bacterium
CGGCGGGCGTGGGGCTGATGATGATGTTGTTGCTGACGTACGCCGGCATCGCGACGGGGAATTTTCCCATGTGTCTTTCGGCGGGGATGGCGGGCGCGTTGTTGGGATTTCTGTATTTCAACTTTCCGCCCGCGAAAATCTACCTCGGCGACGGCGGGGCTTATCTCATCGGCTTCATGATCGGCATTCTGACGATCGAGAATTCGCAAAAGGGAACCGTGGCGGCGATGTTGATCGCGCCGTTGTTCGCGCTGGCGCTGCCGATTGCGGACGTGGTGCTGGCCATTCTGCGGCGCGGGTTGAAAGGGATGCCGATTTTTCGGCCCGACAAAAATCATTTGCACCATCGTTTGCTGGCGACCGGCTTTTCACGCACGCAGGCGGTGTTGATCTTCTACGGGATTTCGCTGGTGTTCCTGCTGATGTCGCTCGGGGTGTTGTGGTCGCAAGGAAGATGGCTGCCCATCCTGTTCGGGTTTCTCTGCCTGACGTTCATTGTTTCGGCGCGGGTGTTCGAGTTCAGCCGCGCGTGGTTTTCCGTGGGCCGGGTGCTGGGCAACTCGTTGGAGATGCGCAATGAAAGCCAGTATGCGCTGGCGTTGAGCCGGTGGCTGGAGTTGGAGGCCGAGCGGTGCGATTCGCTGGACGGGTTGTGGGGCGAGTTTTGTTTCATGCTCCGAAAGCTCGAATTTGCAAACGCCCGCCTGACGTCGGCTGGCGGTGAACGCACGTGGCATAACGCGCTTCAGCCAGCCAACAACGGTGCGTTGCGCCGCCAGGGTCACGAGATCCGGGCGGGCGAATCCATGACGCTGGAATTCACGGCTTATTCGGAGATCATGAGCGATAGATTATTTGATCATCTGTCGGAAATCGCCGCCGAAGCCTGGCACAAGGCGGTAATGCGTCTGCGGGTTACGCCGGCGACGATTCTCCAGCCGTCCGACGCGGCGGCCCAGCCGATGGGTGACGTTCCACCTCCGCCGACAATTGCTCAAAAGCGGATCGGTGGCTGACTTTTTCTGATGTTGTCGCTTTTTGTTTTCGCAGCGCGATGGATTCTTCAGGGGATGAGGGTCCGGGCATCCGCTTGCCTGATCACTGAGCCGGTTGGAATTTCCACGGCTGTTTGCCGGCCAAGAAAATCCAGCAACACGGCCACACGTTCCCGGGCCGGCATGACCCGGGTAATGACGCCGGCCAGCCCGTGAAACGCGCCGCCACTGATTTGTACTTCGTCTCCGGGTGCGAGCGCGTTGCCAATTACATATACCGAGTCGTCCCCAAATTGGGCGCGGAGTTCTTCCATGACGCCGTTGGGCACGGCCGGCCAACGGTTTCCGAAATGCACCACGTCGCACACGCCGGGTGCGTGACGGACAATCCGGCCTTGACTCTCCCAATTGAATCTGGCGAACAAGTAGTTTGGAAACAGAGCTTCCGTCACCCAAACGGGGCCCTGGCGGCGCTTACGCCGAAAACGAATCCGCGGCAGGAAAGCTTCGATGCCTTCCACGCGGCTGATGTATCGCGCCGCAATGTGCTCGTGCTTCGAGTGGGAACGTAGGCAAAACCACTGGAGGAGGGAAGAGTTTGCGGCGACGACTGCGACAGGTTCTTCGCTCCACATAAGGGACAAAGGTCAAGCGCGCAGTCTGTCTGGGCGCAGGACGGGTGATAGCTCGCCGCGTTGCGCGTCCGCCTTACTGCTTGGAGGGGGTCGCATAGTAGTCCTTGTAGCGGTAATAGTAATAGTCGGACGCGTTGGATTCGACGGCGTTGAAGACGAGGCCCAGGACTTCGACCTCGCGCTGGTACAAGACGTCCAATGCGGCCTGCGCGACCCGCGCCGAGGTGCAGGCCGCGCGAATGACAAAAACGACGCCTTCGACATGCGGGGAGAGGCTCGCCACGTCGTCGGCGGCCATCACGGGCGCGGTGTCCACGATCACGTAGTCGTACTGGGTGGCGAGTTGTTTCAACAACGCCACCGTTTTCTGATTCAGGAACATCTCTCCCGGGTTGCGCGAAGTGTTGCCGCGAGGAAGCAGGGACAATCCTGGCGTGGAGGTTTGCTGGATGGTTTGCGCGACCTCGTTTTGGTCCGTGAGGATTTCGGTCAGGCCGGGAGTGGCAGCGACGTTGAAATTCCGATGCAACAAACCTTTGCGCAAGTCGGCGTCAATGAGCAAAACCTTGGAGCCTGAATGCGCAATCGTGATAGCCAGGTTGGATGCGGTCATGGATTTGCCGTCGCCCGGCACCGCGCTCGTGACAAGAATGATTCGCGGACGTTTGCCCTGCGTGGCCATGTAGAGCAGGGAAGAACGCAGGTTGCGATAGGCTTCCATGAAGGCGTGGCGATCATCGTCGGTTTGCAGCAGGCCGTTTCCGTTGTTGCGGCCGCGGGCGGTTTCGAGCGGGATTTGCCCCAGAACCGGTTCGTCAAATTCTTCCTGCAATTCGGTGAACGAAGTTGGCCGATCATCCAGCCGGTCCACGGTGAGCAAGACACCCACGCCAACCAGCAGGCCGATCAAGCCGGCAACAATCAGAGTCTTGACGGCGCTGGCCTGGGCTTCGCGCGCCGGGGAAGCGCGCTCGAGCACGGTGACACTTTCAGGGCTGATGTCTCTGTCAACTCCGAGCGTTTGCATCGTCGCCAGCAAACGGTCATAAAGGCTCTGTACCCGTTGTTTGATGGCGCGGATGCGTTCGTATTCCGCCATCTTTTTGCTGACGTCCAATGACTTCGTTTCCCACTCCTTGATTTCGCGTTCGAGATTTTGAACTTGCAGGTTGATTGAGTTCCGGCGGTTTTCCAATTGTTCGAGGTTTTGTTGACGGAAGATTTCCAACAACTTTTCACGCCGCGCGATTTCTTCGGTCAACGCCAGCATGCGCGGGTGTTTGGGGCGGAGATATTCCGACCATTCCTGCAGCTCGGCCTTTCGCAATTGAATTTCCTGTTTGGCTTTCAAGTAGTCGGAATGCAGGAAATTCACGGCGCCGTCGGCGACGTTGCCGTCACTGCCCGCGGTGGCGAGGTCGCCTTTCTTCTGCTGACGCTCCAGGTTCTGATCGAGGTCCAGCATGTTGAGCAGTTGACTTTCGGTTTTCAACGAAGCGAGCTGGCGGTTGAGCTGGACGAGATAACTGCCGGCGCTGTTGCCTTGTTCCTGGAGGAAGACGACGCTGTTGCTCGCCTGAAACGCAATCAAATCCTCTTCGGATTCCTTCAGTTGACGTTCGAGCGTCACGAGTTGCTCGGTGATGCTCGCCAGGGTTGCTCCGGAGGTGGACGCGCGCATTTCCTTTTTCAGATTGATGTACTCGTCCATACAGGCATCCAGAAAGACGCGGGTGAATTCCTGGTTCGGGCCCGTGGCTTGCAGGTTGAAAATGGTGGTCTTGGGCGAAATGGTGATTTGAAGGTTCACGGCCGGAGGCGGTTGATCGAGCGGCGCCAACTCCCGCTTGAAAGCACGCACCCGGTCGAGCGCACGGTTCTGGACGGTGCTGCTGCGCATCAAAGAGACTTGCGTGCCCAGAAAATCCACCGGGCCGAATGTCTCCGCGAAAGAGGCGCCCACGGTGGATTGCAGCTTGATGTTGACGATCATGCGTCCGACCGAGACATAAGCCGGCGGCGCTTGCCACAGCCGGTACGTCTGTACCGCCAGCGCGCCAAGAATGGTCACGGGCAGCACCCACCAAAGCCGCCGCACGATATTCTTGTAGCGGTGGACGCGGTTGAAGAAGCGGGCCGACCTGACCGAACGATATGGGGTGGAGGGCGTGGTTGGATCGCTCATCTTGCCTTACCAATTGATCGCCCGCTGCGGAACGATGATGAAATCCTCGGGATAGAGCACGACATCCTGGTCGGTCCGCCCCTTTTCCAACACCTCGACCATGTTCACTTTCAGCGTAACGTTTCCGGTCGCGGTCTTGCGGACGATTTTGACCTCTTTCTTGTTGGCGAAATCACCGAAGCCACCGGCGCGCAGGATGGCCTTGCTGGCGGTGAACGTTTCGTTGGCGGGAATGTCAATCGGCCCTTGCGTGCGAACCGGCCCCCAGACATAAACTTTGCCCAGGACTTTCGCCAGGGAGTCCAGGCCGATGATCACGGTGGCCCGGTAGTAATAATCCTTTTCCAACAGTGTTTTCACCTCGGCCGCCAGTTCTTTGCAGGTTTTGTCGGCAACGCTGATGCGTCCGATGTAGGGAATGTCCAGCTCGGACGAATCCGCTACCAGCAACGAAACGGCATTGGTGCGATCTTCGAGAATTTGAAAGCTGACGCGGTCGCCGGACAACAACTTGCGCTTGTCGTCGAGGGTGTAGGCGCTGGGCGCGCCGTTGGTGCTGGCAAGTTGGTTGGTGTTCGTGGCGGCTGAAGGAAGGGGTGTCGCTTCGCGAACTGATTGGTCGTCCGCCCGGGCTACATTTTTGAGCGCCCCCAAGCACAACAGCAGGCCGATTGAATAAACCACCACTCTCTTCATTACGAACGAACATTAAAACTGATAGGACAAATCCAGCACAAGCCGATTCTGTGTATAGTCCTGTGTATTCACGTCCGAATCCTTGAGATAGAACGCGTAACGCAGGCCCGCCGTCAGGTTGCGGGTCAACGGGCGCGTGAATCCCAGGCCCGCCCCGTAGCGGCTGCCTTTTTCGCCCTGTTGCCGGACTTCCCGGTAATACTCGTAAGACAGGGAGGTGGTTACCGAAGTCTTTCGGAAGAGCCTCCAGTTCGCTCCGTGCCGGAAGTAAATCAATTCCAGGCTGTCGGAAAAATAGCCGGCTTGCAGTTGTCGCCCAAGGGACAGGGAATGCGTAATCGCAGAGGACAGGCGTTGGCTCAGCGATACGTCCAAGTAAAACGCGTCCAGCACTTCATTGTTGGTGACACTGAGCGAGGGATCGAAAAAGTAAGTAACATACCCTGCCGCCGCGCGCAACCGCGTGTAATCGCTGAATTGGGCGCTCGCAAAGGCGCCCAGGCCAATATGTTGGTTGTCGCTGTAAAGCTCCTCGTCGTAATCCGTCAGGCCGCCGCTCATCTGCAAACCCGCGTGCGTCGTGGGGTTGATCACCAATGCGCCACTCGCGTTGAACAAGTGCGACCCGCGTCTTTGTTCCGAATACAGGTCCTCCGTGGGAACAAAAATGGAATAATCGTAGCCCGCGCTGACCAGCAGCTTGTTCAAATCCCACGTCATGGCCGTGCCGACCGTGTTCTCGAATCGGTCCAGGCCGCCGACTCCGCTGATGGTTGGGTCGCTGGTCACGTCCTGTGAAAACGAGAAGCGATCATGGAAGTTGAAGGCCATATCCCGAACGTAAACGTCAAAAGATACATCCGAACCAGGCGCGATGAACAACCCGTCATTTTCCGTGGCGTTGATGTATTTCGCGTACCCGACACCCAGGGACAGCGAGAGCGTATTTTTTTGTGTCACCGGCCAGACTGCCGTCGTGGTGACCTGTGGACGGAAACTCACGTCGGCTTCCTTATCCTCCGTCGTGTACCGAACGTTGTCAGTAGCCTCGGTCGCCAAACCCGCATTAAAGCGCATCGAAACCGGGCCGAGTCGCAGATTGAAGCGCTGGTTCGCCAAGGCTTGTTTTCGCGCTTCGGCCGCGTCCTGTCCGGTGATCGAAGCACGAAACGCTTCCTGGGCACACAGGTTGGCCGCGATCAAGAGCACGACGGCCCAGAGCAGATGCCGGCCGGAATCGCGCGGGAACCAAATGCGCCTGTTGCTGGCGGTCAACACAAGCAAGTCGCGGTTGCGGCCTGGGCGCCGTTGGCTCCTCGCCGCAAGCTCAACCAGTGGGGCTTGGATGATGACGCGACTCCCCGCATTGATGAATCCATAGCAGTGAGTGTGAAAATTCCCGGCCCCGGTTTCAACTGCAATCCCGGTGGACCCGTTTTGATGAGGTCAAGGTTTCCGAACTTCCAGGCGGTACATCATCTGGGCGGAATTGTTGATCGGACCGTTGGTGATGCCGGTGATCGTGGAAGGAAGATTTGCGGCGCTGGCAATCGGGGCGAACGCGGTCATTCCGTTCGTGCTTGCCAAAACCGTATAGACGCGGCCAGTGACGGCGTTCCATTGAAGCACCACATTGTTGCCACTGCCGGGAGCGACCAACAAGCGTAACTGGCTGTTGGGATCGTTGGGATTCAGCCCGGCGATGTACGATTGCCACAGCGCAATCCCATTGCTGCCCACGTTCATTACTGCGTTCTCTGGATTCTGCGTATATCCGTGCGACGCCAGCCACCACAACGGCGTTGGATGATTGGTGGTGAGTATTTCTCCGAAGTTGGCTTGAACCGTTGAGTTCGTGTTCACCACGAAGGTAAAGGGATTGTTGGTGCTCGCTGCGGCGCCGGTCCAGTTGAGGAAGCGGAAATACGTCGCGGGCGTCGCGGCAATTTGAATTGACGATCCCGATGGATAAGTGCCATTCGTCGGGTTTACCGCACCCCAGGCGGGATTGTTCGCGAACGCGGTTAGCGTGTATTGAGGCGGCGGCAATCCCTCCCGGCCGAGAATCTCGATGTCGTCTATGTTCCAGCCAATGTCGTTTTGTGAAGGGCCGGAACCCATACCCCAGCGCAGACGAACCGTCGCGCTGCCGGCCACCGAATCGGACAGGGCGTATTGGACCTGTTGCCATGCGCCGTCCGAAACGCTCTGACTCGCCGACCAAATTGTGGACCAGGCAGAACCGTTGGTGGAAATTTCAAGAGTCGCCGTGTCGCCGCTCCGCACCCGCAGCCAGCGTTGAAAGCGCAACGTCAACGAACTGACACCCGAGCAGTCAATGTCCGGCGACGTGGCGTAAGCCGTTGCCAGGTTGTTCGCGTAATTACCACTCAAGTTATAGCCGAGAATGTTGGAACCCGTGAAGCCGCTGGCCGGTCCGCTTGCGGCATAATTTGGCGTGCCGTACTGCCATTGCGATTGCAGGGTCCAACCGGAGTTCGAATCCAAGTTATCCGAGTAAACGACCAACGGCACGCTCACCGTGAACTGCCCGAGTTGTTGTCCGGCGGCCCAACTGCCCTCCGTGTCGCTGACTTGATTCGTTCGCAACCAGACGTTGTAAATGCCGTCGTTCGTGTGGGCCCAAACGCTGCCCGCCGGCGGGCTGACGGAATAAGTGGCCACGCGCGGCGTGCCGTTTGAAGGATCGTCAATCGAAACGAACTGAGCGATGCGATCATAGCCGTTCGGACCCGTGACCCGCACGTCGTTGGTGCCGATGGTCGAAACGTCAATCGCCAGATTATCAGTGTAAGTGACCGTGAACTGTTTTGCGCCCGTGCCTGGCTGGGTGATGTCCGTCACCTGCACTTCGGCTTGTGGCGGTGGTGCATAGCCCGATGGCCTGAGATAACCGCTGATAAAATACTGGCCGATGCTGGCGTACGACGTGTAACCGCTGGGCGGCGAAATCAATGGATCGCCCACGCCAGTGTTTCGAACGTGAAGGAAATAAAGTCCCTCGGTCAGCGAGGTCTGGATGCTTGCATACGTTCGCGTGGACACATTGTTGGTCAGGACCAGCGCGCCGTTCTCGTCGTACAATTCAAGCAGCACGTCCAGATTTCCGCCGCGCGTGCCGGAGGGCATGATCCACGGGTTCACCGTCAGGCTGATTTGTCCGCTCCCGGTCACGAAGGAAAACACATCCACGTCCGTGTTGCGCTCCAGCACGCCTTTGTTGGCAGGATTGGAATTTGTGGGGTCGGTCTCAGGAGTGGTGGAAACGACGTTGGTGCCGCCGGTGAGTACCAGGGAAGTTGCGGAGGGCCGGGTGTTGCCGTGGTCATCGGTGCGATAAGATATTTTTCCAGAAATAATCGAGAGGTCATCCTCGGTATTATTGGCCAGATAATATTCACCCTTGGACCACTGGCTCACGTTGCGATTGTAGCCCGTGCCCATCAGCGGTCCCCACGAAGTATCGCCGCTGCCGTGGCCGTTGTAATAGGAAGTGCCGTCCGTTTTGGCGTCGTGACTCAAGCCAAGGTTGTGGCCGATTTCGTGCGACGTGGCCTCGGCGATGTTCGCCTCGGAATTTCCCAGGTTGTTGTTGTAAACCCACGCGGGCCGATAAGTCGCATAGCTGCCGCCGGCAAACACATTCACGTAGGCGACACCGCCCGCCGAGGTGGACGGATTCGCGTCCCCGTTGGCGTCGGTGTTTCGCGTAATCAACGCGTGCGCCGTGCGCGAGCTGAAGGAAGCCGGGCGCTCCGTCGTCACGTCAATGTTGAACGGCGCAAAATCCTCCGACACGCGCTGCCAGATTTTCTTGATGGCCGCTTGTTCCGAATCGCTATAGGTCGAGAAATCGGCGTCTGAACTGAAGGGCAGGGCGGGAATTGTCGTCCGGCCCAGAGAATTGTTCCAAGCCGTGCCGGTGACGTCTTCGCCGGCGAAGTTGAGAAACAGGATGTTCGGCGCGCCTGGTTTGCTGTGGAAAACCAGGTTCGGCGGGAACGGGCTGACCGGAACAGCGGCCTCGCTGACAACCGGCGTTTCGGCTTCTGCGGCGACCGGGTCGGTCGGAAAAATGTCCGCGTAAAAAATTCCACCTTCGGAATCCGTGTGCAGCGCTTCGAGGTCCAAATCGGTGAAATGAAAATCCTGCATCCAACTCAGGGCCTTTTGCCGGGCCGAGGGGGGAAGGCGATCCACCTGGGTGCGGAACCGTCCGGCGGGTAACTGATCGAGTCTGCTTAGCGAGCCGCGCGGAAATTCCCGGGGTTTCGAAGCCGGTTGTGCCGTGGCCAGCGCGCCCGAAAGGGCAAGCATCGCGCACACACACCACCGCCGGGACAAACGCCACAATTCAACGTTCATACTCAAGAAACAGGTTCCAAACAATCTTCGCATGCACAACGGCATGTCAGCCTGCCCCGGAACGGGACAGCCTCCTTTTGGCCAGCCGTTCTAACGGTCGGCTTTCAATCCGGACAAAGGTGCAATAGCGCGAAGTGTTCCAACCGGGAAGATTCAATTTGTGTTGAATCCTGCTCAAGCTCGGGCGGGCGATGGCGGGAGTCTCATTTATGAAGTTTGCCGGGGCAGGACGGGGACTTCCCTGGATGCGAAACCCTTCCGATTCTGCCTGATCCCGGTCTCGCTCGAGGGCGTTAGCGCCGTTGTTCGCGCCAATCGTCAATTGTGATTAGCTTGGCGCGCTTCATCGCGGAATGACCGTCGAAGTACAAAAGGTTTGGCCCACGACCGTGGCGGGCGGCCGCCACTCGACGTTGTGACCGCAAAGCGACGCCGCCCGGCGCATAGGGCAGGTGCTCGGGATGCCACACGTCGTTCAATTGATCGGAACCGATCACGGCAAGTTCGGTGATGATCGGTCGCCACGATCCATGTTCGTTATCGGTCAGATAAATCGTGTCCGCCGGCCGTTGAAACCGGTTGATCTTGGAAAAGCCCGTGTGTTCATCGCCGACCATGTCCAGCGGGCTGCTGAATTTCCACGCGTTGACCACGTAACAAATCAACTGCCGTTTGTCCGGATAACTCGGGCAGGTGTAGATTTTGACCTTGCGGAAATCATTCGTCCGCCGGCCGCCCAGTTGCGGCGTGAGCACCTGCCACCAGATCGGATTGTTGCCGCGGGGAATGTTCCCTTCGCTGTCGTCGGCATACATCAGCAGCCCGATGCCCATCTGATGCAGATTGCTCAAACAGTTTGCCCGTTTGCCGGCCTCTTTGGCCTTCGCCAGTGCTGGCAACAACATCGCCGCCAGGATCGCGATGATGGCAATCACCACCAGCAGTTCGATCAATGTGAAAGCCCGATTCCGTTTCATCGCGTTGAGGTGAATCTGCCGGCCAGACTAACGCACTGCGAATCCGGCTCAAGCAGTTTCCCGGAGCCCCGATTACAACCAACACGCAGTATGGCAATTCTGCCGCGAACCGGGTATTCATCCGGTGTGACACAAATCGAACAGGACATCCTGCGGACCCTCGTTGAGTTGGACGCGGCGGTGAAAACGGTGCGCACAGCGAACCCAAAGCCGAACCTCCAGACTTTTTTCACGCGCCTCGATGACCTCGCGCGCCAGTTGCCGCCGCAAACGTCGCCGGACCTCCGGCACTATTTGCAGCGGAAAAGTTACGAGAAGGCCCGGCGGCACCTCGAAGGCCGCGAGGCGGAAAACCAGCGCGGCAATTGCGGCCACTGATTTCTGGCGGCCTTCTGCAACTCACACACGCCATGCTCGACGACACCATCGCCGCCATCGCCACGCCCGTCGGTGAAGGCGGCCTTGCGGTGATCCGCATTTCCGGCCCGCAGGCGCTGGCGGTGGCCGACCTCAGTTTCTTCCCCGTGGGAAGAAACTCCCGCAAACCCAGCGAGGCCACGACTCACACGATCCATTATGGGAAGGTCGTGCGCGGCGGCAGGCAGGTGGATGAAGTGCTGCTGGCGGTGATGCGCGCGCCACGTACTTACACGCGTGAAGACGTGGTCGAAATCACCTGCCACGGGGGAATTCTCCCGGCCAAGACCGTGCTCGACACCGTGCTGGAAAACGGCGCGCGTCTGGCGTCGCCGGGCGAATTCACGCGGCGCGCTTTTCTCAATGGCCGGCTCGACCTCACCCAGGCCGAAGCCGTGGCGGATTTGATTCATTCGCGCACGGAACTTGCCCTGGGCGCGGCCAACGAACAGCTCGCCGGCAAACTCTCGCAACGCATCAACCAACTGCGCGACGACTTGATGAACGTGCTGGCGCATATCGAGGCGCACATAGATTTTCCAGAGGAAGACATCGCGCCGGATACACGCGACCAACTGCTGGCGCGGCTGGGCGGGGCCGTCGCGTTCATGGAAGAACTGCTCCGCACCGCCAACGAAGGGCAGATTCTGCGGCGCGGGATTCGCGCGGCCATAATTGGCCGGCCCAACGCGGGCAAATCCAGTCTGCTCAATCAACTGCTTGGCCGCGACCGGGCCATCGTTTCGCCGATTCCGGGCACGACGCGCGACACCATCGAGGAAACCGCCAACGTGCGCGGCCTGCCCGTGGTGTTCATTGACACCGCGGGATTACGCGAGGCCCGGGATGAAATCGAAAGCGAAGGCATCCGCCGCAGCCATCAAAGCCTGGGCGCGGCGGAATTCATTCTGCACGTGCTCGATGCTTCCGAACCGTTGACGGCGGAGGATGAAAAATATCTTGCCCAGTTTGCGGGCAAGAAGCGGATTCTGGTTCGGAACAAAGTGGACTTGCCCTGCAAGCTTGATTTAGGCCGTGTTCAACTGGCGAATCCTGAGGGGAGCCTCCCGCAATCCGACACCAAGTTCCGAATCGTTGAGGTTTCCTGCCTCACAGGTCGGGGCATCGAGCAACTCAAGGATGCGATCAAGGAACTGGTCTGGTCCGGCGAAATCAAAGCCGAGATGCTGGAGGTGATGATCAACTCGCGCCATCAGGACGCGCTGGCTCGGGCTTTGGCCGCCACCCGGCAAACGCTCGCCGCGCTGCAGGCGGACACGCCCCTTGATCTTGTGGCCGTGGATTTGCACATCGCCGTCAATGCCGTCGGCGAGGTTGTGGGGAAAACGACCACCGAGGATTTGTTGGATTCCATCTTCAGCCAGTTTTGTATTGGGAAGTAGCCGGCGCATCTCAAACTTGACCGAATTGCGGTAATCGAAAGCCCTCGTGATTACAGCCTTTTCATTAACACCCGGCTTAAGCTGGGTGGTTGCGGCAGGCTTGGTCATAAACCGCTTAAGCGGCTTGTCTGCACTCGCAAACCGCTGAAGCGGTTGAAGGCATTGGAGACCTTCCAACACCCAACTAAAGTTGGGTGTTAATGAAACCGGTTCACAGGGCGAACATTTGTCGAGATGCATTGGAAAGCAGCCGGCCCGCATTATTTTGATGGCATCCAAA
>CAZCZP010000042.1:0-3642 GCA_964502895.1 uncultured Bifidobacteriaceae bacterium
GGCGGTTCGATGCCAGCGGGAAAGAACCGGCGTTCACGCCTTGATCTCACGAAGTTGGCGGCCCGCGCTAAAAGATACTCTGATTGTATTGGATCGCATTTGACTGCGCGTTGCCAGAAACAGCCGGGCCTTCAGCATTCTAAAAACGAGCAACAGGAACACTGCGAGGAGCCGCTGGCAAGGGCGTGAAATCTGTTCGCGCCTTTGCCAGCAACTCCCCGCGTGTCCTGTGTTTTGTTGGTGCAGGCCTTCATACCGCCAGCAACTCCCGGCTGCGTTCGCGGACGCAATCCTGTCGTTGTGCGCGCAGCAATGCGGCGCGCGCCACCTCGTCGAACAGCGTGGGAAAGACCAACGCCGGGTACGCCGTCAGCCAGGCCAGCGCCGCGGCCTCATTGGCGGCTCGCTTTAATGTCACGTTGAGTCCCGGCGCATTGGCGCGCAACAGGCGCTCATCGAGCAGCCGAAACTTCAGCCGTTCGAATTCCTCTTCCTGTCCGGCGCGGAACGGTGTCGGCGCCGGCCTCAACTCGAACCGCGTATCCGGTCCGAATCGGGTTGTCACCCGTTTGTACTTCTCATTCATACTTTTACCTTTCGTCTTGGCCTGGCGCTCCGTCAGGCCGGATTAACAAAAAACCCGCGATTGACTGGCAATCGCGGGTTCGTTTGAAATCTGTTGTCTATAACCTGTAATCCGGATCCGCGATGCCAAATGTCCCGGAACAACGCTGCCACGTAGCGATATCGCCACTGACGCTCGTTGGCCGATGCATTCTGATGAACTCGGTGTTCATATTCTGCGGCATAGGAAACAGCATTGCGCCACGAATGTCAAAGCTTTCGGTTTGCTGACTTGATTCCCGGTAACCTCCCTGTTCGCAGACCACGGCACAATTGTCCAACCCCGCCCGGAAAACTGGACACGATTGCCTGACTTCTGGGCAGAAGTGGATGCAGGAGTTTGTTCGTTTAAATGGGTTCGAGGAGAAACCCGGCCCATACCAGCACGGCGCTTTCCGAAGCATTGGCTGCATCGCGGAAACGGGCCATCGAAACCACGCGCGAGTTATTCACAGTATTCACAAAACAATGTCCAACCGCCATAAAGGCACGTTGCTTGCGGACTGACGCAAAACCGAACTAGGGTATGAAATCAGAAATATGGGATTCCTCGGCAACTCACCGGAACGTTCAAGTCAAATTGGATGGCCATGCCATCACACTCCCCGCTGAAAGACGCTCCCTGAACGCCATCCGCTCCTACCTCGAAATGCTCGCCCTCGAGCAACAGCGGATTCTCTGCTCGTTCAGCGTGGACGGTGCGCAGGCAAACCTTTTGCAGCCGGGCTGGTCGCAAAAAACTTTCGCCTGTGTGGAGGGCAAAACCGTCAGCCTGGATCGGATGCCCCTGCAATTGATCGAAACCGCCATGCATCAAATTTACGAAGCGCGCGAACAGGTCCACTCGGCGGTAGTAAACGTTCTGAT
The DNA here is from genome assembly GCA_964502895.1 of uncultured Bifidobacteriaceae bacterium. Taxonomy (GTDB): domain Bacteria; phylum Verrucomicrobiota; class Verrucomicrobiia; order Limisphaerales; family JADLHS01; genus WYBW01. The sequence goes on from CAZCZP010000042.1 coordinate 1,492, forward strand.
CAACGACGGCGCGATGGCGCGGGAGTTCTGGTGGGGTCTGGCCAAGGATTTGAAGGCACCGCTGCTTACATTGAGCCTCGTGCCGGAATCGGTTTGTGGCCCGGCCAACGGGTGTGCCTCGCTTCATCAATTGCGCAAATGGCAACTCCAGCAACTTGCGTCGCTCATCAAACGCGTGGACGAAGCCTGCTGGTCGGAAGACACGAACGTTTTGTCGGACGCGCTGGAAAATAATGTGCTGCCTTGGCTCGATAGCTTGCAGCAGTCATTGGATTTGTGGCACGACACTGTGGCCGCCGGCGTTCGCGCCGGACGCTACGCGGCCTGACTGGGCCGCGAACGGGTGGGACGGACGAAATGGTGTCGCCGATTTCCAAGTCGGCGGGGAAGGAGCTTTCTCCGTGTAGCTCCGGAAACGCTGACGGATTTGGAAATCCGTTGTTCGACTTGGAACTCGGCGATGCAACCAGCTTCGTTCACCGGGGATTTCGCATTGCCATCCAAGCCGACACGCGTCCCCAAACCACACCTGCAATCAATCCCCCGGTGTGGGCGGTGTTCGCGATGGGGCCGACTGCACCAGTAAAACAAATAACGAACCACACAAGCATCATCATCTTATCCTGCGGGGTGAGATAAAGTCCCGAAGACGGATCATGCTTTCCGCGCATCCAGACGTAGCCGAAAAGGCCGTAGTTAACACCCGACATGCCACCGAAGCCTGGCCCGTCGTAAACATATTGAGCCACGTTCGACAAGCCCGCGATGCCCAACACAAGCAGCGTGAACCGGCCCTGCCCCTGCAAACCCTCAATCATGCTGCCAAGCCGAAACAGCCAGAGCATGTTGAAAATTATGTGCGTCCAGCCGAAATGAATGAGCATCGGCGTGAACAACCGCCAAAACTCACCGGCCCGCACCTCCAAAAACCATCCGCCCGCGGGCACGAAGTAACTGATAAACAGGCCGCGGATGGCTTCTTGATTCTTACCCAAGTCTGAGAAGGCCGCAACGGCCGCGCATGCGCACACCAACACAAACGTCAGTGGCCCGGGGCTGTACACGCCCATCGCCGGAAAAATCGAACGCCGCCCGCGTACCTTGCGCCGCCAGGCCTCCTGCGATTTCTTTTCCTCCGAGCGCACCCGTTCCGCGTCGGCCGCCTTGCGAGCGAACTCGGCGGAGTTCGGGTCGCTCCGGAATCGTTGGAGGAATTCGCCGGCCTCCGACAAATGATCGTCATCCGCCACCCAGACCATCCACGAGCTGTCTGTGTCGGCTTCGACTTCGTTGCGAATGCCTTGGGCCAGCAGGTAATCGCCAAAGAGGCGGGCCTGCTGTTCGTTAGGTAGATTTCCAATGCTTCGCATGGCGGCGGCAACCACACGCACGAATCGCTTGAGGCTGCGGCCATCCTACGTTACGCGCCCGCGACGGTGATTGACAAGCCCGGCCTTCGCGAAGGCAGAATTCTTCTGAGGCATTTGCCTGGGTCAACCTGCTTGAGACGAGTCAGCCCACCGATAGAATCGCATCGAGCTCGATCTCGAATAACAAATCGTCCCGGCAGATGTCGCAACCCGCACAGACCACCGGCATGGCCTGCAATCCGCGCTGTGCAAGCCAGCAGTTAAACACCGGCGCGTCTCCCACAGATTTGAAGTAAGCCGTCGCGCGCAACACATCCGCAAATGACATCTGGCGCGATCCCAGAATCGCCTCGACCACTTGCATCGAAAGTTCGATCTGAGCTTTGACATCGCCAACATGCGCGGTGCGCCCGCCCGGTTCGATGCTCGCCGTGCCGGAAACCAGGATTCTTCGACCGCCAGGCAAGGTCATTTCCACCGCGCGACTGAACGCGCTGCCGTAAGCGGGGGCCGGACACTGCCGCGGCGAGGGAACGACCTCCACAGTTTTTGCGGACGAATCATGCGCTCGCACGGCCCAGGCTGCCGCCGTAAGCGCCGCCCCGGACGGATTCAAACCGCTGACACCTGTGCTGGCGGGAACGCTGCCGGGACGCAGTTCACTTCGCGCGAAGAAATCGTTCCGCACGCGGTTGAAATCTCCATACCACGAAAGAATGTCGTCCAGAAAAAACCAGGTCCGCGCGACATCTTTCATGGTCATGCCCACCGCGATCAACCC